>JAYTFN010000001.1:0-2177 GCA_043734325.1 Candidatus Adlerbacteria bacterium
TAATGACTTCTTTGCAGGTCAAGGCGGCGGTCGTGCGCGGCGTGGACGGGATATTTCAATTGATCTTGAGCTAACCTTTAAAGAATCAGTGTTTGGCGTCCGTCGTAAAGTACTTCTGGCAAAAACAGCAAAATGCGAAACGTGTCACGGTTCAGGTGCACAGCCAGGTACACAACTCGACACCTGTACTCACTGTAACGGAACGGGAAAACTTCATGAATCAAGCAATTCATTTTTTGGAGCTATTACTATGGAAAGTCCGTGCCGCTTTTGTCACGCACAAGGTAAGGTACCAAAAGAAAAATGTCACACCTGCCGCGGCGAGGGTGTCTATCGAAAACAAGAGGAAATCGAAATTATGGTTCCCTCAGGTATCGATGGTGGTGAAATGATACGACTCACTGGCGGTGGCGAAGCAATTTCAGGAGGCACACCCGGCGACCTGTATGTTAAAGTCCACGTGCGTCCAGACCCTCGCTTTAAAAAAGACGGTCCTAACATTATTACCGAGCTCAACATTAAACTTTCCGACGCGCTCCTTGGAGCCGAGTATACAATTCCTACTCTCGACGGCGAGGATACCCTCATCATTCAATCAGGTATTACACATGGCGAATTGCTGCGCATCCCCGGCAAAGGTATTCCAAGTGCCAGAGGCAAAAGAGGCGACCTCTATGTTAAAATAAAAATAACGCTTCCGCATAAACTTTCAAGAGAAGCAAAAAAGCTGATAGAAAAACTAAAAGAAGAGGGGATATAAAATCGAAAGGCACATCAACTGATGCGCCTTCCCGTTTGAGGCTATTCGGATGAGCCTATATTTCGTCGTCGGGATCGAGATATCCGCCGTCATCGAGTGCCTGGACACTAAGATCGCCATCATCAGGTGGTAGGTCCATCTCGGCCATAGCATCTTCATATTTCTGGACAGACCTCTGATGTTCTGCCGAGTCCGCCAGAAGGGTAGCGCGAATTTGTTCATCAGGGACCAGGTCCTCCAACTTGATGCCCTCGGCTCGAGCATAGTTGCAGACGATGTCTGCCGCCTGGTGAACATCTTCCAACGACAACATCCGGTCGTCGCCAAAGTGTGCCAATGTTCCTAGATACGCCTGTAGTGTTTCTGCAGCAGTCTTCAGTTCTGACATTTACTGGCCCTCCTGTGCCAAGTTGATAAAGATCAATACCCGAGCAGTATTACATGTTTATATTGAACTGTCAAGTTTTATGAACAGCGCAAAATAATGGGTTTCTTGCTATAGTAATTTCATTATGGCGGAAAAAAAACGGCTTTTGACGGGGTTGCAGTCGAGCGGGGCTTTGCATATCGGCAATTATTTTGGTGCGCTAAAGCCTTTTCTGGATACGTATCTCGACTACGAAAGTTACCTGATGATAGCCGACTATCATGCACTCACTTCTCTTAGAAACCCAAAAGAGCTTCGAAAGAATATTTTCGACGTTGTACGCGACTACCTGGCTGTTGGTGTAGACCCAACTAAGGCGACTATTTTTCAGCAATCGCGAATCCAGGAACATACTGAGGCGGCATGGATACTGGACTGCGTCGTGCCGGTGTCGATGCTTGAACTTGGTCACGCTTATAAGGACAAGGTTGCGAAAGGTTTAGAGGCAAACGTCGGACTCTTTACCTATCCCGTACTTATGGCTGCCGACATTATCCTGTACGACACAGACGTTGTGCCGGTGGGCCTTGACCAAAAGCAACATGTTGAGTACGCGCGCGAAGTCGCCGCAAAATTTAACCTTGCGTTTGGGCAGACATTTAAAGAGCCTAAGGAAATTATCTTTGAAGGAGCGGGGATAGTTCCCGGGACCGACGGCAAAAAAATGAGCAAGAGCTATGGAAACACCATCCCGCTTTTTGGCAGCAAAGACGAAGTGGTCAAAGCAGTCATGAGCATAGTCACCGATTCAAGTGGAGAGAGGCCGGAGAATGTATACAACATTCACAAACTCTTCCATCCTGAAGAGCGCCTCGCCCAGCTGTATGAATCTAATAAAGGTAAGTACAAAAATTTAAAAGACGCGCTTATTGAAGACCTAGAGATATTCATAAGTCCGATGCGTGAAAGGCGGGACAGTATTAGCGATGAAGAGGTCAAGAAAGTGGTCGAAGTGGGGAGCAATAAGGCGCGAGAGTACGCCGCGAACAA
>JAYTFN010000002.1:0-1277 GCA_043734325.1 Candidatus Adlerbacteria bacterium
CTGATTCCTGCATTTTCTACTGAGCGCACTCAAGACCTTTTATTTGATATACGAGCATTGTTATTGGAAAAGAGAATTCCATCAGTGCCGGTGTTCTTAGACTCTCCACTTGCGGAGAAAATAACCGCCGCCTTTGAAAAGTTTCCGCAATACTTCAGTAAAGAAATACAAAAGCGGGTCGAGGATGGGGAACATATCTTTTCATTCCCCGAACTTCATTATGTAGAAACCATGCAGCAATCAAAAGATTTGTATAAATCTGGTGAGACAAAAATTATTCTTGCAGGCTCTGGAATGAGTAATGGTGGTAGAGTGGTGGGACTTGAAAAAGTTTTATTACCGGATGAAACTGCGACGCTTCTCATTGTTGGTTTTCAAGCGGCAGGCTCTCTCGGTCGTCGGCTCGTTGAAGGCGCAAAAAAAGTAAAGATACAAGGAGTGGACGTGTCGGTTATGTGCAAAGTAGAAAAGCTCTATGGATACTCAGCACACATGGATGGCGAGCAGCTTTTAGAGTTCGTAAACAGTGTGGGTGACTCGTTGGAAGAAGTGTTTGTTGTTATGGGCGAGCCTGCCGCTGCCGGTTTTTTGGTCCAACGCATTCGCGATTATCTTGGAACAAGAGCAACTTCGCCCGAAGTAGGGAACAGCTCCCTCATTCAACTGTAGTGTTATACTAAAATTATATGGCGCTTAAGTCCGAAAATTTACAGGTAAAAATAGGTATTTCTGGTGCTGCTGAAACGGGTCACTGCGGTATTGACGCATACGACAAAGCTTTAGAACTGGGATGTGAGGTGGCGCGCCAAGGTGCCGTACTGGTCACCGGTGCTACGACCGGCTTCCCACTATGGGCAGCTATGGGCGCAAAACAAGAAAAAGGCACGGTGCTAGGATTGTCGCCAGCGAACTCTGAAAAAGAGCACGTCGAAGTATATAACTTACCGATTGAATATCATGACCTTATTATCTATACAGGTTTAGGATATCCTGGTCGTGACCTTATTTTTACTCGATCCTCCGACGCCATGCTGTTTGGATGTGGCCGCATTGGCACTATTCACGAATTTACTATTGCTTTCGAAGACCGCAAGCCTATTGGAGTATTTGAAGGTGACTGGCAGACCGACGAAGTAATCAGAAATATTTTACAAAACGGTCACCGCCCTAACGACCACATTGTTTTCGATCCTAGTCCAAAGTTGCTCGTCGAGCAAATAATACGCATGATTCACAAAGATCAAGTAAACCGCGCCTTTTTCCACTTCGAATCAGCT
>JAYTFN010000003.1:0-7404 GCA_043734325.1 Candidatus Adlerbacteria bacterium
GTAGTGGTCGCGGTTTGCGTTTTTGCAGTAATGACAGGTTCCGGTTTAGTAAGCCATCCACTCCACCATACGACCCATCCGCCGCCAGCAAGCACGATAAGCACTACAAGAATTTTTATTGCACTAGACATACTATAGATATGATTATTGGTAACTAACTAAAATAGTATACCCTTGAGGCTCTCAAATGGCCACACGACTCCATAAACAATGAGTAACCTCCGCCTGATTAAAAACGGCAGCCAGTACTCGTTTTATTAAATGTTATTTTGTTTCGTCAAATTCCAGGCAAACAGAATTGAGACAATATCTTTTTCCTGTAGACTCAGGTCCATCTTCAAACACATGACCCAAGTGTGAGCCGCACTGCACACACACAACCTCCGTGCGGTGCATACCGTGAGAATCATCGACGTTAAATTTTACCGCACCCGGCAGCGCATCTTCAAAAGAAGGCCAGCCGGTTCCAGATTCATATTTTGTATTTGAAGAAAAAAGCGCATTGCCACATGCGACACAGCGATAATTGCCGTCGCGCTTTTCTTTCAGCAATGTACCTGAAAATGGCGCTTCTGTTCCTTTCTGTCGTAGTACAGCGAACTGCTCTGGAGTTAGACGAGCCTTCCACTCTTCTTCAGTCTGTGGCATGTTGTCATCATTCATGTGTAAAGTATATCATTTCTGCTTTTGGACCGACCCACGTAGCCGAACCGTCACCAGTAACAAAGTAGGTTTGACCAAGATACTGAGGTATACGTCCTATACTAAGGTCAAAAATTGCTTTATTGGTTGCGGGTATTTCGCGCAATGCATTGGTAAGGTAATGATCGCCCGAAAGCGACGCATCAAGCCCCACCGCGTCTATTCCAAGCGCGCGAGCAATGTACAGCGCGCGAGGCAAGTGAAAGCGCTGCGTTGTTATTACCATTGAGGTAACACCAAAAATGTTTTTTGCTCGATACATACTACTGTAGGTATCAAACCCAGCATAATCCAAAAATATATCTGCCACTGGTATACCGTGACTCACCAGGTATTTTCCAACAGGATATACCTCGTTGTGCGCAATACCACTGTTGTCACCGCTGACTAAAATCTTAGAAACGGCATGCATATTGTAGAGCCGAATTGCAGCGTCGGCTCGTTCTTGAAGTACGACTGAAAGCGTTCCATTTGTTCGCACAGAGGCTCCCAGTACGAGCGCTACCTGCATTTTAGGTGTTGCGGGAGCAAAATAAAATATTGAAGAATGAGTTGCCCCTATTACGTACAAAGTTAGGCACAGCATGAGAGCAACAGTTGCCAACCCAATAGTCAGTGAAAAAAGTAGAAGTGCGCGCATATTATAATTAGTCTGTTGCAAACCAAAGATCAGAATCGCTTGGGTTGCGCCAGTTAGGAACTTTACTCGCAAGAACAAGAACTCTTATCATGATCGCAAACACCCCGTCGCTACATAACTCAAGTCGTGCCTTATTCACACGCACAGTATACCTTTTCAGTACTTTTCCCCCTACACAATGCATTTCTACCTACATTTACAATTTTTATTTTTATTACATTTTAGTACATGTAAAGTGTAATTTTGTAACGCGTCCTACATATATTCCTGAAGAGGCACCACTTCAGTCATTTCGGTTTGCGGCGCAGGGATGACACACAGTACTTTGCCGGCAATTTTGAAGTCTTCTCGAAGGATTATAGGTTTGAATTTAGGATCTTTAGACTCAGGCCAGAGGATGGTCATACCGTCTCTCCTCTCTAGACGTTTAACTGTTACCATGTCGTTCACAATTGCCGCTATCCTATCCCCATTTTGGGCATCGTTGGTGAATCGGATGAGTACATAGTCTCCGGTGTTTATACCGGCATCATTCATAGAGTCTCCTATAGCTCGTACAGCAACTATTCCACCATCCTCTTCGTCTACTATTTTTTTATCTACCTCAATATATTCGTCACATTTTTCCTGAGCAAAGACAGAGAGATCGTCGCAGCCGACGTTTGCTATGACCGGAATAGAGACTGTTCCCCATGCTCCATCTGCGTTACGCAGTTCTATGTTTCGTTTGAAACCGCGGTGACGAATTATATAGCCCTTAGTTTCGAGAATATCCAGATATTGCACAACGGTTCTAAGGGATGCAAAGCCCAACTTGGTACGCAACTGTTCCAGAGTTGGCGATAGGTCTGTTACTTCTAAATAACTCTTTACAGCGTCCAGCACGCGCTGCTGTTTATATGTCAATGACTTATTCATGTGTATAACTGTAGCACTTGTTTTATGAAGATATACACAAGATACACAAATTCGTGTGGATAAAATACTGGGAATTATTTTTGAAAAAAGAAAAGGCCTTGTTGAGTCAGTACCGATACTTATGAGGCATCATCGCTTGAATCGTCACTTATATTTGGACCCCGTAAATCCTTTGTTTGTATGGGACTTTGCACAAATGGGGACCATTGTGCGTTTATAGCACCGAAATTCTTTTCATATTCTGTTATTTGATGGGTCAAGTATTGGGACAGACGCTTCATATGTTGAGGTGTCAACGCGAAGAATGAGCCGCCTTCGCCGTTTAACATCCCCATAACAAACAACTCTTGTGAAAGTCCAATAACAACATTTTCACAAAACTGTTTAGGTACTTTATTTAGGTCCATATATTTTAAGTAAGGCTATGAGTAAAGGAGTAAGGATAACAAATGGTACGGGGAGAGCAACTGAATTAACTTTACACAATCATATCCACGGGAATCGCCACACCTTTTTGATTGGCTCTTTTACTCGCTCGATGTCGCGCAACTGTAAGCGAAGTTCTTTATGATTAGGCAAAGTTTCTGCGACTTTTGCCCAAAATTTAGTTGAGTGGTTAAACTCTTTAAGATGACAGAGTTCATGTACGATTACATAGTCAGTCAGCGAAAGTGGAAGTAACACAATTTTATAATTAAAGTTTAAGTTCCCCTTTGCACTGCAGCTTCCCCACCGTGATTTATGATTTTTTATAAACACTTTGCCTATTGGCACCTGATAGTGACTGTTAAAGTGTATAATTCGGGATGCGGCGAGCGAGCGCGCCTGCTCGCGTAATTTTAGATATTGTATTCTGTTTCGTCGCATAAGCATTGCTCTACTATATATACAAAAGTTCTGTTATCAACAACCATCCTGTCGATGACACTAAAGTAGCTATAGTTTTGATTTTTTTTGCAACGCATCAACTGCAAGCGCAAGCGCACCAGCAGCTATAGAGAGGTCACGAAAAACTATTTCGAATTGCGAAACATTTAGTACAACAATCGCAACAAGCATTACGGTTGCCGTAAGCGAGGGGAGAAAAATCTTTTTATTAGACACTATCCAAAGTGCAAGTACCGCTTCGACGAATCCGAAGGAATGGAGCAGCACAAGATCCGGGACCACACCACGCAAGATAGATGGGAAATACCCTATCCAAGAGTCAGGAGTAAAAACGGCACTCACCGCAGGATACAGAAAAGCGAACGCAACTCCAGCGCGGAGTATACGCTGCGCCGTTATGTTGAACAACATACAGATTATTTAATGATAACTTTTCCTTCTGCGGCTGGATTCATATGGTCGTGAAAATCAAACGAACCGGTTTTGTTAAAAGTGAAGCTGTAGTTTGAACCGGGAATACATTGGTCAAACGACGGGGTTACTCCTGCTGCACAATGCTGCTGCCTTGAAGTACCATCATATTCCGTATGCGTCGGATGTTGGTTAGCAGCTACCCACATTTTACCGACGGAATTTATAAAGGATACTGTACCGCCTTTAGCAATAGTGACCGATGCGGGTGAGAATTTTTTACCGTCATAGGTCACGGTAGCGGCCATAGGTGCTGCCGCTCCAACAGGAACTGTTGCCTGGGTATTGGTTGCGGTTGGCTGAGCAGTATCCACTGTTGGACTAGGGGTGACTTGGATCTGACTAGGTACCGTCTCTTCAGTCTGTGAGGGAGTTTGCGTTATGGTTGATGAGCTGCTTTGGTTCCAGAAATACCACCCAAGCCCAAGCATTAGAAGTAAAATAACCGTTGCCCAGACCATTGAATTTGTTTTCATACATTGAGTATAATTAGATGAATACTTAATAAGTTTTATTTAGTGTATCATATCAGCTTTTTAAAATTTAAGCGCTTCCTATCAGGAGGCCTGCAGCGACTACTAAAGCGCCACCACATACCACCTGAAACATAGATAGCCAGAAGCTTGTTTTAAAGTAATAGTATCGAATGTAGGCTATCAGAATGAGCTCGACACCTACAACAAAATAAGCTGCATAGAGTGCCGCATGCAGACTAGGGAGTAAAAACGGCAAGGTATGAACGATACCTCCAATAAACGTCATAGCGCCTATAATGCCACCGCGCACAAACGGATGACCTCGACCGGTTTCATGACCGGTATCTGAAAGTCCTTCTGCAAACGCCATACTGATTCCTGCACCGGTCGCCGCCGAAGTACCAATCAGAAATGTCACATGCGGATCGTGCGACGCAAACGCCGCGGCAAATAGTGGAGCTAGTGTTGAGACTGAACCGTCCATGAGTCCTACGAGTCCTGGTTGAACCACCTGGAGCAGAAATTTTGTATCTATAGGCTTGTCGTTAGACAATGCTCTTTTTGACATTGCGGTCATTGTATCATGTTAGTTATTCTTAATCCGATAGTGTTGCAAATACAACGAGTCGATGATCATATGTTTTTTCCCCGGCCACCCAGGCACCTTCACACGTTATGATAGTAAGCCGAGCTGAATCAGTTGCATTAAAAATCATTTCGTTTGGCACCGACTTATACGGGTAGTTTTTGATTTGCTCGACTACATATGTATATGTTTTTCCATCCTTTGAATCCACTAAAATGATATCTCCCACCTGAACTTCGTTTAAATGCTTGAACACACCGTCCATTCCTAACCCATTATCTACATGACCGTTAAATACAGCACTTCCCACTTGACCGGGTGCTGCCCTGCCCTTATACCACGCAACGTCGGTAAAATTTGTCGGCACAGCCATGTTTCCTTTTTTGCTCATACCTACCGATTGCACAGGTGCATTAATCCCGAGTGACGGGATTCGTAATACAACCGGCCATTGGTGCGGCGAAGGTGTGCTAGTCGCACGAACTGTAACAGCAGGCACTGGTGCAGAAAACTCTGATTCATTGGGTGCATACCAAATAGCACGAACGAGTGTGGTAGAAAATACGACTACCCCCACGAGTATGGCAAGTATTATTAGTATCGTATTAGCTTTTTTCCGCATATATCATTGAGTTACATATTGCATAGGCATAAAAACAGTCTCGCCACTCCTAAGGTTAGGCGTAGCGAGACTGTTTCCAACTTTTTGGAAAACTAGCGAGCACCATACTGCCTTAGTACATATGTCGCACCTAATGCCGCGATAAGGGCTGACACTGCAAGGAGTAACACGTTTGTTGAGCGTCTCCACCTGCACCAGTGTTCGGTGTACCAGGGGTTGTTGCTGGTGTAACAGTGGTATCTGTTTAAGTTAAGCTCGACCCGCGCATCACTATAGGGCGTATCAGCTGAATTAGTAGTGAATGCCTCGCTAGAGAGAAAGAGAGAAGCAACGAAGACACTTGAGTTGATTACGTCGAGTTTTAAGATAACGATTTCCACAGTCGCATACTAAAATAGCCGTTTTATTTGGCTTTTCTATCCAGTGTCCATCTTGTTGGAAAGTCTTTCGTGGCTCGCGAAGAGGCGAATGACGCTTTTCAGGCTCTGGTACCTTAACTAATTTATCTACCTCTTTTTTATCCATGAAATACAACAATAACAAATAAAACTTATTATGTCAATTTTGTGTGTGGTAACTGCTCACACCCCCACACCCCTAAGCGCCATATACTCCCCAAAGAAATCATTGGGTTTCCTCCAGAAGAGCGAAAGGAGCACTGACAGAAGAACAGCCGTAGCCTCAGCTCCTTGGGCAGTCTTTGACCCAAAGGATACTTTGCGCTTCAACACCAAGTGCCGCAGTGCCCGCTCTGCTTTGTTGTTGTCGCACGGAATGCCTGAGTGCAACAGACAGGTGAAGTAGTTGGCGAGGTTCCTGCCCAACCCTTCTTTGATCTGGGTCAACTTCTTTGGGTCATCGGGGTGAGACACACTGATGCGCCGCAGTCGTGCCATGAAGCGCCCCCTCGCTGCTTTGTTTCTTTGTGCATGCCACTCTTTTGCAAGCTCCATGCGCACATCTTGATAGAGGGTGCCGAATGCTGCAAAGGTTTTTCTACACGTATCTTGGACAGACCTCTCCAGCGTGTCAGAGGTCGCCAGGTCTCGCAGTTTGCGATGGGGATGGGCAAAGCAGAGTTGATGGTAGGTGAAAAGCGTGCGGTATGCGCCATAATCATCAGATATACCCACACCCCGACTTCTTCCCCTGAGTGTCTCGGCTACTCCTTTGCCGCGACTTTTGCCGCACACAAACACCGCATCCGTACTTTCTGCTCCAACCATGACCCAGGCAAAGTTGCCCTGTCCTCCGTGCCCCACCTTCCAAGGAGTTTCATCATAGTGGACGCCCTTTTGCCGCTGTATACCCACCTTGAGTACCTCATACGCAGGCCGCAAGTGGCGGCTTTCTCTCAGCAGTATCTTGGCAATTTCACCGTCAGATACAGAGAGTGCATAGGTAGTTTCAAGCAGGGTAGCTATCTGCCCAAAGGACAAACGAATGATGATGGACAGGTAGCAGATGTAGAGCTGTACCTTCTCTCCCATGAACACCGCGGCGGTGAGGTGTGGGGCAGCGCTATGCCATTGGTGGCAGTGCGGGCAGTACCCCCGCTCTACCGTGTGCTTCGTGACGGTCTTGCCCGGTTTGGTATCCTTTGTGGGAAGGACAATGTCTTCTTCGTATACCACCGAAGTCTCTTTGTGCACGACTGCACCGCCGCACACAGGGCACGTGGAGAGCGTATGTTGTTGATGATGGGTTATCTCCGCTTCTGTGGGGATGGGACGGTGGTAGGAGTCAGTACTGCGGGGTGTGCGAGGTTTGGGAGGAGACACGAGCGTATCTGGATCGTGGGCCTCTTGTTTCTTCTTTTTCCCAAACACCATGCGCTCTAACTCTTCCACTCGTAGTTGGAGTTGTTGAATCATCTTTGCTTGAGACAGAATTATGGCATCTTTTGCGGTGTTTTGTGCTTCAAGCTCTTTGATACGGGCGTGCTGTTGTAGCACCCGCCTACGTGCTGCTTCGTGGAGTTTTTTGATATTGCGCAACTCTTGCATGCGCTCATAGATCTCTTTGGGTGTGAGAGGGGCTGACATCAGTCCAAGTTAGCAGAGGGGTGAGGAAAGTGCAGTGAAGGGTGTGAGCAGTTACT
>JAYTFN010000004.1:0-12143 GCA_043734325.1 Candidatus Adlerbacteria bacterium
GCGATTGTGCTAGGTACCGCAAGCTCATTGCGCATGGTCGGGTCTACTTTGTAAGGTCACTACCGAGAGGAACTCCTAACTCCTAACTGCTTACTGCTATTTAGGCGAGTAATAGTCTTAGTATTGCGAGCCAGTAGAGCCTTATTTTCCGGTTATATAGCTGCGTTTGACACTATATACACTCTCCTATATACTCGTAAATGCGCTATGGTACTCATAACCAAAAAGAGCTAGAAGGGACGGTAAGCCAACTAGGTTGACCGGCCGCTTCACTAAGGCGGCTTTTTTAGTGAGTAGCGTAGTGCACAGGTTCGATTCTTTGATAATTTAATTCCATCGCACGACTAATTTCCCGTTTGGGTCTTTTCGACTTCGTGTAGATGGCAGGCGAATGTTTCCTTACTAGCATGTAAGGACATTCGAAACAAAAATAACTCTTGAAAGTTATTTTTGACGACATAAAAATAAATATTGTATTTGTTCCGAAATTGAGCACAGTTTCGGAGTGATTTCTACTTATAAAGTAAGTAGAAAAATCAACAACAAATTATTGCGGTTCTTAAATTTCCATTTCTCTCTCACAAGAGAAAGGAAACAAATTAAGGGCGTATGGTGGATGCCTAGGCTTTGAAAGGCGATGAAGGACGCGGCGTGGCGGCGATATGTTTCGGGGAGGTGCCAAGCAACCTTTGATCCGGAAATTTCCGAATGAGGAAACTCGATAGACCGAAATGTTTATCATCTTGCAGTAATGCAAGAAGCGTACCCAGGGAAGTGAAACATCTCAGTACCTGGAGGAAAAGATACGAATAAGTATTTCGTTAGTAGCGGCGAGCGAACACGAAGGAGCCCAAACCGAGCTGTTCATATACAGTGCAACTTGTTGCATTGTATATGTCCAGTTGGGGGTTGTAAGACAAAGATAGTTTCTTCGAGAAACAAAAAGTTACAAATTGTTGCGTTAGCTGAAGTTGCTGGGAAGCGACACCCGAGAAGGTGAAAGTCCTGTAGGCGAAAACAAAACAACTTTTTCTTTGCTCTTGAGTAACTCAAGACACGAATGGCTTGAGTGAATCTGCCGGAACTAACCGGTAAGGCTACATACTTTCAAAGACCGATAGTGAACTAGTACCGTGAGGGAAAGGTGAAAAGAACCCCGAGAGGGGAGTGAAATAGATCTGAAACCATATGTCTACAAGGAGTCGATCAGGTGGCAACACCTGTACGGCGTGCCTATTGAAGAATGAGCCTGCGAGTTTATGTACACTGCGCATGACTAAGGGGTAAAACCCCGGAGTCGAAGGGAAACCGAGTGTGAATAGCGCGTTTGTAGTGTGCATAAGACCCGAAGCAATGTGAGCTACCCATGAGCAGGGTGAAGGTGCAAGAAATTGCACTGGAGGCCCGAACCCTTTTGCCGTTCAAAACATTGGGATGACTTGTGGGTTGGAGTGAAAAGCTAATCGAACATTGTAATAGCTGGTTCTCTCTGAAACAGCTTTTGGGCTGGCGTCGTATTGATTGGCTACTGGGGGTAGAGCACTGGAAGGACTCGACAGGGTGAAAACTCGCGAGTCCTATCAAACTCCGAATACCGGTAGTGTTATACGGCAGTTAGACCGTGGGGGCTAAGCTCCACTGGTCAAAAGGAGAAGAGTCCTAGATCTCAAGTTAAGGTCCCAAAATCCATGTTAAGTGCATCATAAGGAGGTGGAATTTCGTAGACAATGAGGAGGTTGGCTTAGAAGCAGCCATCCTTGAAAGAAAGCGTAATAGCTCACTCATCGAGAGATTCTGCGCCGAAGATAATCGGGGCTAAAGCATGGTACCGAAGCTGAGGGCTTGTCATTTCTTCGGATTTGGCAAGCGGTAAGAGAGCGTTCTCTTCGCAATGAAGCTAAAGACGTGAGTCATAGTGGAGCGTAGAGAAGTGAGAATGCAGGCACAAGTAACCGCAATGCGGGTGAGAACCCCGCACGTCGAAAGATCAAGGTTTCCTTCGCAACGGTGATCAGCGAAGGGTTAGTCGGGCCTAAGCCGATGGCGAGAGCCGGAGGTGATGGACATTGGGTTAATACTCCCAGACCGGCGCATGTGCGATGGAGTTACGCAGAATATAAGTTAACGCGTCTTATTGGATTGACGTCGGGACTTTAAGATTGATACGCCAGGCAAATCCGGGGTATAAGCTTTATTGCAACAATCAGAAGTTTCGGGAACGTGCCCTCCGGGGTGTGGACGTTGGCGAAGAGTCTGCCGAGAAAAACTTCTAAGCTTCAGCATGCGTACGACCGTACCGCAAACCGACACAGGTGATCAGCTCGAGAAGAGTAAGACGAACGAGTGAGTGCTCTCCAAGGAACTCGGCAAAAAATCGGCCGTAAGTTCGCAATAAGGCCTGCCCTTCATGGGTTTGGGGTTTACTTCAAACTTTATGTAAGGGCCGCAGCGAAAGATTCCCTGGCGACTGTTTACCAAAAACACAGCTCCCTGCGAACTCGTAAGAGGATGTATAGGGGGTGACACTTGACCAATGCCAGAAGGTCAAATAATGGCGTTGCAATTCAGCAATGGGTTGTGGTGACTGTTATAAGCCCTGGTGAATGTCGGCGATAACTATAATCGTCCTAAGGTTCTCTGCTCAACTTCGGTTGAGTGGGGAAGGACTGGGACGATTGTGGATGTGTGAGTAAACAGAAAGAAAATATACTATTCAAAAAATGCTACCTTCTTTACGGTGACGTAAAGATAGTCCAAACACGGCACGAAGAGGCCATACGCCGTGCGCTTTACACTACGGTTGTGTGAAGCAGAAGATATGGTCCTTCTTTAAGGAATAGAAGAGCGAAATTCCTTGTCTGGTAAGTTCAGACGCGCACGAATAGTGTAACGACTGGGGAACTGTCTCGGAGAGCAGCTCGGTGAAAATACAATACCGGTGAAGATGCCGGTTACCTGCAGATAGACGAAAAGACCCCAGAAGCTTTACTGTAGCTTGATATTGTATGTATGGGCTTACTGCGTAGCATAGGTGGGAGAGGTTGAGAGGATGATCTTGGTTGTCCTGGACTCGTCAGTGAAATACCACTCTGTGAATTTGTATGTACTAACCGGTCACGCAAAACGTGATCGAGACAGTATCTGGTAGGCAGTTTTAGTGGGGCGCTATCCTCCTAAAAAGTAACGGAGGAGTTCATTAAGGTACCCTAGGCGCGAATGGAAACCGTGCCGATAGCGTAATGGCATAAGGGTGCTTGACTGCAAGACGTAAATGTCGAGCAGGTACGAAAGTAGGACATAGTGAACCGACCATCCGTATTAGATGCGGTGGAAGATTATCTGACAAAAGCTACTCTGGGGATAACAGGCTAGTTCTGCCTAAGCGTCCATAGCGACGGCAGAGTTCGGCACCTCGATGTCGGCTCATCACATCCCGGGGGTGAAGAAGCTCCCAAGGGTATGGCTGTTCGCCATTTAAAGTGATACGCGAGCTGGGTTCAGACCGTTCAGAATCTCAAATTACAAAGGACTGTCCTTTGTAAGATGGGGGATTGGACCGTCTGAACCCTCGAGAATTTAAGTTTCGTCTTAAATAAAGAAAAAGAATATAAAAGATAGAACCAACCCGCCACGGCGGTCGCATATAGGAATATATGCGAAGAAGTTAATTGATATCGGTAAAACCCTATACAGATAGTAGGGCAATACCGAGGGAATCCGAAAAGTAATTTCCGGAGCCCGTAGAGACTGAACATTAACCACCTTGTAAAAGGTGAAGATACAGTCCAATCCACTCAGTAATGAGTGAAAAGGTGCGTGAGACAGGTTGGTCTCCTATCTACTGCAGGCGTCGATTATTGATGAGATTTGCTCCTAGTAAGAAATTGCTACTTCGCACAGAAATGTGTGTTGAAAATTCTGCTTATAACGGTGAAGTCGTCTATTGCATTTTGGTTTTAGAGTTTTTTGTCCCACTAGTCCGTGGATAACTAATTCGCTTGAGGACCAGAAAAGCGATACGATAATACCGTGGGAAGTCGATCAAAAAGAAGTGAAGATCTCGCATACATAGCTGGCTTTCTCGATGGAGATGGCAGCCTCATGTTGCAACTGAAGAAACGAAAAGATTCGATCCGAGGAGTTCGATTTATGGCTACTATTTGCTTCTACCAAGACAGCAGACATGCCAAAGATCTATCTTGGGTTCGGAAGGAGCTCGGTTATGGATACATAGCTGTGCGAAATGATGGTATGACGGAGCTGCGTATAAACAGTTTCGTCCAGGTGCTCGAAATACTCGAACAGTTGCTCCCATACATTCGTTTCAAAAAGTTACAAGCAAAAGCGCTTTTAGATGCATGTAGCATATTAGTTGCGCATACATTTAAAACGCTTACTGCTAGCGATATTGAAAAAGTTGTCTCTGCGATACTTGTAATTCAAAACGAGAATTATAAAGCTCGCAGTAAAAAGACAAAAGAAGAATTCTATACTTCTCTTGATTTGACCCCGTAACGACTTGAGTTGAAAGACACTCGGACTTGTATGTAGGCGAATCGCTCCTTGTAGAGCGACGGCGCGTACAGGTAACATGCAGACGCCCTCACTTCGTACTGGAGAAGGGTGAAGATATAGTCTGCCCTCCTAGAAATAGGGGAATAGGTGACGAGAGGACCGGAGTGAACAAACCACTGGTGTGGCTGCTGTCCTGCCAAGGGCATCGCAGCGTAGCTATGTTTGGATTGGATAAGCGCTGAAAGCATCTAAGCGCGAAGCCGGCTCAAAGATGAATAATCATTATTAGATCCGTAGGAGATGACTACGTTGATAGGCTCTATGTGTACGCACCGTAAGGTGTTCAGCAGAGGAGTACTAATCGATCGATTGTTTCCTTCTCTTGTGAGGGAAGGTTTAAGAGCCGCAATAATTTGTGGTTGTGCAATATGTGTATATGTTAAAAAATGTTCTGCCTATTGAGGCATGGACGCATTCGCCTGAAAATTAAATTACAGAATACACAAAAGTCTTTGGACCTTGTGTTTTGGTGGCTCGACGGCGGGGACACACCCGTTCTCATTCCGAACACGGAAGTTAAGCTCGCTCGTGGCGATGGTACTCACCTTGAACGGTGGGGAGAGTAGCTAGCCGCCAGAACAGAAGGTCTAAATAAGTGCTACACTTTGGGCATGATAGAAGTGTGGAGAAAGTTACTTGGAATAATCTGGGCATGCATACTAGTACCAATTTTTTTATTGTCCCAGCTCCAAACAAGGGGGTGCTTATCCGAGCTTGGCACTAATTGCCATTTAGATATCCTCTCGAAATACGCTTTTTATTTACCCATTATTTTACTTATGGGTGCAGTGGCAGGTACTTCTAAAAGGAATGATAAAAGTTTACCTTACTTAAGATTTTTCGCTCTTCTGCCAATACCTTTTGTAATCGTGTTTTTTATTATGTTTTGGAACGCATTGTGAGCCTAGAGGTCGGATTTTTATTTTCTGCTACAATTGGGTTATGACGCTTTCGTGGAGTTTGCGGCGCAAATTGGTCTATTCGACTGTTATATTTTTAATTTCGGTTGCATGTGTGGCTTTTATTTGGTTTAAGTTTTTTTCTGCTACTCCAACGTGCTTTGATCAAGAACAAAACGGAGTAGAAACTGGTGTTGACTGCGGCGGCGCGTGTTCCTTAGTGTGTCCACTTGAAGCGCGCGCTCCTGTCGTGCAATGGGTGCGCGCATTTCCCAATGGGAACAATGTCTATACCGCTGCGGCGTACATTCAAAATAACAACGGCGAAACCGGTGCGCACGCCGTACGGTACGCTTTCCAATTTTTTGATGCCGACAATAAGTTGGTAATAGAAAAAGACGGCATAGTGGACATTCCTCCTGTCCAAACAATTCCGATTATTGAGTCAAATATAGACGTTGGAAATCGGACAATATCTCGCACTCTCTTTTCCTTCGCAGACCTTCCTGTGTGGCAGCGCGTGCCCCACGGAAGCGTGCCAAACATCCGTATCGTGAGTCAAACCCTATCTCCTGACGCCACAAAACTTACTGCAACGATAGAAAATGTGTTGCTCGAGGACATTCCCCGCGTCACGGTCGCCGCGGTATTGTTTGACGGTCAGGGCGTAGCTCGCGCTGCATCTAAAAGCACAATTCCGCTCCTGGAACGTGCATCGTCTGCTACTGTAGTATTTACCTGGCCGCAAAGCATAGAGGGAATCAAACGTGCTGAAATTTCTATCCTACCGTCGTTCTAAAAACTGAAGGTACTTTGCAAAAATATCTATAAAAAGTCTACATAGTGTGGAGACTTTCTTAGTAGTATTTTTGGAATACCGACAAACCACAATGACTCAAAATAAACTTACTGAAAAAAAGAATTCTATAGACTGGCTCATGTATGTGCCGGCAGCGTGTCTTACAATTCTTGGAATTGTAACAATGGATTCTTTTGGCGGAGAGAACTCCTACTTCTTTCGACAACTCGTGTGGCTCGGAGTCGGCTCATTGGTTTTTTTTGGTGCATGCCGAATCGATTGGCGCTTTTTGCGCGGTAGTGGTGTAGCTGCAGGGTTTTTTGCTCTACTCGTAGCGCCACTTGTTTTTTTGCTCGTCCTTGGCACTGCGGTAAAAGGTGCAAAAAGTTGGCTGTCTTTTGGTGGCATCGGTGTTGAGCCTATTGAGTTTGTAAAACTTGCACTCATTATACTTTTAGCAAAATACTTCTCTCGTCGGCATATTGAAATTAAAAACTTTAGACATATTATTGTCACCGGCGCTTACACCGGGCTCGTCTTCGTTTTGGTTGCACTCCAACCAGACTTGGGCGGCGCTATCATCATTGGGCTCATTTGGCTTGGAATGGTGTTGTTCTCGGGTATTTCTCATAAACATCTTTTTACGGTTATTGCATGTGGCGTAGTGGGGTTCTCGGCTATGTGGATGTATGGATTCCATGGGTATCAAAAGCAAAGAATTTTAACTTTTGTGCATCCAAAACAAGATATTTACGGCGCAGGATATAATGTCTACCAGTCGACCATCGCGGTTGGTTCGGGGGGTGTATGGGGCAAAGGAATTGGCTACGGTACCCAGAGCAAACTTCGATTTTTGCCTGAGTATCAAACTGATTTTATCTTCGCTGCATATGCCGAGGAATGGGGATTCGTTGGAATTGTTATGGCCTTCGCATTGTATGGAGTTATTTTCTGGCGGCTGCTCCATGCTGCCGCTAGGGGAGCCACCAACTTTGAAACATTGTTTACGGTAGGCGTGTTGTGCTATTTAGCTGCGCACTTCGTGCTACATATTGGAATAAATATGGGAGTACTCCCGGTGACCGGTACGACGGTACCTTTTATGAGTTACGGAGGGTCGCATATTTTAGCGGAATTTCTAGCTTTAGGAATTGTATGCGGCATGCGTGCCTATGCCCGAGCGACCCACAGGGATGCTATGAATAAAGAATTTTCAGGAGGTTACGATGAATAGCCTCTACGCACAGTACAAATAATGGAATATTTTGATGCTATAGTGGTGGGTAGGGAAAACTTATAAATACCTACAAAGCCATTTTATGCAATCAATAATTATACGATGGGTGTTTGGTGCTACCGCGGCGCTCTCTTTATTGGGCACAGTAAACTTTGCACAAGCTTCTTCACTAAATACAACACAAGTATCTGCAATTGTTTCCTTACTCCAGTCTTTCGGCGCAGACCAAACCACAATAGCGAATGTTCAGGCGTCCCTTACTGGAAAAGTGACCGTTATGCCTATTTCAAATCCAGACCCAATCCCAACTCCCGTGCAGTCTACGGGCTCATGCGTGGAACTTTCGCGTAACCTCAGCCTTAAATCTCAAGGTAATGATGTTACGCAGCTTCAGCAGTTCCTGGGAGTAAGTCCGACCGGCTATTTCGGCTCCATAACAAAACTTGCGGTTATGAATTGGCAGCAAACGCACGGAATACCTCTTGTAGGAATCGTCGGGCCTGCAACCCGCGCTGCGATGAGTTGCGGCGGATTATCTGTGACTGGAGGTGCAAATTCTAATATTCAAACTTTTAACACACAACCATCTAGCGTTGCCGGCATGACTAAATATACTGACACAGACTTTGGTTTTTCGTTTTGGTATCCAAGCGCTTGGACAATTCAGCAAACTACTGTTGATGCTTATCCAGGAATAACGGAAGGCACTGTGCTTAAACAACTTCGTATCACTGGAAACAATCAAGAACTTTCAATTCAAGAATTTCATTCGCCAACCCTATCGATTGCAGTAAATGGAGGTGCTTGCGGGTCTTGCGGACCTGTTACATATTTCTTTAATAAGAATACGCATCAATGGATGAAAAAATATCCTATGGGAATGAGTGGTGCCCCTCAGGCAACACGTGAACAAATTGACCAATCTAAACTTCCAATACCTGCAGATGTATCTAAAAATACTATGGGAGGATTACATCAATTTTCTACAGAACAAAGAGAATCTGCAACAATTATTCCACTTTCTGCCGCTAATTTCCTTTATATAAAAGATATAGCATATACAAAGGCCTGTAACGCAAATTGTTCTAGTCCTGGAATGGAACCCAAGCTTCCATTCTTATCAAACACAATAGTTGCAACTGATCCGTCAGTAGCTACCCCGGACACTACAGCGCAACAAATAATTAAAGTTCAAGCTGAGGCACAGGCATACGGAGTAACGAGTGGCTTAAGTAACCCAACAGCAACAATAGACCAGGGCTCTCTTTCGGCAAAGACTGGGTCCGTGACACTCAACGGGGCTGCATCAAATGTTGAATTAGTCGAAGTGTATTTAGTACGAACGGATGGATATGCGTATGGTAGTGGTAGTCTTGGAACCGACCATGGTGCGACAGTAACAAACAACAGGTGGTCATTCACAGCTAAGGCACTTCCTGCTGGAACATATACAGTTACAATTAGTCTTCCAGACATTGCAAGCGGCTCACTTCCCGCGGGAGCAACTCTAACCGTGGGCACAGTAACCGTCACTCAGTAGAACTCCTAGCTGTATATTTTTTGAGTCTCAGTCTCCATCTGCTTAATTGAAAATTTGTTTTCCACTTTTAGGTGCAGCGCTTTTGCCATGTCTGCTCGTGCAGGCGCGTCATCCATAAGTAAGGCGAGCTTTTCAGCTAGGTCGATACTATTTTTAGATGTAAAAAGTTTGCCGGATATGCCGTCTTCGACAATGTCTCGTGAGCCTGAGATGTCGCTTGCGACGACCGCGAGTCCTGCTTGGCCGGCTTCAAGTAACACTGTTGGTAGTCCTTCTTTGACCGAGGTGAGCGTGAAGAGGTCGAAGGCTTTGTTGTAGCGGTAGGCATCGGACATAAAACCTGCGAGGTGCACGCAAGGCTCAAGACTACCATGTGCTATTTGTTGAATAAGACTTTGCTCTTCTTCGCCGCCGCCGATGATAAATAGGTGAAACTTTTTTCCGGAATTAGCTAGTATTTTTGCCGCCTCAAGCAAGTAGGTAAGGCCTTTGTTGCGCGTGAGCTCGGCCACAGAACCTATCCAAAAAGTACTACTATCACTAGCCACACCTGTTCGGATTCCAAGCGACATTCGTGCCCGTTCGCGCGTTTCAAATTGCAAAGGAGGTAAGCCGTTGTGAATGAGGATGTACTTTTCTATACTGGCAAACTTTTGTGTCCTGTTAAAGTTGTCTTGTGAAATAACTATAACCTGATGGCAAAGCGCAAAAGTTGCGCGAGAAAATAAATATATAAATGCTTTTGCTACTATGTTTCTGTCTTCGTCCCACGCTAAACCGTGAGAAGTAAATACAATTTTTATTTTGTGATTGTTTCTCCAATTCACACACCGTGCGGCGAGCGCACCGACACCGCCTGCTTTGGACGAATTTAAGTGAACCACGTCAGGTTTCTCTTTTCTATACAATGCAACTAGCTCAAAAAATGCGCGTACATCGCTCCAGACTGATACGTCGCGCGCAAAAGATTTGATCTTGAATGTAGATATACCGGCTGCCCGAAGCGCATGTGATAGTTCGCCTTCGGCGCTTCCGGACACTCCTGTCCCACCAAATGCCACAGAGACGTGAAAGGTGTGCTTTGGAAGCGCTGTTGCAAGATTAAAGACGTAGCGCTGTGCGCCGCCCCAGTTAGACTTTGTGATGATATATAAAACTTTTCTTTTCATAGATGAGTTGTACTATGTATACCAAGTATATGACCATGTTTCGCCCCCGGACGACAATACTTTTTTTTGGGGATATATGTTTCTTTACCTTTGCTCTGTGGTTTACCCTGTTTGTGCGTACTTTTGAGCCGCCTGCGTGGGGACTATTTGTCACTCACTTGGCGCCATTCTCGTTACTTTTTATCGTATGGATCGCAGTGTACTTTATAGCCGGCCTCTACGAAAGCCGTACCATAATTCTCGCACGCCGTTCTATTTCTGACACGCTTTTGGTTGCGCAAATTTTGAATTTTTCTATAGCGGCTATCTTTTTCTTTTTTGTGCCATTGTATGGTATCGCCCCTAAAGTAGTGCTCGTTATTTATCTGTTCGTATCATTTTTGTTCATCTTGTTTTGGCGTGCCTTTCTCTTTCCAATACTGGGACTCCAAAAAACTGACCCGGCACTTATCGTGGGCCAAGGGCCAGAAGTCGACGAACTTACTCAAGCGCTCGCTATTGCGCAGTTTGCGCCGGCACGAGTCGCTTTGGTAGTTAACCCTAACGAGCCGCAGCTTTCAAAGAAAATAGAAGTCGAAGTAGTGCGTTTGAGGCCTCGATTTATAATTGCAGATTTTTCAGATTCTCGAGTGTTTGCCGCTTTTCCCCAACTCTATAACTACCTCTCGCAGGGCATACGTTTCTTAGATATTTCCACTCTGTACGAAGATGTGTTTGGTAGAGTCCCCCTTCGTCAAATTAACGAAGAGTGGATTGCGCGAAATGTCTCACTGTATGCACACACAGGCTACGACATCATTAAACGCGTGTTCGACATCATGATAGCGATAGTCGGTGGGCTACTCTCGCTCGTCTTTTATCCATTCATTATTCTTGCTATCAAACTCGATGACGGCGGTCCGATTTTTGTCACCCTTGAACGCGTCGGCCAAGCCGGAAAGACGATTCGCATTCTCAAATTTCGAAGTATGACCGGTAACGACGGTGGGAATTATGGTGTGGGTGGTATGACGAAATTGTCAGTCACGAAAGTGGGGAAGGTCCTGCGTCGCGCACGACTGGACGAGTTGCCGCAATTCTGGAATATGCTCGTCGGCGAGTTGTCGTTTATCGGCCCACGCCCTGAAACGCCCGCGCTCGTCGCGGTGTATGAAAAAGCGATACCATACTACGGCGTGCGCCATTTAATTAAGCCGGGGCTTTCGGGCTCGGCTCAGTTGTATTACCACGGCGACCCGCATCATATGACGGATGTCAAAGCAACGAAAATGAAACTATCTTACGACCTCTTTTATCTTAAACACCGGTCGCTCACTTTGGACTTGTCTATTACAATTAAAACTATTCGCCGCATCCTCATGCGTACGAACGCATAAAAGAAAAAAGCCGCGTCTTAATCGACGTAAACGCGGAATCATTTCAACAAAATCACATGTTAAAAAAAATTATTATTACGGGCGGTGCAGGATTTTTGGGTTCGCATTTGACACCCGCGCTTATCGCAGAAGGCTATGAGGTGCATGTAGTAGACACATTGGTGTCGGGTAAAGAGGAACATGTTCCTGCTCAGGCATATCTGCATAAAATAGATATACGCGACCGAGAAGCTATTTTGAACCTATTCCAAAAGCTTGAAGATGCTGTAGGAGTTTTTCATCTAGCAGCGCTTCCGCGGGTACAGTTCTCTATCGATAAACCGGAAGAGGCGCATGACGTGAATGTTAATGGAACATTCAATGTCCTACTAGCTGCAAAAAATACGCATGTGCGACGGGTGGTGTACTCGGCATCGAGCTCTGCATATGGCGACCAAGAGACCTTGCCTCTCGTCGAAACTATGCTGCCACAACCTAAAAGTCCGTATGCACTCCATAAGTATTTAGGTGAGCACTACTGTCGTATCTTTTCACTCGTGTATGACTTG
>JAYTFN010000005.1:0-6932 GCA_043734325.1 Candidatus Adlerbacteria bacterium
GTCGGAGAGCCATTCAGGTGCATCGGTCGCTGTATATTTATTGTGGCGTGGCTTCTGTGTTTGAGAAGATTCAACCTTTGCATTGGGCGTGCGGCCAAAGGAGGGTATAAGGCTGCGTATCCAGTCAAAGCTCGACTGACGACTACCACCTTGCTGGCTGGTATCCGCACTTTCTTTGTACATTACGTGTGCGGCAATACCAAACTGCGCTTCTTGATGCATAGCGCTTGTGCGAATTTGTACCTCAACGATGCCACCGTCGCCGGAGAACACGGTAGTGTGCAGTCCCTGATAGCCGTTAGGTTTTGGGAAAGCTATATAGTCTTTTATTTTATTTGGGAGTGGTTGCCAGAGCTTGTGTGTTATACCAAGTGCGCGATAGCACTCAGCAACGTCAGGAACTATAACGCGAAGCGCTGCTACGTCGTAGACGTTCGCAAGGTCGCCGCCTTTACGCTGCAATTTTTGCCATAAGCTCCAGAGTCCCTTAACTCGATGGTCTAAATGAAAATTTTTCATGCCTACGGCCGCGAGTTCTGTTTTAAGGGCGCGTGACATCTTCTCTAGTCGTTCTGAAGTTTCCTGCTCAGCCTCAGTTAAAAGTTTAGTCGCTTGAGTAAATTCTTCAGGATATGCATATTCAAACGCTAAATCTTCGAGCTCGCGACGGACCAGACCCATACCAAGCCGGTGGGCTATTGCCGCGTAAATCTCAAGCGTTTCCAGTGCAATGCGCTTGCGCTTTTCTGGGGGCACATGGCTTAAAGTGCGCATATTATGGAGCCTATCCATCAGCTTGATGATAAGTACCCGTGCGTCTTTACCTGTTGCAACAAGAAGCTTACGAAGGCTTTCGCGGTGACGTTCTGCACCCCGATATTTAAAATGGCCTAGTTTAGTAACCCCTTCGACTAAAAAACGGATGTCTTTTCCAAACTCGGCTTCAAGCGTCTCTGGTTTGACACCTACATCTTCGACAGAGTCATGGAGGAGTCCTGCGGCGACAGTATGTGCGCTCATACCCAACTCTGCCAAGCCCTTGGCTGTTTCAAAGAGATGATTAAAATACGGTTCACCGGAGAAGCGTTTATGGTCTTTGTGGGCCTCATACGCGAAAGCATAGGCTTTCTCAACCAATGCTCGGGCCTCTACAGAAGGTCCGTTCATTAAATCCAAAATTTCCTTTGCTCCAGGCATGCCTCTAGTATACTAAATGTTCTATAAAATGAGCATGATATGCATACGCTTATTGTAAGCCCAAAATCTTAACTTGCTTTCTTTTTTGCAAAGCCTCGTTTCTTTTTTTCTTCTTTTAAAATTTCGAGCGCTCTGGTGAGTTCAATTTGATAGACGTCATCTTTTTTAAGCGAACGAAAATCTTTTTGATGCACGATGTAGGGACCGAATCGACCGATGGATGCCGAAATGTTTTCGTTTGTTTCAGGGTGCTTGCCAAGAATGCGGGGGAGAGCAAGGTAGTGTGTAGCTTCTTCTATGGTAACGTTTGCCGGGTCTTTTTCTTTTGGGATACTTGCGCGTTTTGGTTTTGCTGCCTTAGTCTTTCCTTTTCCTTGTGGTGACTCGCCAAGTTGGACGAAGGGACCGAATCGACCGTTTAGTACAAAAATAGGTTCGCCGGTGTCGGGGTGATTACCAATAGGTTTACTGGCGTCATTTGAAATTATTTCACCGATTTGAGTACGCGCTCCGGTACATTCAGGAAATGTGGCGCAGCTCATGAACTTTCCTTGGCGCGAAAGTTTAAACACCATATTTTTGCCGCACAGCGGGCACGTGAATTCTTCAGGTGTGGGACCCAGGTCAGTAAGCTTTCCTGCCTCTTTGTCTTTTAATGTAACTTCTTTAAGAAACGGCGTATAAAAATCCTTAAGAGTTTTTGCGTATTCGCGTTTACCGTTTGCAATTTCGTCGAGCTCGTCTTCCATCTCGGCGGTAAAAGTGTCGCCAATGTACGTGGGGAAGTTATCTTCAAGAAAAGTTGAAACAACATCCCCAGTGTCAGTCGGCATAAGTGAACGACCTTCTTTAACCACGTAGCCGCGATCGCCGAGCGTTTTCATAATTGAAGCGTACGTTGAAGGACGACCGATGCCGCGCTTTTCCAGCTCTTTGATAAGTCCTGCTTCCGTATAGCGCGGCGGGGGAGTAGTTTGTTTTTCTTCTGCTGAAATATTTTTGACGTCTAATATTTCGCCGGATGTAACCAGAGGAAGTTCGACGTCTTCACCCCGTGCTTGAGGATCAGCTTTGAGCCAACCATCAAAGAGTACGCGTGAACCATTTGCAGTAAACTTTGGCACTGTAGTGTCTTTAGTTTGGGCAATTATTTTAGTTTTAAGTAGCTTTGCATCTGCCATTTGTGAAGCAATAGTGCGGCGCCAAATAAGGTCGTACAGTCTTTTTTGCTCTGGAGTTGCGCCATGCGTATCCTTTTCAACGTGCGTCGGTCGTATAGCTTCGTGCGCTTCCTGGGCGTTCTTGGACTTTGTGGCATACGTCTGATTATATGCATATTCCTTGCCGTATTTTTTCTCAATTACTTTTTGCATAGCAACGCGAGCAGGTACGCCTAAGTTGGTTGAGTCGGTTCGCATGTACGTAATATGCCCGGCTTCGTACAGCTTTTGTGCAATACGCATAGTGTTAGCTGGCGAAAATCCCAAACGAGAGGATGCTGTCTGCTGCAAAGTTGACGTTGTAAAAGGCGCCCGCGCTGAGCGTTTCATTTCGCTTTCCGTTACATGTGCGACCGTGAGTCCGTCTTTCTTTACCGCGGCGATAATACGATCCGTTTCTACTTTACCAACCGGAGGGGGCACATCGCGCGGTTCCTCAACGCACGTCAGCGTTAAATCAATTTTTTTTACAGTTTTAGTTTGAGCCGTAATAACATAAAAAGTTTCCGATAGAAACGCACGAATTTCCCGCTCCCGTTCCATGATGATACGCAGTGCCGGAGACTGAACACGGCCGGCAGATAGGCCATAGCGAACTTTTTTCCAAATGAGACCGGACAGGTCGTAGCCCACTAGACGGTCCAAGACGCGACGTGCCTCTTGGGCTAGTCGAAGGTTGTCGTCAATCTTTCGGGGATGGGCAAGTGCCTCAGCAATAGCCTCTTTGGTAATTTCATGAAAGACAATACGGTCCGGCTTCTTAAGGCCAAGTTCTTCTTGTATATGCCACGCAATTGCTTCGCCTTCGCGGTCGGGGTCGGTAGCTAATATAACCTCGTCTGCATTCTTAGCTAATTTTTTTAGGTCGGCTATAACATGCGCCTTATTAGCGACCACTTCGTAGTGGGGTACAAAGCCTGCAGGAATATCTATAGCCTGCTTGTTATTCTTGGGAAGATCGCGTACGTGGCCGACTGAGGCGCGCACGATGAATTTGCCGGACTTGTCTATAGCCGACAGATACTTCTCAATGGTCTTAGCCTTTGCAGGCGACTCGACAATAACTAGCTTCATGAGTGGCTTAACTAATACAACGAGAATAAATAATTTGCAAATAACAACATATTTAGAACAGTACGTTCGTTCCTGGTTCGTATACCTTTGGTTGTGTCTGGTGTGTCTTCCACCCGTCAAGAATTGGGTCAATAAATCGCCAAAGTGCAATGATTTCGCGCTTGCTTACAAACAGTGTTTGATTGCCGCGCAAGCAGTCGTGGATAAGGATTTCATATTCGCTACGGTCTTTGTTTTCTCCAATTGAGTGGGTCAAAATTCGACCGTCCTTAAACGTAACTTGTATCTCCTTTTTATTCTCAGCCATTCGTTTACCTCCTTCTAGCACCACGCGTACTTTGGGGAATCGTAAGGTGTCTATATACGTACTTATTTTAAAGTACGTTTCAGTTACTGAACCCGGAGCAATGCCGGGAATGTTTAGGTAGCCTGCATACTGACCGCGAGTAGTCGAAAACTCTACTTCGCCGGATGACAGGACTGGTAGGGCTTCTAAAGCCTCAGAACGAGAATAATCCATGGTAGTTCTCGCCAGCATTTCTAGCATATGATTTTGACCTACGTCACGAAGTGCGCCGGTAGCGTCATAAAAGGCACCCCGCGTATCCGGGCCTGCTGTTTCAAAAAAAGTAATTTTAATTTCAGACACAAGTGTGCCATCTATAGGAGGTACGTTTTGCATTGCCTCTTTTGCCAAGTAGTGGTCGACACGGTAAATGGCCCGCTCTTCAAAAGTGTTTTGGAGGATGGTATGCAGTCGGTCTGCTGATTTGCCGCTTGTACCAACAGGCTTCTCTATCATGAGTCGCACGCGTTTGGTATCTTGCGCAAAGGGAGCGTGACGCAAATGTTCGAATGCGACTTTGTAGAGCGTTGGCGACAGTGAAAGGTAGAGCACTTTGTCTGCAGGACCACCCCAAGCTGCTTCTAGTGCATCAAATGACTCAGATAGTTTGTCGTACAACCCTTTTTCCTGGGCGTCGCCGTTTACAAAGAAAAGTAACTGTAAAAAGTTTGTAAGCTCGGGCGAATCTTGGTCGCCTTCACTCACGGCCCTCGCTATGTGAGAGCGCAAATCCGCATTACTCCAGTCGCGCCTGGAGATGCCAAGCAGCACAAAACGCTCAGGTAGGTCACCTTTTTTATATAGGGCATATAGCGCCGGCAAAATTTTCAGTCGCATTAAATCGCCTGTAACGCCGAACGCAACAAATACTGTAGGTGATTCCATGTCTCTACTATATACGTTCTATCTTCCCGAGTCTCTCTACAATCAACCCGCGTATGAGCAACGAGGAAAGTGCGACGTTCGTTTCTTGAGCTGAAAGCTCTGCGCGCACTATCACTTCGTCTACAATGAGCGACTCTTCAAGTGTCTCAAGTATCGCCGTTTCTGCTTCGGTTAAATCGTTTGGAAGTGTTTGCTGTGTTGGTTGTGATGGGTTAAAACCAAGCGCTTCAAGGATATCGTCGCTATTTCGAATCAGCGTGGCACCTTGTCGCAAAAGTGTATTACACCCAAGGCCGGAGTCGTGCCCGAGTTCATGCGGCACCACGAGTACCTCACGATTATAGTCAAGCGCCAAGCGCGCAGTGATAAGGGTACCAGACTTTTCGCCCGCTTCGATAATTAATGAAGCTTTCGACATGCCGGCGGCTATGCGGTTTCTTTGAGCGAACGAATGAATCATTGCTTTAAAGTTGTTGGGATTTTCTGAAATGAGCGCACCGCCTGATTTTAAAATTTGGCGCGCAAGTGGACGATTCATGGTCGGGTACATGACTGTGTCGTCTAGTCCCGATGGCATAACGGCAACAGTAGGTAAACCACATTCTAACGCTGCTTTATGCGCATTCGCGTCTGTGCCCCATGCTAGGCCTGACACTATCGCGATAGGATGATGAGTCAGACCGAACATAAGTTTTGAAAGAGTGCGTACACCATACTGGGTCGTGCGACGCGAGCCAACAATGCATAGGTACACATATTGCGACCCCGGCAAAGTGCCGCGGATATGTAATACCTTTGGCGTATCGGGAATTTCGCGCAACAAAGGAGGAAAATCGTTGGGGCCAATGGTTCGTATAGGAAAATCCATGTGCTCGTATCCTACATGAACATAGACGGTCTCCAAAGTACTGTACCAATTTAAACACACGCTTTTGCCATACTGCCATATGCGGTATGCTGTAGGTCATGCTAGACATACATTTCATACGTGATAACCCAGACCTTGTCCGCGATGCAATCAAAAACAAAAACCGCGAGGGGATCGACCTTGATCGTATTTTAAAACTTGCCGACGATCGCAAAAAAATAGCCGGTGACATAAGCGAAATAAATCGTAAACGAAATGTTGCACAAGAGTCCCGTGACTTCGAAGGGGGTACGTTGCTTAAAAATGAATTAAAAACCGCCGAGGAGACGCACGTTGTGATTGAAAAAGAGTTGGTTTCATTGCTTATAAAAATTCCGAATATTCCGTCTGCTGATACGCCGATTGGTCCCGACGAGTCGGGGAATGTTATTGTGCGGCAGTGGGGGGAGAAGCCGCAGTTCACCTTTGTGCCAAAAGCGCACTGGGACATCGGCCGTGACCTCGGTGTTATTGATAGTGAAAAGGCTGCTACTGTTTCGGGCGCACGCTTCACGTACCTTAAAGGTGACGTAGCGCTTATGCAGTTTGCACTTGTTCAGTTAGTGATGAGCACGCTCTCGTCAAAAGAAGAGCTGCAGAAAATAATTACTGATTTTAATCTGACCGTTGACCCGAAGCCTTTTGTGCCTATCGTACCGCCCGTGTTTATGCGCCCGCAGGTTATGAACCGCATGGCGCGCCTCGACCCTATTGACGACCGGTTCTTTTTTGAAAAAGATGATCTTATTTTAGTTGGTAGTGCTGAACATACGATGGGTCCGCTCCATATGGACGAAATTCTAGACGAGTCCCGATTGCCGGTTCGCTACGTTGGTTACTCGACTGCATTTCGGCGCGAAGCGGGTGCTGCCGGCAAAGACACGCGGGGAATACTGCGACAGCATCAGTTCGATAAAATAGAGATGGAAGTATTTTCAAAACCTGAGGAAGGTTTGAAAGAACAAGAACTTTTAATTGCTATTCAGGAATATTTAATGCAACAGCTTAAACTTCCGTACCAAGTTATTTTAGTCTGCACAGGAGACATGGGCTTTCCTGACCAGCGGCAAATTGACATAGAAACCTGGATGCCCGGCCAGCAAGGGGTACGTGAGAATGATAAGGGAGTGTATCGCGAAACGCACAGTGCCGACTACGTGGGCGGCTTTCAGGCACGAAGGCTTAATACACGCGTAAAGCGATTAAATGGCGAAGTAGAGCCCGTACATATGAACGACGCCACTGCGTTTGCTATTGGCCGTACGCTCATAGCCATACTCGAAAACTACCAAAATGAAGACGG
>JAYTFN010000006.1:0-1131 GCA_043734325.1 Candidatus Adlerbacteria bacterium
CCGGACATACTCATAGCGTGCCTTTGACTTGCCTATTTAACGTCCGTCTACACAGATTTGATCTGCTCAACGTTCTCCTTCTGGTCGAGTAGCAACTGAATCGCATAAATAGGTGCCCAAAATAACCACCTTCACTTCTTTTTGTATCCTGAGGGACATTTGGGACTAAAGGAGGTCAATTTCCTTATGACCTTGCCTTTTACGCATGTAATTGTCCTTTTACTTTGGAACTGCTTTGTCGCACTCGCCTTAGGGATACCTATTATCGAATCTTTGGGAGAAGGTGTAGGGGACGCAGTGGGTGTGAGTGCGGGTGTTGTCAAAGTTAAGGCGCTCATTAAAGCGGGCACGGTTATGCTTATGAACGCTCTATCGGTATCACTCGTGAAAAAATTAAACATCAATAGAGGTTGACTTTCGATTTTCATTTTCGGCAAGTTGAATACAATGGAGTTGTTTCCTTGAGAGATGTCCATGAGAGCAAGGACGCCACTTGGTGGAATAAAAACGGCAAACCTCCGCGCTTTCTCGGATGCGAGTTGAATGGTCACCGTATATTCCACATCGGACTTGGCGACTGTAAGTGTCTTGATGCTGACCCCTGCCGCAGTAGAAGATGCTAGATCCATATTCAGCCTATTCGCCGTAAATGGCAGTCCCTCTCTACCCGGCTTACTGCTGCTATTCGAATTAGTCCCACTGGTTCCGCCTGAAGTCGGACGTGTGTAAAGGAGTGCGTTATCAAAGGAATTGTTCTGGTCGATGGCTAGCTTCGCGGTTGTAGATATCGGTGTTTGCGGCGCGCCGTTGTGCATCATCCAGTAAGCCCACTCCCTACAAAAGTCTTCAAACGACGTTCCTGTGTCCGCACTCATGTTGTCCTTAAACTTGGAAATATCCGCGTAGTTTCGGTATATCGCGCGCCGAGCTGCGTGTTCGCCGTACTGGTCATTTAGAAACGCATACATCGAACCTGCCAAATAGTACGTGTACAACCATCCGTCGGGGTTTGTCTTATTGTCAGTGAACCACGCCCAATCAATGGTGTGCTGATAGTCGGCAATTAAACTTTGTAATTTCGGTACATCGGAATTGCCAAGGAGGGCTTGAACTACGTCACTTGAGGAAGTC
>JAYTFN010000007.1:0-3231 GCA_043734325.1 Candidatus Adlerbacteria bacterium
TCTGGAGTCGCGTCACGTCTCCTTTAGTTTTTGCGTCAGTTGAACCAGAGTACAGATTGTATGAAAGATTGACACATGACGGGTTAGTGCCCGCTGTTGCCTGCCCATTTAAGCTCCCTTGCACATTTGCAATAACACTCTGGTCTGCACCAAAAGACCGGAGGAGGTCGATAATGGCCGAAATTTGCTGCGAAGTAAGAGAGGAAGCTTGTGCCATCCCTGCAGTACTGAATAATGAAAGTGCGACTACTGCACCAGCTGCAAAACGAGCAAATTTAAAACGCATAAAATTATTATTTTTTAATGTAAGTTTGTAAAACTATTACTGCACAACAAAACCGTAACACCCATTCCTATGGTTGGCGAGGAGTGGGTGTTGACAAGTGTTGAAGCCGATTTCCTACTAAAAGGCAAGGCGAGCAAGAAGTAAATGGGGGAATTGGGTTAAGTCCCTCAAAACGGCCTACTATTTCGGCATCACACGTTGCTCTCTACCCCACACCCTAACCTTTTTTGTTGGTGTGGAGTTTTTTACTTGGCAAAACTGGAGGTTCGGCACTCTACAAAAATATAAAAACTTTGGTTCTTATTTTTGTAAGAATGAAGAGACTTGGTCTCCCAAAGATTGCTTTATATGCTTCTGAGTCGTACATACTTCCGGACTGAGTGGGCGTGGGGAGACTCGAACTCCCAACCCTTACGGGATACGCTTCTGAGACGTACGCGTATACCAGATTCCGCCACACACCCACTCAAACCAGAAAAATATAATGTGTACATCCGCTTCGCACGCTCATTATCTCTAGACTACACCACAATAGACTCTTCTAACACCGCATACGCTTTATTACTCAAAAAGTTTTGAGACTGCGGCATCTACCTCGGGGGGTTTCATGGGGCCGTGTTGGTGTTTTACTTCTTCTGCTCGACTATTTACAAAAATAGTTTCCGGTACAGCATACCCTTTGAGCTGTTTAAAGAGACCGTCATTTGAATCGAGGAGAAATGTAACTCCCGGAGGCAGCATAAGTGCGTCCGAATATGCTTTAGCTTCTGCGAGCGACTCTCCCCTGTTGACCGCAATTATCTGAAGCTTGTCACCATACTCTGCTTTTAGTTCGCCCAAGTGCGTCAGTTCTGCTTTGCAGTAGGGACACCACGTTGCCCAAAAAAATACTATGAGATTTTTTTGTTTAAAGGTTTCGAACCGTACTGACTTACCGTTATAGTCTATAAGTGAGACACTGTATTCTTTCGTAAAAGGTACCGAACCCCGGCGCGGAGAGTGGGCACGGATAATAAGAATGACGCCTAGGATAGCGATTGCGGTCAGGCCAGCGCGAATGAGCGTTCCTTTTGAAGGTTTTAACCTATGCGTGTCGAATCTATTCCAAGTGTGTCGAATATTCATACTATTATCCCGTCCAATTAAAGAGCAAAATACTAAAGTCTGCAAGATTAACTTTGCCGTCACAGTTTAAGTCCGCTTTTGCTTCGCTAGTACCCCACCCGGTAAGCAATATGGAAAAGTCGATAAGATTAACTTTTCCGTCGCCGTTAATGTCTGACCGGGCACACGTATTTCCTGAAGGCGCTTCCCCTACTCCTGCAAACACGGTTGCACTAAAATCACTTTGTGCTGATTTTAGCAACTGACGTGCCTTCACTGCATATGTCCCTCTCGTGGACACCGCAGCAGTCGTCAGGTCCCACAGGCCGCTTGCACTGGTAGTTGCAGTAAAACGCTTTGTCTCGTTTGTTATATCAGACTTTGGAGCAAGGAATAGTTCGACCAAGCTATTTGGAGCAGCCTCTCCTGAAGCATGCACCTTTCCATTAACGGCTATCTGCTCTAACTCAAGCGTCATAGTGGGCGCAAGCATCACATTTGTAATTTTGTTACTGGTGCCTGCCCCCACGGCGAGCGTTGAGGAATATGACACGGTTTTTCTTTGATTCTTATCAATTGAGTAGAGGGTAAACGTATATGTGCCGCGCTCAAGGCCTGTAATGTCAGCTTGAAAACTTCCGTCAGCCCCTGATTGCACATTGACCGCTACTACACCGTCCTTAAGTACACGCACGGTACTCCCTGGAGCCGTAAAGCCCGCTATGGTTGCCGCGGCAAGATACAGCACCATACTGCCATTAGGTACGTCACCGGACCCTATGACTTCACCCACCTGCGTAACAGAAGTGTTAGAAATGGGTGTTGCTGCAATCGAAAATGACAATGGGTAATCATCACTAACAGCCCCCTGTACACCCATACAGCGTACGTAGTAGGTATACGCAGTGCCGTTTACATGCCCCCCTACAACGGTATAGAAAAAAGTTCCAAGGTGTGGAGAAAACGAATTGGTCATGCTCGCGTATGGAGTATTTGCAGTTAGTGAATAGCGACACGATGCGGTTCTGTCAGTGAAAAGGGTGAATTCAATACGTGCACTATTTGCTGCTAATTCACCTGACGGAAGACTACTAAGAATTGTGGGCGGAACGTTTTGAAGCGGGACGTTTACCGTTACAGGAAACACTGTTGCTATCATAGCTGTTGCATAATCTATTAGAACTCCAGTATTACTCGTAGTTACTAACCCGATTCTATACGAAGCTTGTGCTGTGGGATTTACAATAGAGACACTCCCGGCACTGCCAAACGTGGCGTTAGTTCCCATTCTTAGTTGCACTTTGCTTCCCGCTAAAATTCCTTGGGACGAAGAAAGCGTGAGCGTAATTATGCCGGATGTACCCGTCACAACCGCGACACCATCGTCCACAACACTCGCCGCAGCCGCAAGCGACCTGTCCACATACGCGCTCCCGTCCCACACCGCCAGGTCGACATCTGTATAGTCAAAGCTGGAAGGAATAGTGAATGCTCCGGGCTGCCACCTAACGACAAAACTTCCCGAAGGAGGTATGGCGCTCGCTACCGTAAACTGTAGCTGATGGTCAGCCGGCATACTTGGAGCAGACGTCGAGATGAGGTCGCTCACCATATCCATAACCGTTGCATGCGCCACAGAAAATAGAGCTGCAAAAATAAATAATATAAAAGTGGCTTTACGTATGCGCATTCATCTCAAGTATAGCTCGTTTTAGCTATCGCAAGTCTATTGAAAACTTTGAAGTTGGTCCTCCTAAGTGGCGTCTTTTAATATCAAAATAAAAGTTGAGTGCAACAAGAATAAAAAGAGCTACGCTCGTGCCCAAACTGTATACACCAAG
>JAYTFN010000008.1:0-9089 GCA_043734325.1 Candidatus Adlerbacteria bacterium
GCAGTTGCAGAGGCAAAGCTCCTCAATATTCCTATCGTAGCTATGCTCAATACTGACTGCGACAAGTCAAATATTCTATATCCAATTCCTGCAAACGACGCCTCAATACAAAGCATTACGTTTATACTCGGAGAAATAGCAACAATGTACGAGAAAAATCTTGGTACCGCAGCTCCTGCAGGTTCCGTTACCGCTGAAGCAACTGTAGTAGCGGCAGCAGTCTAATAATTTAAATTCAAATATGTATGGCAGTATCTGCAGAGGTGGTCAAACAACTTCGTGATGCAACTGGTGTTTCTGTAATGGAATGCAAAAAGGCACTTGACGAAGCTGAAGGCGACATGGACCGAGCAATCGACATCTTAAAGAAGCGTTCCGCCGCTATGGTGGCTAAGAAGTCAGATCGTGACCTAGGTGCTGGTTCGGTTATGGCCTATGTGCACAACACCTCCCAGGTTGGGTCGCTTATTTTGTTATCGTGCGAAACCGATTTCGTCTCAAAAAACGAAGAATACATTGCAATCGGCCGTGACATTGCTATGCATATTGCTGCGATGCGCCCTGAATCAATCGAGGTACTTATGACGCAGCCATTTATAAAGGACTCCAGTAAAACGATTGCAGACCTCCTGTCCGGTGCAACGCAAAAGTTTGGAGAACGTATAGAGGTCACTCAAATGAGCTTCTTTACGGTTAACTAATACGATACAATAGAGCGTATGGTCCTATTCTTTACGAGTACGCTGCTCATATCTGCTCTAGCGTTGGTACTCTTGCTCTGTGTAAAGCGCTGGGAGCTCAATACAGGCCGCGTGGTAGGCACGGCAGTGCGCCCCTCTATAGGACGTTTCTTCTGCAGCGTCTCACTTTGGGTTGAACGCATTATCCCAACGCTGGTGCGTGTATATAGTAAAAGACTGTGGTATTCGTCACGTAGCTTTATTCACAAAGTAACAGCGCTCGTGGTGGTACGCATTGAACATGCTCTTGAAAAAACGCTTCACGCGCTTCGCCATACGACTGATGTTCGCCAGGGTGGAGGTGCTGCAAGCCCGTTCCTTCGCGAAGTGTCTGAGCACAAGCGCAAGCTGCGCATTGGTGGCACGTTTACCAAGCGACATCAAGAATAAACCTTTCGTAAAAGTGGTGCGATGTGGGGAAGTGGGTTTTACATTTGAGAAAATATCTAAAGATAGGTATAGTGTGCAAACGCCACAGTTACAGTACGTTTGAAATCAGTGCCGCCTTAGCTCAGTTGGTAGAGCAACACTTTTGTAAAGTGAAGGTCCCCAGTTCAAGCCTGGGAGGCGGCTCCAATTAAAGTTAGTATTCTGAAGTGGTAGTTGCGGTCGTGGTCGACATTGTCTTTAGCTCGGGGATGAGTGTTTGGATTTGGTCGAGTGTTTTAAAGCCGTAGACCGCGTCGCGGTCATTGATTATGTATGCTGGGAGTTGGCCTGAGAGGTGTCTAAGGGAGACTAGGGTGCGCAAAGCCGAGAGGTTGAGGTTGTAATCGAATGCATATACACGCAGTCCCGGGTACTGTTGGCGCAAGTAGGTAAGAACGTCGCCGGCGTGACCACAGTCAACGCAGTCGCCTGCGTTAGAGTAGAAATACAATACAAACACCGGTTTTACGTGGCATTTTTGTGAAATATGTTCCATGAGAAGATAGTCTTTGATCTGCAAAAGTGAGTATTGTTTCTTGAGCTGTTTAACCTCAGCATTAGTAGTGCCTAGGTTATTCTCCGCAACCGACAAGCGACTTGCGAGTGAATTAAGTTCGCTTGAGAGAACCTGATTTTGCGAAATGGTTTTACAGTCAAGATTACCCAGTAGCTCGTACTGTATTTCCGAGGAAAGAATATCAGTAGAAACACTCTCTTGTGCGGTACGAATATCAGCTATGCGCCTCGCATCAAGTCTAGCGGCAGCGTAAAAAGCGGTACCAAAGATACTCGCGGTGATAATAAATGCAAAAAAGTATCTTCTCCAATTCATAATAGCTATAATTTATGTTATTAACGCCAAGCGCTTTCTTTAGCACGAATTGCTCCCCACAGTGCTCGCGTGAGCCAAATGGGCGCAATAAACCCAAACAGAAATATGTACGACAGGTACGATTTTAGAGTTAACTTAGTGTGCGCAATCTTTCCTCCAATAAGTATAGCTAATAAGGTCATGCAAAGCGTGGCGACTATGAGGAAGGTCATCATGCTTGTATTAAGATAAAACCACTCCGCATGGAATCTTGGTAGTTGGAAGGGAAGCCCCGTTGCATACAAATCTAATACATTTTTAACCGTATTATAAAAGAAGTATATAACAACGTATGAAGCGGTGTAGAGTGCGGCAAAAAACGCAGTAATGCCAAAAGGCAGGACGAGCATGCCAAAGTTACCAAAGCGTGGGTTAAAAAACATGTAGTTATAATCTTTTGCGTTTTGCAGAAAGCCCTGCGACCAGCGAGTGCGCTGCTTGATAAGTGCGCGAACCGTTTGCGGCACTGTGGTGTAGACGTATGCAGTATGCGCATTTACTATTTTGAGCCCATGGGCGTGCATACGAAAAGCTATCTCCATGTCTTCGGTGTTGTGCGCATGCTTGAAAACGCCTATCTTTTTAAATACTTCACGCTTGTACATGGAAAAAGGTCCCGGTAGTACATTAACGGCATTCAGGTTATCAAACATTTTTTTATAAAATATGCCAAAGGTATATTCAACTGATTGCATCAGCTCGAGTATGGAGCGTGGCTTAAATACTTTCATAGCCGGAGTAATTGCACTGATAGTAGGGTCACTGTTAAACGATTTCACCATTTCGATGAGGCCGTCATGAGCCACGAAGGAGTCAGCATCGAGGCAGCCGAGCAACTCCCCAGTTGAGCGCTCGATGCCAAAATTAAGCGCTGTATACTTGCCGCCATTTTCCTTATGAAAAGCTTTTACTTGAGGGTTTGTCGTGTAGGACTGTGCTATTTCCAATGTGTGGTCCGTGGATCCGTCGTCTATCACGACTATTTCCAACTTGTCTTTCGGATAGTCCAGAGCCAACAGTGACTCTATTGTTTTTCCTACAGTTTTTTCTTCGTTCCAACAGGGGACCAGCATAGAAACGGTAGGAAAGTGTGTAGGGCGAGTTGTTGTCTTCTGCGTTGGCTGCTTTTCCAAAAAAGATATAAGTAAAAAAACCTCAAAATAAAGGGCAATAAAAAGGCACAGATAGACACCGAGCGTCCCGATATCCATAAGACCAATTGTACCGTATAATCGTACGTATGGAAAGTGAAAACACAAACCCTATAGCCGGTCAAGAGGCACCGGTCGAGGGCGGCCATATACATCCTATTTCAAGCCTTATTCGCGAGGCACATCAGATTTTTTCTCGTATGGGTTTTGCGCTTGCAGACGGACCGCTTCTGGAAAGCGAGTGGTACAACTTCGATGCGCTCAATGTCCCCAAGGATCATCCTGCCCGTGATATGCAAGACACTTTTTTTATTAAGAATGAACCGGGGTACGTGCTTCGAACGCAGACATCGCCGGTCCAAGTGCGGTATATGGAGGCGCAAATAAAAAAGAATATCCATCCGCCATATCGAATCCTTGTGCCGGGTAAAGTTTTTCGTAACGAAGCTACCGATATGACGCACGAAGCAGAGTTCTTTCAACTTGAAGGATTGGCGGTAGGGACAGACGTGACGATGGCGCATCTCAAAGGTACGCTCGACAAGTTTTATTCAGAGCTCTTCAAAGAAGCTGAGGTCGAAGTGCGATTTCGCCCGAGCTTTTTCCCATTTGTCGAACCGGGAGTCGAGGTAGATGCACGCATTATGGGAGAACACGTTCCCGTAAAACTTCGTGGTCGCTGGATAGAGATGATGGGTGCGGGTATGGTGCACCCAAACGTGCTAAAAAATGCCGGAGTCGACCCGAAAAAGTATCAAGGCTTCGCGTTCGGTATGGGGCTCGACCGCTTGGCGCTCCTTCGTTGGGGTATAGACGATGTGCGACACATGCACTCGGGTGACCTTCGATTCATACAACAATTTTAAAGTATGTTAATTTCCCGAAACTGGTTACAAACTTTTTTTAGTGATGAACTTCCCGCTGCAGAAGTGTTGGAGAATGCGCTTATGTTCCATGCGTTTGAAATAGATGGTATCGAACAAAAAGGAGATGATTTTATTCTCGACGTTAAAGTGACCCCCAACCGTGGTCACGACTGTTTGTGTCACGCAGGAATCGCAAAAGAACTATCGGCAATACTTAAACTTCGACTAAAATCCAACCCATTCGCAGCTGCAGAAGTTTTCAATTTTGCAGCGTCCCCGTTGCGACCTGCAGTAGAAAAATTGGAAACTTCTGCGGCTGTATTTGAATCCACGAGGGCCGCAGGAAAACCTGTTTTATCCGCTGCAGGGCACGATGGGGACGCTACTAAAACAGGTTTTCCTGCCGCCCCTACAGCGGATGTTGTGGTGTCTATCGACACGGACCTTTGTTTGCGCTACATAGCAGCGCATATCAAAAATATTAAAGTTGGTCCGTCACCTGACTGGCTCCGCGCACATTTGGAATCAATCGGTCAACGCTCAATAAATAATGTTGTCGACGCAACAAACTACGTCATGTTTCATTTGGGTCAACCGCTCCACGCATTTGATGCCGGCAAATTACAGGCAATCGACGGGAGATATGCCATTTCTGTTCGTCCTGCCATGGAGGGGGAGTCAATGCTCGCGTTGGACGAAAAGGAGTACACATTAAATCCTTCGATGTTGGTTATAACTGATACAAATTCGGCTCACCCTTCCCAAGCGGGGGTGGCAATAGGTATTGCGGGCGTAAAGGGCGGGATGCCTGCAGGAATAACCGAGACGACAACGGACATCATACTAGAGTCGGCTAATTTTGATGGAGTTTCAGTTCGCAAAACTGCTAAAGCTTTGAAGCTACGAACTGACGCTTCAGTGCGATTTGAACAAGTAATGTCCCCTGAACTCGCAGCGCACGGCATGCGCGAGGTTATACGGTTGATCCTAGATATCGCCGGGGGCTCGGTAGAAGGGTTGGTAGACATATATCCAATTCCCCAGAAAAAGAAAACTGCATTTGTTTCAGTGGATAAAATTAACCAAGTGCTGGGTATAACTCTGACAGGAGCGGATATATCAAATGTATTTGCGCGACTCGGCTTTGCGTATAAGGAGCAATATGGAATTTTTGAAGTGGTAGTGCCGTTTGAAAGACTCGATATTGAAATTCCAGAGGATTTAATAGAAGAGGTGGGGCGCATCCACGGGTACGAACGTATTGCAGCGCTTGAGTTGCCGCCACTCGTGCGCCCTCTTGAAGTAAATCAAAATTTTTACTGGGCAGAAAAAATCCGCGACCATCTCGCTCATCAAGGATTTTCTGAAGTGTTTACATCAGTCTTCGCTGAAAAGGGCGAACGTGTGGTGCTTAATAAAGTTGATGCAGTTATGCCATATATGAGAGATTCGTTACTATGTGGCCTGCAGGACGCTCTAACTCGAAATCAACGCAATAAAGATATACTAAACGTATCTCAGATTCGTTTGTTTGAAATTGGTACAGTGTGGCAGCTTGGAAAAGAAATCCTTAGCCTGGGTCTGGCAGTCGAAGATATAAAAAAGTTCCCAAAGGTCTCAGATTTTATTAAAGACCTGGAGGAAAAATTGTGTACTCAAAAATTGCATCTACTAGTACCCGAGTCCGGACCTTTGGGTAAAACATCCGTCGTTGAATTTAATGTAAGTAATCTTGTTGAACACCTTCCTATTTCAAATACATACGACCAGCTCCCGCTCTCACCAACCAAGCGATACGAACCGTATTCCAAATACCCCTATATTGTTCGCGACATCTCTATTTGGTTACCGATAGGAACTTTTTTGAATGTGGCCGAGAGAATCATTAAAGAGAGTGGGGGAGAGTTATTGAATAAACTATATGAGTTTGATAGTTATTATGATGAAAAAAGCAAAAAAAGCGCAAAGGCATTTAGACTCATATTCCAGTCTTTCGATCGTACGCTCGTTGAGGATGAAGTGCATGCCGTACTAGAAAAAATATACACAAAGCTCAAAGTCGAAGGATTTGAAATACGCTAACCCAATCGTCAACAGATTTCTCCCAACCCACCTACGCTACCCTAGTAAATCCCACCGCATATCCTATTGTGTATCGCGCTGTATAACGCACCACATATCCCACCGTGTGTCGCATTGTATATCCCACCGCATTTCGCACCATATGTCATACCATCTCTAACTAACCTTCCGTTATCTACTCGCTACTAGACAGCTCTATTTACGCATTTGTCTCTAGTAGTATTGTTGGTTGGTAAATTAGCGATGGTATCACATTGTATTTCCCCATGTACATGCCACTATTTTATATCCGTAGATATCCCTTTGTGGTAAAAATAAGCATCAATATAATCGCCATAACGATTTGATTGATGCTTATATATTGCGATAGTAATTCCGTTACTTATCCGTTACTTACTGAGGTAGTGAAAATAATAATAAATTATATTTGTATATTTTTTACTACGGAAAGATTAATTTATTTTTTATTTGTAAGTACACTAAATTTCTCCCGTAATGCATTTGTTCCGGTGAGTTTTGTTACTTCAGCAAACGAAATATATTTTTCAATCATGTAAAAGCGTGCAATTTCTGAAATTATTTCTTCAATAGGAAACGGATGCACCCAAACAGAATCTTGATATAACTCCAACCCAAGCTCTCTCATGCGGAGCCGTAAGACATCGCGATACTTTTTACGTCGCGTAGGTATGTCAAAGAGTACCAGGTGCCACCGTTCGTCCCAGCTTTTTGGCGTCTTGACCGCTAACTTCCAAATAGCCTCTTCGTTTAGCTGTCGCTGCCCCTTAACTGTAAGAACGTACGCATCATTATTTTTACGTATAAAGCCTAATCGCTTAACTTCATATTCCCGACGTACAATTTGCTTTTGAGAGAATTCTTTCCCGGAAAAATTTTGAGTATTGCCGGAAATCTTTACGGCCTCAAGTAAGGAAATAGTAAGCTCTCTACCTAATTTTGCGGCTGCTCGTTTCGAACTCATAATTTGAGTAACTAAATATATACTAAGTGGAAAAATAACAACATATTTCCCCATAAGTATACAATAGAATCGCTATCGCGATATGGTTGATATTGTTATGTTTGTATTTATTTTGTAAAAAAGTGTAGTACGTAAGAACCTTGCATGCAAAGTATGAGAGGTAAAATCTGCGTTTCTTTTGTAGCTGCGTCAGTTCGCGGTAGCTCTCCGTTTGAGCAAGTGGTTGATGTTGGCAAGAGAATATCCACGGTCGTGCAGTATCCCGATCTCAACCGTGTCTGTGCTGCTCAGGCATCGCCATTTTTTATATCGCACTTTGTACTTTCGTCGTTCACATAGCAAAGAGCCGGAACCAATTTGAAGTTGGATGTAAGCCGAGAATTAGGCTTTTCTTAGATAAATACTGTACAATTAATTAAATATTAAGCAACAAATATATTGTATCTCTCCCCAAAAAATACGAGTGTATCGCACTTTAATTACCGCAGTCTAAGACGTAAGACCTAAAACGTAGGGTTTCGCATTGTTTTAATCTTTGATAGAATAGTGGTAATGGCCCTCGGGCCTAATCTTAATTATGGCCGACGAAAAAACAAAAAAACCAGCAAAGAGCAACTACGACGCATCGTCTATTACCGTTTTGGAAGGTCTCGAAGCGGTCAGGCGTCGACCGGGAATGTATATCGGAACGACCGGCGTTGATGGTCTGCACCACTTGGTGTGGGAAATTTTTGATAACTCACGCGACGAGGCGATGGGCGGCTTTGCGGACGATATCGAAGTAGTACTGCTCCCCGGTAACATTGTGCGCACTGCCGACAACGGTCGCGGTATTCCTGTCGACATACATAAAGCCACAAAGGTATCTGCTTTGGAAACGATCATGACAACGCTGCATGCCGGCGGCAAATTCGGCGGTGACGGATACAAAGTGTCCGGCGGTCTGCACGGGGTGGGCTCTTCTGTGGTCAATGCTCTTTCGACATTTCTTCGCGCCGAAGTGCATCGCGACGGCGGAGCGCACATGCAGGACTATTCAATCGGTAAAAAGAAAAGCCCGGTAAAAAAGATTAGCTCTAGTAAACTTCACGGTACGGTAATTTCGTTCACCCCGGACGACACTATATTTAACACCGTAGAATTTGAGTTCGACAAGATAGTGTCCCACTTGCGCGAACAAGCCTACTTGGTTAAAGGGTTACGGATAACCATTGTCGATGCGCGCAAAAGTACCGTCACTATTCCTGAGCCTGGCTCAGGGCTCTACATCCGCCACCTCCTTTCAGACTCGCCGTCGCAAACATTTTACTTTGAAGGAGGTCTTCGTTCACTAATTTCCTTCCATAACCGCTATCAAAAAGCAGTCCATAAGAATATTTTTTATGCTGAAAAAGCTTTTATTCCTCCAGGCGGCAAGGAGGCAGACGAAGTGTTGGTTGAGATTGCGCTGCAGTATGTAGATGACATAGCGTCCCGTGTATATCCTTTTGCCAACAATATTTACAATACAGATGGAGGAACTCACATAACCGGTTTCCGGACTGCACTCACGCGTACGCTTAATGCATACGCAAGGAAGGCGAACGCATTGAAAGACAATGAGGAGAACTTTACCGGCGATGATGTCCTGGAAGGTTTGACCGCTGTGGTTTCAGTTAAACTGCGCGAAATACAGTTTGAAGGTCAAACGAAAGGCAAGCTCGGCTCAGTGGAGGCGCGTGGTGCGGTGGATGCGGTTTTTGCAGAATCATTCTCTACTTTTCTTGAAGAATATCCGGATGATGCACGTTCTATTGTCTCGAAATCCATTCTTGCACTCAAGGCTCGCAAGGCTGCAAAAGCGGCAAAAGACTCAGTTCTTCGTAAAGGCGCTTTGGAAGGATTTGGCTTGCCGGGAAAACTTGCCGACTGTCAAACGAAAGACGCAACTGAGTCAGAAATATTCATCGTAGAGGGCGACTCGGCAGG
>JAYTFN010000009.1:0-1328 GCA_043734325.1 Candidatus Adlerbacteria bacterium
TTCCGGCTGCAGTGCCAGAGGGGGACGGCCACGGTCATGAACATTCTGAATAATGTATGTTGAATCTACTTATTCAAGGAGCGCTTCGACATTATTGGAAAACTTTATTTGTAGCCTTGGCTCTTGTTGGGGGTGGAATATGGAGCTTCATCGGTATGAAAGTCGATGTACTTCCTGACATTAATAAACCAACCGTTGCAGTATTTTCAGAGGCAGAAGGTTTAGCCCCTGAAGAAGTAGAAAGACTTGTGCTTGTTCCTGTCGAAAATGCAGTTGCAGGGGCCCCGGGTGTGTCTCGCGTTCGAGGAAGTTCGTCGTTTGGTCTGGCTATAGTACAAGCTGAGTTTGATTGGGGTTCAGATATCTATCGCAATCGTCAAATTATACAAGAAAGAATTTCTCGTCTTGATTTGCCTCAAGGCGTGCGGCCGGTCTTGGGGCCGGTGAGCTCGATCATGGGTGAAATTATGTGGGTAGGACTGACAACAAAAGATAAAACAATAGATGCTAAAGAATTACGTACACTCGCCGATTGGACAGTTCGTCCGTCGCTACTTAGAGTACCCGGGGTAAGTGACGTAATTGTGCTCGGTGGTGATGTAAAAGAGTGGCAAGTAAATCTAAATGCCGATGCACTTCGCCGTTATTCGATACGTATTGAAGATGTAGAAGCCGCGCTTGCGCCAGTGCTCACAAACAAAAGCGGCGGTTTACTTGTGCAAGGTGGCAAAGAATATCCTCTACGCATACTTGTAGCTCCGCAAAACATTGCAGAACTCGAAGAGGTTGGTATCGCCACTGTCGAAGGCCGGGGAATCCGATTGGCTGATGTTGCTACTATTAGTGAAGGAGTAAGCCCTGTGCGTGGTAGTGCCACTATTGACGGTGCTCGGGGCGTTATAATGCGCATTGCAAAACAACCCGAGGCAGAAACGCTTTCGGTAACCTATGCGGTAGATGCAGCGCTTAAAAGTATTGAGAAGTCTTTACCGAAAGGTGTCGTGCTTCAAAATGATTTATTTCGCCAGGAGTGGTTTATTAATGCGGGCTTAAATAACGTACAACGGGCGCTCCTTGAAGGAATTGTAGTGGTGGCGATTATTCTCGCGCTATTTCTTATGCATGCAAGGGTTACCTTGGTAACACTCGTGTCGATTCCTCTCAGTATTCTTATTACTATTATTATCTTTCGTTTCCTGGGATTTTCCGTCAATGTAATGACACTAGGTGGTGTGGCGGTTGCGGTCGGAGAGTTAGTAGACAACGGTATCGTCGGTGTAGAAAATGTTTTTCGTCGTCTAAGAGAATGGAAGCGAGATGGAATGGTG
>JAYTFN010000010.1:0-4539 GCA_043734325.1 Candidatus Adlerbacteria bacterium
AGTCCACTTCAAGATAGTGATGATGAGTTGATAGTGTTGCGCATTCAATCGGCCGTATCCGCTATCGTAAAGGGTAATCTTACAATCGGTCTTATTCAAGGTGCGCTCACCGGTATTGGATTTGCTCTTTTTGGGGTTCCTAATCCTGTGTTGTGGGGAAGTGTCGCAGCAATAACAGCTCTCGTTCCCGGCATAGGGACGACGTTAGTTATCGCACCGGCGGTTATGTTCCTATTTTTGACCGGCAATATGTTCGGTGGGGTAGGACTCCTTATATGGGGAGTAACAGCTGTTGGTCTTATTGATAATTTTTTAGGACCAAAGCTCGTCGGGAAAGGTATGCAATTACATCCTCTGGTCGTGTTTCTTTCCGTGCTCGGCGGTATGGCTTTTTTCGGTCCTCTGGGATTTCTTCTGGGTCCTCTCACGGTGAGTGTGTGTTTGGTCCTGATTAAAATGTATTCCACCTTGAAAAAAGAAGATACTAAAGCCGCATAAGTACACATTTTTACCATGATACCCAATCACTCACCTTGGATAAAACAACTTAAGCGAACTCGACCAATCGTTCCGCTGGATACAAACATATCTGCAGACGTGGCTATTGTTGGCGGTGGTATTGCTGGTGTTACTACCGCCTTTTTTACACTACGAGATACACGTAAGTCCGTGGTTATTCTAGAGGCAGACAAGATAGCTCACGGAGCTACGGGACATAACGCCGGGCAAATTACCAGCTACTTTGAACGAGCACTCTCGGGTTTAGTGGAAGAGTTTGGTCCGACACTTGCTATAGAGGGTCAACAATCCATAGAGTCCGGGTGGGTACTGCTTGATCAAATTGTAGCCGAAGCAAAACTCCAGACCCCTTTGTATCGGTTTACGGGATACGCCGGACTTTCAACACTTGAGCAGATTCTTGTGCACTTAAAAAATAATCGCTGTCGAGTGCAGGGAGGATTACTCCCCGAAGGGATACTTGTGGCTCGTGAGTGGGAGGGTCGCAACGAAATCCCCGATGAATATAAAGACCTTTATACCACAGTGCATCATAAAGACTTATTGGAGTTGCTTGAGACAGATAACCAAGAGTATATTGCTTCGCTTTCGTATCAGAAGGGGTGTATGAATAGCGCGCTCTTTTCTGAAGAACTGATTGGGTATCTTATAACTACCTACACTGACCGTTTTTCTTTCTATGAAGGCAGTCCGGTAAAGACGGTGCGCCTTGCTGAAAAAGAGGCGACCCTGGAGGTGCTCACACATACTGTTGTTGCCGCTAGGGTTGTGTTGTGTACTAACGGATTCGATTATGTGACGATTAAAAATGAAGCCGGAGCGGAGATTGATACTAAGTTCCACCATTCCATTGTCGGTCGTGTTGGGTATATGTCGGGCTACGTCGAACCACTTAACCATCCGCCAATAGCTATCAGTTATTTTCCGAAGACACACGAGCCAACCAAAGACCCAACAGGCGAAAATTATTTCTATCTTACTCGACGGCCTCACGAGCATGAAGGTAATGATTCTTATAATCTTATCTGTGCGGGAGGGCCTGACCTAGCGCTTCCCAACGGTGCAGGATATTCACGTGAAAATTCCTGTTCCGAAGATATGACAACTCTCATAGATGATTTCATGCACAACAATTACAGGAACTACCCGAAGGCAGAAACCGAATACTCGTTTTGCTGGCATGGACTCATGGGCTACACACCAAACGGTATCCGACGTATTGGACCCGAGCCGTGTAATCCGGTGCTTTTGTATAATCTCGGTTGTAACGGCGTTGGTATTTTACCATCGGTTTTTGGTGGCAAGAGAATATCCCTATTTTTAAAAGGCGATCGGGTACCACAGTCCATCTTTGACCCTATCGATCAGAGATGTGAAATTTAAAATAAAGATATAAGAATGAAAAAGCGTTTTTTCGGTGTATGGTAAAATAGTTACGTATAGCGCCTTCCTAAATATAAAAATTTGAGTGATACAATAGGTCCACATGGAAAAGCGTCAAAAAAAAGGTGTGGAGAAATTTGCCCTAACCGTTACTCACTGGGTCGGTTCCTTTAATTCAATTCTCCTTCATACCTTTATTTTTGTAGGGAGCTTTGCCGCTGTGTGGTTTGATATTCTCCCATTTGACCGGATGCTTTTGGTGCTCACCACCGTGCTTTCACTTGAAGCGATATATCTTTCGATATTTATTCAAATGTCGATCAATCTCACGAGCGCAACTATCGAGGAAGTGGGACATGATATCGACGAAATTCAAGAAGATATTGGAGAGATTCAGGAAGATGTCGGAGAGATTCAGGAAGATGTTGACGAAATTCAAGAGGACGTGGATGAAATTCAAGAAGATGTCGATGAGCTACAGGAAGACGTTGAAGAGATGAGTGAGGAAGATAAAGTTGAGGATGCAAAGCACGTTACTCAAGAAAAAACACTCCAAGAAATTCGCTCGGGGCTTGAAAAGCTCATGATTGACATAGAGAAATTGCAAAAACGGTCGTAGTGCGCTACCGTTATTGTATGCCTAATAAAAAATTTGAACTTTCTCCCGCTGTCTCTATACTAGTTGCCGGCGTTATTATTGCGGGGTCTATTGTACTGGTTAATCATCGTCCGGCCGATGGTGCGAACGTGGCGGCTGCAAAGGCCGCACTCCCAGCTCCGGCGAAGCTCGACATACGAAAGCCGTTGGCTACAGAGCATGTTATTGGTTCCCCAAGTGCCCCTATTGTGCTTGTTGAGTACACTGACTTCCAGTGTCCATTTTGTTCGATGATTCATCCAACTCTTAAAAAGATTGTAGGTAACTCAAATGGGCAAATTGCATGGGTCTTGCGACACCTTCCACTCACCTCAATTCATCCTCAAGCAGAGCCGACTGCACTCGCTTCCGAATGTGTTGCGGCACAACTAGGAAATGAGGCTTTCTGGAAATTTACTGACGAAGTGTTTGCAAATCAAGCAAAAATTTCTCCAGAATTCTCTGCGCAGGTCGCCGCGCAACTTGGAGCTGACCCTGCAAAGTTCAACAAATGTGTTTCGTCAAAACAGTATCAAAGTGTGATAGATGCAGATTCCAACGAGGCCATAAGTAACGGTGGCAACGGTACACCATTCACCGTAGTGCTCAATACCAAGACCGGTAAAATGGTTCCAATTTCTGGTGCCCTTCCGGAGGCGCAAATAATGCGCGCAATAGAGTCCACTAAATAAGTTATTAAATAATTACGAAGGAAGGCGCTTCTCTGGACAGGCCGAATCTAAAAGGAGGATTCGGCACGATCCTGCAGGATCGCATGATTTCGACAAAATAACATGCCATTTGAAGGTATAACGGGCGAACGGATGCGTAAGGCGCTTTTGGTTGCTATTGTGTTTCTCGGTCTCTTTTTAGCGGTGAGTGCCCTCGCCGGAATACTTGGTTTGCGCTATATTGGCGCGGGTATTGCGGCGAGTAATACTATCCAGGTATCAGGTAGCGGCGAGATGCTCGCCGTGCCCGATGTGGCAATTTTTTCTTTTTCGGTAGTGTCGCAAAAGGCAACCGTGGCTGAAGCGCAGGCTGAAGCAACAACTAAAGTAAATGCTATAACCGACTACATAAAGGCGCAAAAAATAGATAAAAAGGATATCCAAACCACGGACTACTCGGTGAATCCTCAGTATGACTACCAAAATGCTGTATGTCCGGCTGTTGCGCCATATGCTGGAGGTGCAAATACTCCAGTCTATTGCCCGCCCGGCAAGCAGGTGCTGCGCGGCTATGAAGTGCGTCAAACAACGACCATTAAAGTACACGACACAACAAAAGCAGGAGACCTTCTTGCTGGAGTCGGTTCAAAAGGTTCGACGGAGGTGAGCGGTCTGAGTTTTACTTTTGATGACCCCACCCAGGTGCAGACGCAGGCGCGCGACAAAGCTATCGTAGATGCAAAAAAGAAAGCAGATGTTCTTGCTTCGTCGCTCGGTGTTACCCTTGTTCGAGTGGTGGCTTTTAGTGAAAGCAGCTCAGGAAATACTTCAAGGGCAACGTCATACGACGCCCAGACTACGAACTCTAAGGCATCCTCTCCTGAAATATCTATCGGTCAGAACAAAGTTATAAACAACGTATCCATTACGTACGAAATTCGCTAAGTGTAGCACCTGCATAAATTTAAAAATATTTGGCACTCAAACTAACAATTCGTAGAGGAATGCATAGACGGCGAACATGATGAGCGCACCTGCCCTAAGTAGTATCCACAAAGGTACTGTTACTGTGTAGGATGTCCCCAGGTGCATAAAACTTGTGAAAATGGCGCGTATGTTTAGAGCTTTTTTTGTCGACCCTAATGTGGTAGTGTCCACAAGGAGCAACTGTTGGAGTGTTGTTGTGGGGCATAAAAAGACGACGACTAACTTCTATCCTGAAAGACGCACATTTTATTCCCCATACCTCGACGCTCTGCGTCGGTCCTCCAGTGTGCTAGGTTGAATGGGTAATGGCCGACCACATACGCAAACGCTCAGAGATACCTC
>JAYTFN010000011.1:0-2532 GCA_043734325.1 Candidatus Adlerbacteria bacterium
TTTTATTGTGCAAATATCTTATACAGGGCTAGTTCCAAAGGTATCTGAGGCATAGGCGCACGGTTAGTATCCAAAAGTGCGGTGAGCATTTCGGCTAAGAGTTGCGAGTTTATAGCTACTCCTTCTTTGCCAGCAAGCTTTTCAAGCACAGCAATGTCTATTTCGCTAAATTGCTGACTCAAATCCTTTTTCATTTCCGGCGCAAAACGAAGCAGGAGGACTGCACGAACTTTATTAACCACCAGCAACACAAACACCTTGGCCTCTACCCCACTGGTAAGCGCTTGGTGGAATGTAGAGAGCGCCTGAGCAACATCTTTTTTTGCCAAACTTAGTATAAACGTATTAACCATGTGCGACGAAGGTGCACCCACCACGGTCGCCACTACTTCCTCGGTAAGCTCTGCATCACTTGATACAGTTAGTACTTTTTGTAAAATCCCAAGAGTATCGCGAAAAGATCCTTCACCCATGAGCGCAATTAATTCAGCTCCGGCGGGTGCTAGTGTGGCATTTTCTTTTTTTGCTACGTCCAGTGCCAGTTGTTTAAGTATTTCGTGGGAAGGTTTTTTAAAAACAAAGGTTTGGCATCGGGAGATGATAGTCTCCGGTACACGGTCAAGCTCGGTAGTGGCAAGAACAAAGACCACGTGACTAGGTGGCTCTTCTAAAGTTTTAAGGAGTGCTCCCCACGCTTGTGGAGTCAGAGCGTGCGCTTCGTCGATTATGTAAAATTTATATTTTGACTCAAAAGGTAGTGTAGCAACTCCGTCGCGCAATTCACGAATTTCGTCTATACCTCGATTGCTCGCTGCATCCATTTCGTATATATCGCTATCCGACGTTCCGAGTGCTCGCGCCAAAATGCGAGCGCTTGAAGTTTTGCCGGTGCCTCGCCCTCCGGCAAAAAGATACGCATGCGCAATTTTGTCGCCCAGTACCGCGGCACGTAACACCGAAGTAATGTGCTCTTGTCCGCGCAGCTCATCGAACTCGGACGGTCGGTACTTTCTATACAGAGAGTTGTTAGAACGAATGAGTGCATCGCTTTCTGTTGGTTTTGCCATACTCAGTAGTATACAACTCGGGAATAAAAATTGCTTCAGTAGCTGAAAGTAGCGTTCTCAAGTTACCCTCCATCAGGTTAAGCTTTTTTCGTCTGAAATTAAGTATACCAAAATTTTTAGCCTATGTGCTTAAAAACAAAACACTCCGCCCAAATTAGAGCGGAGTGTTTTATATATCTTGATTTTACGCCTGCTTTTTTGGTGCTGCTTTCTTTGGAGCTGCCTTTTTGACTACTTTTTTTGCTGCGGGAAGTACTGCCGGCTTAACCGAGTCGTGCACTGCCTTCATGTGTTCCCATGCGGCTTTGAGGTCGCGGGTCATTTGGGCTACCTCTGCGGTAGTTACGCCCGCAACCGAAGAGTACTTTGCTACCACACGTTCGACGATAGCTAAATATGAAGACTTGTCTATGTCTTTCATTTTTTCAACTGCGTCGAGCACGTCTGCGCGCGCTTTGAGCATAAAACTTCGCACAGACTTACGATGCTTACCTGCATCCTCCGCGCCATAAAACCAGTATGCACCTGCGGCGGCGGCAATTGCTGCGGCGGCTGCGGCGGCAACACTGATAGTTGTTCCCTTGCTCATACCAGTATCTTTTCCATTTGCATTCGATGCCATAGTGTTACAAAAATTAATGAGTAATGACCTATTATACAGATTTCTCTGTTTCAGTCGCGCTTGTTGTGCGTTTTCGCGGCGTTGGGCGTTTTTTTATACCACCCATTCGACCGACCGCGAACCCAACAACATTGCTTAGCATGCTCATAATTTTTATGCCGCCCGAGCGAAACTCTTGGCGAAAATATTCGATTTCATCCTCGAGCTTTTCACTTGCAAGGCGTGCACGGAGCGTTATCATTCGCAGTTCGCGCAAAATATGTATTACATACCACAGCGCGACAACAAGCATGAGCGTAACTACAATCACCGCAACTGACGTTATAAAAAAGAATATATTTGCATGAAGTGTGTCATTCATATAACGGTAGTATACGGCACTGAGAGAAAATCTTCGATACGTCTTTCCACTTCCCCAGCATTCTGTGACTCCATCAACTGCACTCTAAGCTCCTTGGCCCCTGAGAAACCTTCGACATATGCCTTAAAGTGCTTTTTCATAAGCGCAAAATTCTTTATATCGCCAAGCAGCTCCTCATACAGATAGGTGTGTTCTACAGCGACCCTAAGCCGAGTTTCTATAGACGGTTGTGACACACCCACAACACTTTTGCTAAACAGCCACGGCTGGCCGAAGATAGCTCGCCCAAGCATAGCACCGTCCGCACCGCTCTCTCGTACTTTATCTTCTGCATCTGAAATGCTGATGAGATCTCCATTGCCGATTATAAGCGCCGAACTTTTCATTTCATTTCTGATTTCAACAGCTCTCTTTACTCGTTCAAAATGTGCGGGTACTTTTGACATTTCTTTTCTTGTGCGTGCATGGATAGTCACCGCAGC
>JAYTFN010000012.1:0-7904 GCA_043734325.1 Candidatus Adlerbacteria bacterium
TTCGGCCGGCGCACCCACGAATTCCTTTTGTCACATACCCAATTTTATGACTCTATGATCCATTCGCGTGACGACGAACAAGACTAACCTAATTGAAAGAAACAACTTCCCAGATACGTAGTATGAATAGGAGCAAAAGTGCTCCTTACTAATAACTTTATACAATATGAACAAAAACATCGCGAAATGGGGAATGCTTGCCGTGCCGCTTATGTCTCTTGGTATAGTCAGCGGTGTAGTATACGCATCCAACATACCGACATCGACTCAGCCTTCAACGACGCATGCGACCGGAGCAACACACACAGAGCAGAAGGACAATGACAAAGATAATGAAATGTCAGATGCACAGGAACAGCAAACGCTTCAAGCGAAAGCAACCATTAGTGCCACACAAGCACGCAAAGCTGCTGAGGCAAAAGTAGGGGGCACCGCAACAAGCGCTGAACTTAGCGACGAAAATAATACACTCGTGTATGAAATAGTAGTTGGAGCTCAACAAATTAAAGTAAGCGCAAAGGATGGCAGCGTACTCGAGGTAGACGTTAACGACCCAGAAGAAAGCGGCCAAGAAGCTGAGTAGTTAGCAACTCCATGCAAAACAAAACCCCTCCAGTAGGGGGGTTTTGTTTTGCATTAGTCTCTGTTTACAGCGGTGTAGTTACTTGCTGCGGTAACAAACGCAACAAAAAGTGGATGGGGAGACAAAGGACGTGAGAGAAATTCCGGATGGAACTGTGTACCTACAAAGAATGGATGCAAAGACTCTGGCAGCTCTGCAATTTCCATTAGCACTCCTGAAGGTGACTTGCCGGAAAATATCATACTTGTTTTTTCTATGCGTTCAATATATTCAGGATTCACTTCGTAGCGATGGCGGTGACGCTCGAATATGGTTTCGCTTTGGTACGCACGACGCGCAATAGTCCCCTCCGTTAGCACGCATGGGTAGGTACCAAGTCGCATGGTTCCACCATAATCAGCTTTCGTTAACTTTTCTATCTGGTCGGGCATAATGTCTATAACCGGATGCGGCGCGTCCTTATTGATCTCTACGGTAGTAGCATCTTTCAACCCAGCAAGATTGCGCGCTGCCTCAATGACCGCTAGTTGCATGCCGTAGCATAAGCCTAGGTAGGGAATTTTATTTTCGCGTGCATACTGTATTGCCGAGATGATACCTTCAACTCCGCGTACGCCAAACCCTCCCGGAACTAAAATACCGTTAAAGTTTTTGAGCTCATCTAACTTACTTGGATCTTGTTCATAGTCTTCAGAGTCGAGGTATGAAATTTTGAGCTTAGCGTCTTGCACATAGGCCGCGTGTTTTAATGCCTCTAAAACTGAGATGTAGGAGTCGGCAAGTACAAATGCGCCAGTTTCAAAATATTTTCCAACAACAGCTATATCAATTTTTTTAGTACTATTTTTAGACTTTAAAACAAACGCTTCCCATTGCGATAAATCGGTCGGTCGGTGTTGGAGTCCAAGCACATCACACAAAATATCACCCATCCCGTCCTTTTCGTAATTAAGCGGTACATCATAGATACTTTCCACATCAGGAGCTGAGATAACACGCTCAGGCAAAATATTGCAAAAAGTGGCAATTTTTTCTTTTCGTTTTTGATCTAAGGGAAGCGTGGCGCGTGCAAGAATTATATCAGCTTGGAGCCCGGCGGAATTGAGTTCTCGTGAGGCATACTGTGTCGGTTTGGTCTTCATTTCACCAATATTATGCGGAATGGGTACATAGGAAAGCATAACGACCGCAACGTCGTGTGAAAATTTTTGCTTGAGCATTCGAGCAGCTTCAAGAAAGATAATATTTTGGTATTCGCCAATAGTGCCACCCACTTCAATGAGCGTTATATCGGCGTTCGCTTTTTTTTGAGCTTCGGTAATACGGCGAATCACTTCCAAAGGAACGTCCGGGACCACTTCAACATTACGTCCTTTGTATTCCAGATTTCTTTCACGACGAATAATTTCCTGATATACACTACCGGTCGTCATGTAATTTATACGGGGCAACGTCTCGCCGAGAAAACGCTCATAGTTGCCCATATCTTGGTCAGTCTCGTAGCCATCTTCTAAAACAAAAACCTCACCATGCTCGGTGGGGTTCATGGTCCCTGCATCGACATTGATATATGGGTCTATTTTAATTGCGGTCACGGTAAAGCCTTTTGACTTGAGTATGCGCCCGATTGATGAGGTGGCCACTCCTTTGCCAATTCCTGACATTACCCCACCAACGACAAAAATATATTTAGGACTCTCCATAATTTAAATTTTAAGATACCGCCTTACTGCTAAGAAACTGGCAACTACCCCCAACGTTATGCCCGTTCCTACAATAGTAAAGAAAAACGTAGGGAAATTTACTAGGTAGTACTTAAAGACGTTTAAACCACCGAAAAAATTGGCTGTTGAGTGGCCGAGGTAATACGTCAACGGAAAGAATAATGCAAGCGTTAAAAGCCCAGCTATAAGCCCGTACAGCAAGCCTTCAATCATAAAAGGTGCGCGAATATAGAATTGACCTGCGCCTACCAAGCGCATTATTTGTATCTCTTCGCGTGATGTATAAATAGCAAGACTAAGCGTGTTATATGAAATAGCGAGCGTAGTTACTATTAAAATAATTACGACAATAAGCCCGAGGCGTTGCGCTGAGTCTGTAATAAGTCGAAGGTTATCCAGAGCAACCCGGGTTTGGGTATCAGAATAATTTACTCTGTCTATTATACTTTGATTACCTGCTGCAGACTGTTGCTGCTGCAAAAACTTTCCTATAGCTTCATACTGTGAAATATCCTGGGCACGTACATTGAGCCTCGCGCCCAGTGGGTTGCCGCCAACCAACTCCACAGACTGGAGTGTGAGCTGGTCGTTTTGATGAAGGTTGCGGAAGGCGGCGAGCGCATCTTGGGCTGAAATAAATTGCACCGACCGTACCTGAGGCAAGACTTCGACAGACTTTTGAAGTTCAATAATTTTTTCCGGCGATGCCGTTGTTGTAAAGTAGACACTAATGTCGGCTTTGTCGCGTAGCTGGTCTAGTGTGGTCGAGAGAATTACACCCGCAAAGATAGTAATTCCCATAATAAAAAGTGTGACCGTCATCACAAGAATTGATGAAAGCGACACAAAACCGTTTCTCCAAAAATCGAGAAATCCTGCGCGAACCACTCGTTTAATAGTAACAAAGCTCATTGATTACTAAGTATACCTTGCAAAAAGGAAGAGGGGCAAGGTATAAAAATACTCCGCTAGGTATGTAAGGTACGATATAATACCTTTTACGTCTTTTTAATTCCTTTTCCTGTGTGCTTTGATCATCAGGAATGCGCCTAGATACGTCAGTAAAGTCCCAAAGGCGAGAATATACAGCCCCGCAGATACGGCTATTTTCCCCGAGTCCAGCACCTGCACCCACCGTATATATAATGAGTCCGGCGAAACTAAAAAAATTGCACACTAAATTATGAGACTTACGAGTCTATAAAATATACCTTCCTTCTCGGTCATCGCGAATGACTCTGCCTCGGTCAATAGTGATAACTCTTTTCTTGAGCGCATCAATAACACCTTTATTGTGAGTAGTGAGTATGATAGTCGTCCCCAGATCGTTTATCTTTTTTAAAATTTGAACAATTTCAAACGTGTTGACCGGGTCTAGGTTGCCCGTTGGTTCGTCGGCCACTATAACGTCCGGCTGATTCACAATAGCTCTTGCAATTGCCACACGCTGTTGTTCGCCTCCAGAAAGCTCTCCCGGAAAATTATGAAACTTATCTTTAAGGTCAACGAGCTCGAGCACGTGGGGCACGTCCGAGCGAATTTCCTCTTCATTTCTCCCTGCTGCTTCCATAGCAAACGCTATATTTTCGTACGCTGTTTTATTTGGTAGTAGGCGAAAATCTTGAAAGACGGTACCAATTTTACGACGAAGGTGATTTATTCGACGCAGTGGCACTTCGTGAACATTTAGTGATTCAAAAAAAACTGAGCCGCTCGTCGGACGCTCTTCAGCTAAAAGCATTTTAACTAAGGTTGTTTTTCCTGCACCGGAGTGTCCGACAATAGAGACAAACTCGCCAGGCTCCACCGAAAAAGAAACGTCTTCTAAAGCGATAGACTTGTCAGGATATATTTTGCTTACGCGGTCGTAGTAGATCATATGTGAATAGAAAAGAAAGAAACGTTACTTGCTTATTGTAGTACGTTAGGCGAGATATGCAAAACTACATTTTGGTCTCTAAGAACGGTTCGAGGTTGCCATCGAGAACTCCTTCAGCGTCGCGCACTTCAACGTTCGTGCGATGGTCTTTTACTAATTTGTATGGATGCAGAACATATGAGCGGATTTGACTTCCCCATTCAATTTTATTTGTATCAGTAGAAAGGTCGGTAATTTTTACTTTGCGCTGCACGTTCATGAAGTGCACTAATTTTGCTTTGACAATTGCTATTGCTTTTTCTTTATTTGCACCTTGAGTACGTTCTCCGTCTATATGCGCGGAAATGCCAGTCGCAATATGTACGACCCGAACCGCCGTTTCGCGTTTATTAACGTTTTGTCCACCGGGACCGCTGGAGCGTGCAAACGTAATGTCGAGGTCAGCTTCCGGTAAGTCAATATGACCAACCTTAGCTAGGACCGGAAGCACTTCGACGAGCACAAAAGAAGTTTGTCGTTTTTGCGATGCATTAAAGGGCGACTGCCGCACCAGCCTATGCACTCCATACTCATTTTTTAAAATTCCATACGAACCTTTTCCGTCTACTTCGATTGAAAGATTTCGATACCCGCCCTGATCGTTTTTATTTTCGTGCAAAAGCTTATATGCCCATCCGCGTTTTTCTAAAAATCTTCGATACATTGAAAAGAGCATTGCCGCAAAATCTTCAGCATCATCCCCACCCGCACCCGCTACGATAGAAAGTGTCGCGCCGCCTTTGTCATATGCATTGACCCCTTCGGCCTCTACCTTCAATTCCTGGAGCTCTTTTATTAATGCCTGTGCGTGTATTTTGTCACTCCAAAACGTCGGAGATTCCATCTCCTTTTCGACGGCTTCAATACGCTTTTGAATTTCTTCCTTTTCCACTTGGAGCCGAGGGCCGGGATCGAACCGGCGACCTAGGGTTTACGATACCCTCGCTCTACCAACTGAGCTACCTCGGCGAACGGCATCCACTATATCACAACATACTTGATTTTTAATACTCTTGCGCTAGCACGCGACCCTCTTTGGCTCGTTTACTTACAGCCCTGTTCTTCCTCCCCTTCCCTCTATTTAACGCGGCATACGTTGGGCTAAGTGAATCACAGTTGGGACAAATGAGGCGAAGATTTTTCTCGCTATTATTTCGCCAATTTCCATCAATATGATCTGCGACCAAAGGTACTTTCCCCGTTTTAGGGTTAATTTGGTTCCAACCACAAAGACAGCATTTATTTTCAAACTTGCTACGTAAATATTTTTTAATTGGATTCAGTACCACTCCGATTGACCGCAGACCGCTTTCCTTTCCTTCCTGCCAACGCTTTATATATGTCTGGTGTTGGTATTCCTGCTGACAGATATTGCTGCAATATTTATACCCTGCTCTCGCGGGTTCAGCGCCACAAACGAGACACGCTGACCGAACTTTCTTAGGCATTGGCATATCTACTCATTCTACCATTGAAACTACGACCATAAAGCAAGCTCTCCATAGGTCGCATCTTGCAATTTAAAGCCGAAATATGGTGACCGTCCCCATATCATATCTCACCTGTTACTAAAATAGTCTTTTTTTCCCTTTCTTTCATAGAGTACATAGTACCGTAAAATACCCCGAAGGCAATAAACAAAATGGCTCCTTACGGAGCCATTTTGTTTACCATACCTACTCTTTCTTTTTTAGATCAGTCTTCCCCCAACCTTTAACAGTTACCTTCACCGTTATCGTAACCGAGTTATTTTCAAATGTAATCCGTATACTTCCATTAGTTACTGCCCACCTGATCCGTTCCCTCCACCCCCATTACCACCCTCAGCACTTCCAACCGATGGGTCAGAGTTTAAAGCTGAATTTTGGTCATATTTAAACTCGACTTCTGCTATCTGGAAGTAATGATTACCGTTATTATCGACACCTAGAATTTTTGGAACAATTTTTACCCCAGTCGTCGACTGCGTACTACCTAATGCTATGGTGACCTTACCCGTAGCGTCCGGCTGGTTAGAGTACGTTCCAATAAAGTTCCACTTCGCTGCGTTCTCTGGCGCGCTCATATAGATATCATAGCTAAGCGGGAATCCTAGAACCTTGCCACTAGCAATACGAGGAGTAAGGATTACTTGATTTACGTTCTGTGGTACATTTTTCATCCAAGCGATAAGGAAAGTACCCCGATCATTCAGTTGTCCCCCAAATATATGACTGCTATAGACCGTCAAATTATTACCATCAATGGCATTGGTCGCAGGCCAATTTTGAAGAGCATCATTTGACTCCACTCCACCCAGAGTACCAGAAATTACCTTTGCCTTTGCCATCACCGTTATCGTAACCGAGTTATCTCCATAATTTATCCCATATACGCCGATATCAACACTTCCTATTGGGGTAGCAGAGTCATTCACCGTATAGGTAGAGCCTCCAGGTGATAGCGAAATATTACTGGAAGCAACACCTGTACTATCGATCTTGAAATTTGCTTGTTCAATTATGCCACCACTAACTCCAGTGTGAGTGATTCGTATCCCTCCATCAGTCGCTGATTGTCCAACTTTAAGTGTAATGCTCTGCATAGCAGTGCTAGCGATAAAGTTAGTGCTATTTGGATCAGAGATTGCTTGACACACTACTGGAGTGCCTCCAACTGATATTGGAGTTATCACATTCTTTCTCTGCAAAATGTAACTCACACCACCCCCACTAATTGTTTGGTTTGCTTTTAAGATGGTTGTGACGTTGTCTGACGATATACTGCCTACGGTAAAGAGTAGGTTGTTCCACGAATCAGTTGCTCCAGTGATTGCTACATTTTGACCTGTACCTACAGTTAAACCTTTCACTTTCATAAAGAGGTCTGAGTACGCATATCCAGGAACTGCTGTGGCGTATATATCAAGTACTTTACATGCAGTTGGAGGGAGTGAAATTGGTGTTGCGGTGTATACTGCGATCGCCAACAATTTCTGATTAGGGCCACTCACTTGCACCGTATAGTTCCCTCTGGGCGCTTCCGTTCCAGCTCTAAATGACCACTTTCCATTAATAACTGGGATTGATGTTGGGGTCAAAAGTGCCCCATTTGTTGAATTTTGATACACATAGATAATTACACTAGTAACCCCTGTCGCATAACCAGTAAATGTTGGGTAATTAGCAAAGTCTACAAGCGAACTCTGATCGATGGTTGCGGTTGGGATTGTTTGTGCTGCTTGGACTCCAAAATGGAGCTGGGCAACTTCTTTAATAGGGAAGGTACTCTTAACATCAACCTTCATCACATATTTACCTGGTGGAATATGGAATGTCGAGTTTCTATGATCAAATCTAAAATCTTTTAAATCTCCTGGATTGAGAGTGACTGTTGTTGGTATCTTTGCGAGAAGGGCACATTGCTGAGAAGATTCACTGTCAAATATCAGTTGACCAGTGGTCTCAGAATAAATCTTGTAGGTATACAAGCAGTGTGTCGGAAATGTTATTTGCTGGATAAGCTGAGATGTATTTTTTATTTGGAGCACGAGTCCATCTATATCTAACCCCTCTAGCCATGTATCTAGATCCCTACCATCACTACCAGCTAGTACAGATAGTGAATAACTTAGAGATGGTGCAGTGGAAGCATCCGCAACATAAAATGGCGAGCTTCTTATTATTTCTCCACCCCCATC
>JAYTFN010000013.1:0-9910 GCA_043734325.1 Candidatus Adlerbacteria bacterium
GTACAAGTGCTCTCTCATATGACTTCTGTGCACGGTTAAGGTCATACGCCTCGCCTCCAAAATAATAATTTCCTATAAAAATAGCGAGTTGGGGGTCTTGATAATTAAAATAGTATGCAAGAGCCTGATGTTGATGATAAAAAAGTGCGCGTACAGTATTTTTGTACACTGGTGTTTTTGGGGCAACCCACAAAACCCCGAGCAAAAGTATCGTAAGGAAGAGCAAAAGTGCTACATATAGATGTTTATACACATGAAAGACCTTCGAAACTTTGTTATGAATCATTATCATGCCCTAGAGTAGCGTATATTCTTCCAGAACAGAGAAAAGTAGTGTGGACAAGACTGCTGCTTGACAAATTCTTAAAACCTTCTATTATTCCTTCCAGAAGATCTCGCGCCGCGAGATTAGCATCTGGATTAATAATCCAGAAATACACAGGGGACTAGCTATGCGCTCGCGCTCAATGAGGACTCTACTGGCTACCGCCGCACTTCCCATCGTTTTGGCGGGTTGTGGACAGCCTGCGGTGCACACCGCAAGTCCGGCCGCTGTCAAAGAAACAATTGAGCAGCTCTGCGGCCGCACCTTCACCGGCATTCAAAATGGTGGGCCTAATACCAACTATGTAGGCAGAGCGATACAACTCACCTTTCAATGCAAAGGAAACGAACTTAGCGCTACATACAGCGCAAACCTTGGACTCGACCCAAACAACAAGGTTAAAAGTGAAGGGAAACCAGATGGATTAGAAAGGCTTTGCTCCGAAGAATCTGTAACGGTGATCGGTCCTCACCAAATCAGATTTGCCTGTCCATTACAATATGGAGGAAAAGTAATCGAGTTTACGATCAAATTTAAGGACAAGAATGGGGATGGTAGCGTTCGAAATTTGTCTAACTCGTCTCTCATACTACCAACTGAAGTGCACCTTACCGAAGGGGAAACATTTATCAAAACACCGTGACGACGGAGTACTTTACTAAGTGGGGCGAAATATGCAGTCGGGTCAGCAATGACCCGACTGTTTTTAATATAAAAATACCTTAAAACTATTTAAAATCAGCTTCTTTCCAACCGTACTGCAGAAGCAAAACTTTAAAGTTTGGATCTATTTTTGATAGTAAAAGATAATTTTTTCGTGCAGGGGAACGGACAGAGTCTTCTTCCCTATTAGTTTTTAACGTCTCTAAAAAATCATTTTTACTTGTAGTTTGTGTATACAAAGGCGCAAGCATAGTAAGTATTTTATCTTTGTTTTTTACAGAATCTACTTTTGCAAGAAAAACCGCTAACTCATACCGCTGAGTCGCCGCTATGGTGCTCGAAAGCGGTACCGCGGCACTAACGGTCTGTTGCGCACCTGTTGCTTGCGCCGTATATTCAAAATAGGTAATTGCCTGGGTGTAGGTTGCTATAATGTCGTCAACAGTGATTCCGGCGACTTTTTCCATATATAACTCAGCTTGCGCTCGTGCTTTTTGTTGTAGAGCTACCGAAAGTATTGCTTCAACATAGGGCGGAGTAGTGTTTACTGAATTGGTTTGTTTCTTAGCAATACTATTTATTGACAATGCCTCGGCATATGCAGTATTCCCAAGCTCTAAATTATTTTGTGCTTTCGCAATATACTGCTCTCGAACTTGTCCGGTCACATAGGGAATGCCGAGCACATACGAAAGTGATAACTTGTATACCACATGCATCGATGGACGCACTGGGTCCAGAGACTTTGCCCACTCCAGGGCATTTCTTTCGGCTATATAATATTTGATAGGGTATCCTGAGTCTGTATATCCCGTTTGTGAAATATTTTTAATAAAACCACTCCACACAGGACCCGTAAACACTAGCTGCTCCCCCACTCTTTCAATATCGTTATTTTTTACTGAAAAAAATGTGGCCAACATATGGTATGTTGCATCACCACGCACTTTTGCTGAATACTGCTGATTGGTTGAGATACTTTTCCATACCGCTATTGCTTTTGGCAAATTACCGCTTAAAGAGTAGGAATATGCCAGATCTAATTCTGCATAAGATCTGTTAGTAGGATCTTGCATATCGGAAAGTGCCTTCTCTAATAAAATGGGGTTTACTGATTGTTTTTTATACAAGTCGGTACGTATATCCTGCGCCACCATATTAGCGCGTCGCACTTGGTACTGCGACAATAAAAAATACCCAATGACACCAATACTTACTAACAAAAACAGCGCTGTAAAAAAAATCTTTGGATATGTTTTGAGTACATTCATACACTATATTACTCAGAGCTGCAGCCAGAGCCAGCATCGCTAGTACTACCACCACAAGAACTGACGATACTGCCATCACTAGCAGGTGGAGGTGGAGGTGGAGAAGCGCTAAAGTCAGCGTGGGCACGAGGAGTTCCAAAAGACGCTTCTTCAAAAAGGGGCGACCGACTCACCTTAAAGCCTCCTGTTATTTTTTCCTGACCGTCACTCGGGTCGGAATGAGAGAAAAACCCCGGCGCCACAAACGTTAGAAGTGTTAAAAAAGAAAGGGTAGCGAACTTTCGCCATTGTTTAAGTATGTCCATACGTCAAGTATGAAGCATTTTGCTTTTCGTGCAAGGAGATTTATTCACAACATTATGTATTTTATTTTTTACCCAGCCCAATTGCATACACTACCGATTCGCTTTCGCCGTCTATATGCAAAAAACTTTCCAGCTCCTCGTCTCTTGTTGCTCCTAACGCACAACAGATAAGACCCATGGATTCAGAGGCAAGGTACACATTTTGTCCGATGTGTCCCGCTTCAAGTAGTATAAAGCGGTAGCCCCGCTGTCCATATTTTGCTTGTGACCGACTAAATACACTCGTGTATACGAGCGCGATAGAAGCCCCTTGTACCCATTCGTAAATAAAGAGCCCGGCAATATCCTCTTTAGAGAAGGGCTGTTGATGGAGTACATGCAGAGAATGTTTCTGCACGTTGTAATGATACGCTCCGGCGGGTAGGTCTGGAGTATCTTTAAAAACCAAAACGTATGTCTCGATAGGGAAACGCATACCACCGGAGGGCTGCGCTCGACGCACTCGCCCATTTGAAAGTGCTTGTGTTTCGCCACAAGAATATTTCAGCAGCTCTGAAAGTTCGTCTATCGAAATGGGAGTTGCACTGAAATCTATTCTCGATTCTCTATTTTGTATCAACGTAAAAAATGGACTATCTTTCTTTGGGAGTGGGAGCGGGAGATGAGGCATTTTATCGTAACTCTTATAAAACGTTGTTTTCCATGTATGCGGCCACTCTGCAGAGTTCTTCGGTATGAGATAACCGCTATATCCAGCGAGGCTTTTTGAAGCACGATGAAAAATTTTAGAAAAATCGAAATACATATACAGTTTACGGAAAAGGGTGTGGCCACGGGTTACGTGCTGTTTGCGCAAATCCTAATTTTTTGGGGACTTCGCGGAGGCGTTTAGAGTCTAGTGTTGCCCAATGCTCGCTTAAATAAAGTGGGATAAGCTGTGGCACAACCGCACCTACCACATGATATCCCAGCGTTTGCAGTACCGGGTGCTCTACGTGGTGAGCGTAGACTTCATATCCCTTACCTTTATCTTTAAAAATACGTAACAAGTGCGAATATTCCTCTTCAACTGTTGCAAAAGTTCGGGCATATTGCGCGAAGCGTGTTTCTTCAAAACGAAGCTTTTTTCCTGTAATAAAAAACGAAAGGTGTTCAAGCATATTCTTTCCTTTCCATGTCGAAAGTCGCTCATTTCTACTTATCAGAGGCGTATTCATAAAAGGCTTATAATTAACAGGTAAAACAAAAGTTTCAGATTGAGCGGTTTCACTATTTATCACGAGTGCTTCATGTGCACTTGAAAGTATATTTTTCGGTATATTAAACCCTGCTGATGCACCTACAGAAATGACAGGCTCTCTGCCTCGCTCGTCAATCACCACACACACGCACGAAGGTACTTCCATGTCCGTTGTAGTGTCTAAAAACAATACAGTGAGTCCATGCTCTTTTATTTCGCTCAGGAGTTTTTGTACTTTTACATCTGCAATAGCGTTTACATCCAACACGGGGGGAGCTAGGGTATTTAGCCAATACATGAGGAAGCCATCTCTTTCTATAAGTTCATACACGGAAGAAATAAGCGCCTCTTTAAAACTGAAATTTCCCGCATTCCCGCTGGTAGAAGGGTGGAAAAGTATAGGTTCTGACAAAACTGTATCAAATTTGTAACCCCAAAAAATACACTGTGCCGGCATATATGCGTCCTTACCACTCAACAGCTCTTTACCCCGCGTCCAATAAAAGAGCGAATTTTTATCCCAAACTAATTGGGGAAAGCTCTCTTTTTGCCATGGCAAAAAACAGTTAAAGTCTGTAATATCGAGCACTTTTTTTCCTTGACGCACTAATTCATTATACGAGTCGTACTTAAAGTATTTTCTTTTATAGAGAGTCATGAAGTATCTTTCCAGTAACTCTCCCACCGCTTTTGACTGAGCCTCTTGTGCATCAAAAGAACATCCAAAGCCTGATGCAAATTTGCGTGGATTAATACCGTCAGTTTTCGTTTCACTAAAAACTGAGCGTAAACTGAGCCTATATGTTTTTGGAAAGTCGTTGGGACACTCTACATTAGAGAAAAGCGGCCTAGTAAGAATTTCTTGTTGAAAGAGGTAGTTAAGTAGCACCTGCCAGTTTGGTGGAAGGTTGGAGAGCGGCAGTGCGACCATATTTTTAAACACCGGAGCATGTGCAACCTGTATCGCTTGAGCTAGTTCTCGTAGGTCTACTGCGGAAAGAGGCACCTTAAAGCGACCACACGGCTCTGTATACTCCGCAAGCAGCTCCGCCACGGTGTACGTCTCTTTAAGCAAATTTCCTAAAAAAGAAGTTCTTGTATCTACTTGTACATGTGTTCCATCTGCTGGCATATTCGAGAAAGTATAGTAAAGAAGCGACATTAGTCAAAGATTAAAAAATTGAGGTACTTTTTTTGGTTTGTGCTAGTATACGCACTCATGGACGCAAAGCTCACAACCCTACATACAATAATTAAACACTCGGTGTTTATTTCGAAAGAAAAACGTCGTATTATTTCGCCCCTAGGCGGTGAACCCGATTGGATATTTGACTTTCGAGCGGTTCTGCTTGACGCGAAATTTTTGGATGCATTTACTGAGGTGGTATGGGAAAAAATTGAGTCGTACTACCCTTTTCAAATTGGCGGACAAGAAACAGCAGCCATACCGCTTATTACTGCGTTAGTGCTCAAAAGTAAGGCAAAAGGCAAAGCAGTCAGCGGCTTTTACATGCGCAAGTCTCGAAAAACATACGATTTGCAAAACAACATTGAGGGTACCGTAACACAGGACCCAGTCATACTTATAGACGATATCATTAATTGGGGCAGTACGATGCAGAAGCAAATACTACTCTTGGAGAAAGAAGGGCTACATCTAGCTGCTATTGTGGTGCTACTACGATTCTGTGAAACTCAAGCGTACTCAGGTATAACAGAGAAAAATGTGCCATTCATTTCTCTTTTTAGCCTGCCGGACTTTGGCATTTCTATTCAAAAACCGTCCCCGAGAGAAGCGCCACAAACGCAAGTATATAAAACGCTCTGGTATGGCAAAAGTCCAAATCCAACTTTTTCCTATATTGTACCGAAATCCGCCCCACTGCTAGATGAGGTTCGACTCTACTTTGGCACTGACAACAGCAATTTCGTAGCGCTTCACCAAAGAGACGGCACAGAGGCATGGAGCTTTAAAGTAGGTAAGCCTGTCGCGGGAAAAAGTATTTTTTCCTCACCCGCATTATGGAAGGACGTAATCTATTTTGGTTCCTACGATGGTAATTTTTATGCCTTGCGTAAGGACGACGGCTCACTCGTATGGGCATATAAAGAGGCTGACTGGATAGGATCTTCACCGGCAGTAGCTCCTGAGCTGCATATGCTGTTTGTAGGTCTGGAATTTGGATTATTTAAAAAAAGGGGTGGAATAGTAGCGCTCGACCTTTCCACTGGAGAAAAACGTTGGGACTATCGCATTCCCGGACTAGTCCACAGCTCACCGGGCTATTCGTCCCGCTATCGCGCTGTAGGTGTTGGAAGCAACAATAATACCTTTTATCTTTTTGACGCACACAGCGGTGCCTTACGGTGGCAGTTTGAAGCGGGAGATGCAATTAAATATTCCTGCGTGTTTGACGAAGCGCGCGGACTAGTCTTTTTTGGTTCACTGGACGGTACGCTCTATGGCCTGGACATTGATTCGGGCGCCGTGCGATTTTCGTTTAAGACCGGAGACGGTATATATTCCAACCCGTTGCTAAGTAAAAATACTGTGTATGTAGGTTCACTCGATAAAACGCTATACGCAGTTGATATAGACTCTCAAACAGTGTTATGGAAAAAGTTGCTTGGAGGACGGATACTTTCATCCGCCGCATTCATTGAGGGCGCGGTTGTTGTGGGTTGTAATAATGGACGCATGTACGAACTAGATTCTACAACTGGAGTCATCCTCAGTTATTTTCAAACCACAGAGCGTATAGTAAATAAAATTGCATATAATCCAAAAACAAAAAGATATTTTGTGCCTACTTTCGCTAACGAAATCTATTGTCTAGAGAAACATGTCGAGAAACCTCTTACCGAGGTAGTTTCATATCAAAAATGATATGAATGCGCCAGTCAGGTGAGGTGTTTTCAGCAGTATGCATTTTTTTATTGTCAAAAAAGAACAGATCTCCTTCTTTAAATAATGTGGTTTCAAGTCCTGAAGTCATGAGGCTACCCTGCGTGCTTTTAATGACAAAGTGGTAGCGATTCCTACCGCGTAGCCATTGCTCACCATCATAGTGTCTGTATACTTTTGAGTAAGGTTTTAAGCGCACTAAAGCGACACGACCAAGACCCGCACCCATTTCTCGTGCGAACTCTTCAACTAAAGTAATGGTATGAAGGAAAAGAGACGCATAGGGTGTACGTACGCTCTCATGAGGTCCGTCAGCAGGAACAAAATCGCTTGTGGGTTTTTGGTTTGGTATAAAACGCAGCACAATGGCATTCGTTCGTCGGTGCTCAAGTATTGCGTCCTGACGTTTCGTATCAAACAGCCAATACGGCTCGTGCGCGGCAACCTCTTTCTGAATTTTGCTTGGATCAAGTTTTTTTACACATACAAGATTCTGGGGAGCACTCTTTGCAGCATCAGGAAGAGAAACTGTGAGTGTTCGTGCTAAGCGGAGCATGAGCCTTCCTTGCGCACTCCAGGGATGCGCGAAGAGAAAACGTTGTACAACTTTTTCAATAAAAATGGATTCTTTTTTCGTCCACCCTCTCATAGCAGTACTCCACATAGACCTATCCATCATAAGTTCAGTCACTTTAGCAAAGGCAAAGGCAAGCAGAGATTCATACTCTTCTTTACGCTCTTCCGCTTCTAAGCAGTCGAGCATTTCAATATACGGACCAAAAAAATAGGGACATGCCACCATATACTGGACCATATGTTGGTAAAACTCTTTCGTATGCACCCGTGACTCCAACAGAGCCCAGTATGACGGTACATCAGTATCCATACCAAATAGTATATCTCTTTCCACTCAATGAGGAAGCCCCGCTACACGACTCGTTAAAAGTCCTCGGTGTTGACTTTTCATGCTATTACCTCTATATTGTAGGTATCTGGTAACTGCCCCGCGTGGGTGGTTTTTTCTTTACCCGGAGTCCAGATGTATCATGTATAGGTGCTTTCCTTACGTTTTGTCGACGGGTATTTTATAAGGCCAGGTTGATCCACTAACTAACCCACATATGTTTGACCTCAAAGTAATGAATTCAGTCCTAGGTGAGCTCGAAGAAGAGCGCGGTATACCCCGCGTTAAGGTACTTGAAGCTATCGAAGCGGCCCTCGCCACCGCATATAAAAAAGAATACGCTAAACGCGGGCAAATTATCCGTGCCCACCTTGACCTTGCCACCGGCACTACCGAATTTCAGCAAGTAAAAGAAGTTGTTGACGACACGTCCGTACGCTTCGAGATAGAGGGAGTGGAAACCATTCCTGACCCTAGTGACCTGCGTTCGCGTTTTAACCCTGAGCAACATATAACCCTAGAAGATGCGAAGCTTATAAAAAGAGACGTTAAAGTAGCCGACGAACTTATCTTCCCGCTCGAGAGCAAAGACGACTATGGTCGTATAGCTGCGCAAACTGCAAAGCAGGTAATTATTCAAAAAATTCGTGAAGCCGAGAAAGTCTCCGTAGTTGCCGAGTATGGCGCGCGCCAAGGAGAAATTGTTTCCGGAACAGTGCAACGTATGGAACGAGGTAATATCTACGTGGACCTCGGACGTGCGACCGGTATATTACCCTATGATGAACAGATTCCAGGCGAGCGTTTTCGCCAGGGCGAGCGCATCCGAGGACTCCTCTATCAAGTAGAAGAGTCTCCGCGCGGTATTTACTTGCGCCTTTCTCGCGCAAATGGTCAATTTTTGGCAAAACTTTTTGAAATGGAAGCACCAGAAGCTGCAAACGGTGTCGTAACTTTTAAAGCAATCGCGCGTGAAGCCGGTAGTCGCTCTAAAGTAGCCGTTACTTCAAGCGACCCGCACGTCGACCCGGTGGGTTCCCTCGTGGGCCAACGCGGTGTCCGCGTTTCAACAGTCACATCCGAACTCGGTGGTGAGAAAATTGATATAATTGAATGGTGCGAGGATCCAAAAGAATTTATTGAAGAAGCTCTGTCGCCGGCTCGTATTACATCAGTTGACCTCGACGAAACCGAGCACAAAGCCACGGTGACCGTGGTAAGCGACCAGCAGTCACTTGCTATCGGCCGTGGCGGACAGAATGTTCGTCTAGCCGCAAAACTCACTGGGTGGCGAATAGACATCCAGTCTGTCGGCGGCGAAACACCTCCCCCACCAAAAGCAAAAGAAGAAGCGACTCCTGTCGAGACCGAAGCCCACACTAGCGAAGCGCCGGAGATAGTACCCATCACTCAAGAGTAATTATTAACTTAACGATAATCTCAGTATGAATTTGTGGCATGACATCCCTCCGGGCACACCCGAAGAAATAAACACTATAATTGAAATAGGGCGCGGTTCAAATAATAAATACGAAATTGATAAAGAAACGGGTTTAATTAAACTCGACAGAGCTAACTATTCAGCAGCGGCATATCCTTTTGACTACGGCTTCGTTCCGCAGACGCTCTGGCATGACGGGGACCCTTTAGACATAGTGTTACTTACCACCTACCCACTACAGCCGGGTATTTTGGTCAGTGCGCGTCCTGTCGCTGTAATTGAGATGATAGACAGTGGCGAGAGCGACTATAAAATAATAGCGGTGCCAACCGAAGACTTGCGTTGGAATGATGTACAGGACTTAGCCGACCTCAACCAGCATACGGTCAAAGAAATCAAACATTTTTTTGAAACGTATAAAGAACTTAAAGGCAAGCCGGCACTCGTCGAAATAAACGGCATCAAGGGCAAAGACGCTGCTATAGTGGCATTTAAAGAGAGTATCGAACTCTACAAAAAGAAATTCAATTCATAAAAAGTACGAAAGTTCTGTGGATTGTCGCTCATGCACTATACTAGGTGTATGAGCGATTCTCCTTTACCAGAACAACAGGGGAAGAAGCAACCAGCCGGGCCCGGTATTGCGGTTTTTGTAATAGTACTTCTCTTCGTTCTGGGAGGAATCTATTTTTTTGTGACACAGGAGATGAAGCTTCACAATGCACCCGCAGCCGAACAGTATAATTCTTAATTACTAAACTCTATTGCGGGATGCAATACTCCCTGCTAGTATCCAAAAAATGACAGACTCACACACATTAGACGAAATAGCGAAAACCTTTGTTGTTACAGCGCT
>JAYTFN010000014.1:0-10524 GCA_043734325.1 Candidatus Adlerbacteria bacterium
GCCATGCTATAAGGCGGGACAATAACTTCGTCGCCTGGGCCCACTTCGAGCGCAACAATGGCACCGTGGAGCGCCGTCGTCGCCGAGTTAAACGTGACCGCATGCTTTACTCCAAACTGCTCTTGAAATTTCTCTTCAAACCGTCGCACTTCAGGACCACCTTTAAACTTCTCCCCTGGCGTACCGACAAAACCTGAAAGGGGGCCGCGGGTTATTACCCTCTCGACCGCCGCAATTTCCTCGCGCCCCGTGTTGTGTATCGGCTGCAATGGCTCGGTGAGCGCCTGGGGACCACCGAACAATGCGAGCTTTGATTGTTTCTCTTCCATACTATGTAAATTAGAGAGTAATACTCTTTTTTAATTTGGTGCTTTTCGTAAGTGCGTCGAGCACGCGCATGGTTTGCAATCCTTCCGCTGCGTCACTACCCACTTTTGCTGTTCCATCTACACAATCAACGAGGTGCTGTGTGGTGCCTGCGAGCATACTACGAACGTCTTCTTCGACTTTTCCTTTTTCAGCAATTTCTACTACTCCTTTAAACTCTGCCGACTTACCTTTCGGGCGATACTCAAAGCGAAAGCCATACTTAGTAATAGACACTTCGCCCTTGTCGCACAACAAGTGGAAGTCGTGTATGCCAATGGTTTCAACATCCAAGCTTTGCAAAGACGCAACGGTGCCATTTTCGAACCCAAGCAAGCCATCGATGTTTTGGTCACCTTGAGGCGCTGCAGAGTTGCCCGTATTACCTACACCCACCACCCACACACACTCGCTTCCTAGCAAGAACCGGAGCGCATCTATAGTATGCGTTCCGTTGTTATATAACCCGTTGTTATAATAGGAGGTTACCTGCTGCACGCGGCCAAACTTGCCTGCAGCAATATCCTTTTTAAGTTTTTGGAAAAGTGGAAAGAAGCGGCGCTGGTGGTTCACCACAAGAGTAGCTTTAGATTTTTGAATCGCGGCAAGAATAGCCTTGCCAGACTTCTCCGAATCAGCCAGCGGCTTCTCGCAAATTATTCCTTTGACATTATATTTTAGCGAAAGCTTCACCAACACCTCGTGCGTTGAGGGAGGGGTTGCTATAGATAAAAGGTCGGGCTGCATCTCCTTTAAACATTCATCAGCGCTCAAATAATATGGGACGCGATAATAGTCGGCGGCTACTTTTGCCAACTTTTCATCGGCGTCGACAACTGCCAAAAGCTGCGTGCGGGGATTGTGTTTGAATGCTGCGGCATGCGATGCGGGTTTTGGGCGTCCTGGCTCCATTTCAAACGAGGCGCCTATGCGCCCGCATCCAATAACAACAGCAGTGTACATTTGTTTTTTCATACTCTTATAACTCGCCACATAGCCTTTAGAATCTTCATGTTAGCGCGAAAGCGACGCTTGTAAAATCGGGATGTGTCATCGACGCGAGTGCGAAGCTCAATTGGTACGAGCGCTAGACGAAATTTTTTTTTAAGTCCCACGAGCATCAGCTGGGTGCCTATAGACTGTACCGTGTCAAAATGACCAACCGCATCATACACTTCTCTTCGATAGGCTTTGAAACCGCATAGAGGGTCGCGGATGCCGTAGCGCAGGCCGGTATAGACCGCAAACACTTTTTCGGCAAAGTGCGTCGTGTGCGGCCGCTGCCCTGCCACGATGTCTGCTTTACCGGTGAGGATAGGATCGAGCATACGAGGCACATCCTCGCTCGCATGTTCACCATCCGCGTCAAAGGTAAAAATAATATCCGCACCTCGTTTGGCCGCCTCGAAAAAACCGTCGTCTATCGTCTTATCGTACCCACCATTTATTTGATGCCGCACAACAAATGCACCCGCAGCCTCAGCTTCGCTCGCAGTGTTGTCTTTTGAGCAGTCGTTGACGACCACGACTTCAGTCACGTAGGGTTTGAGCCCTTCAATGACCTTTCGAATAGTCTTGCCTTCGTTGTAGGCCGGGATAACCGCGATGATGTTAGGTTGTGATGTCATCCTTTTGCAAAGGCGCACCGGCGGCAATATCTTTTGCAGCAACTTTGCCTAAAATATGCGGCATCTCGGGTGGACGCAAGCCGACCGCAGGGCGCAAATATTCAAGGGCCTCACGCTCGATAACTTCACCCGCTTTTATAGCACGGATAGCATAAATACCACGACGTTGAATGATGACTGTCTGACTCTCCGATGACATGAGGCGCTTTTGGCCGTCACCCAGGGCTTGTTCCATCGCGCGCATGCCAAGTATCATTTGTTTAAAATTCCCGTCTATGACCATAGCGAAGGGGTGGTCAGGACCTTTGCGCGTTGGGTCGTCGGTTACATGTTTCTCTAAAAGACTGCCGCCAAGCGCGACCATACCGAGCGGTACCGTAAGTCCTGAAAGCGGGTCATCACCTCCTGCTTCAGGATTAATAGTATGGTCAGAGTAGCCATATACAACATCAAACTGTTCGCCCATAGCTACCATAGCGCGCAAGTTCGAGTCTGCAATCGGCGACGGATAGTTGGTGACACACTGCAAAAGGACAATTTGCTCATTACCCGCGGCGCGGATAGTTGCCACCGCTTGTCCCACCTCGTCGAGCGTTGCAGCACCAGCCGAGACAATAATTGGTTTGCCGGTCTTAGCTACGTAAGTCAAAAACTCAAGGTTATCAATTTCTCCTGCACCAATTTTGTAGGCCACAACTCCAATCTCTTCGAGCAAGTCGACCGCGTCGGTGTCGTAGGGAGAAGAGAAAAATTCGATACCAATTTCCTTGCAGTAGTCAGCAACCTCTTTAACCCATTCGCGAGGGAACTCAGCCTTTTTGTAAACTTCGACGACCGGCCTATCCCATTTCGCTTGGAAGGCCACCTGGAGGTTTTTAAAGCCTTCGGCAGACACTATTTTTGGTGCCAAAAAGTTTTGGATCTTGTATGCATCGGCACCCGCCTCTTTGCATTTCAGCGCCAAGTCCTTAGCACGCTGCAAATCCCCGTCAAAATTGGAACCAATCTCGGCAATAACATACGCTGGGTGCCCCGGCCCCACTACCCTCTTGCCTATTTGTACGGTTTTAGTGACAGTCATAATACGCTCACAGTACTACAACTGAGCCTGTTTATCAAAAGAAACAGCCGACATCTTGGGTGGATGCCGGCTGGGAATATGGGTAGTTATGACCCGAGAATATTTTGAGCTACGACGAGGGCGCCGTCTTGCGCCCGTCGTCGTTGCTTAGGTCTTGCGTTTCGAAGCGCGCTCGATATATCGGCGACATAGCGAGCTAATGCTATGTATGACATACGATACAGATGCGCAACATCCTTGGCAGAAAAGAGATTGTCAAAAATTGCTCCAGTGGCATTGCGACGCAGTGCCAACAGCAATGCAACGCGACCATAGTAGGGCACTTGGGTGGTGAAGCCAGACGTCGGCATACACGCAACCAAGTCCGACGCAATGATGCAGTCGTCGAATGATATGTTGGGGTTCCATAGCACTTTGACGCCAGGGTATATCTGCAGCAATGCTTGTATGCCGTCATTCTCCGATTTTGCGCGCGGATGAGGGCGAAGGATGCAGGCAAATTTGCTAAGAGGATTTTGCTCTTGAGCATATTTGATGCCATTTAGCACCGACCGAAGTGTCGACAACTGTATGTCTGGATAGTGCGGGTAGTCCGCACTCACCAAACCCGAGCAAAAGAGCACTCGAGTAGAAGTCTGAAGACCGAGACGCTTACGAATACCGGACCGCGTGTTTGTGTCTGGCACCGCGACGGTCGCTCCTGACACCAGCATATTATTTCGTTTAATAAGTCCTCGTGACTCCCACAATGCGCCGGTCAAGCGGTCGCTCACGATCCCACACCAACGCGGGTCTCGGTTTGAGAGCACTTCGCTGTCGTTGACATGCAGACCATCGAGGTCGACCAAAAATCGGTTTGCATGCAGCTCGGCGAAGTCCATACACCACCGAGTCCACGACTGCGTCGGCTCGATACCAACGAGCGCCACATCAAACCGATCGTTAAGCACTGCGGGTTCAGTTTCGAAAAAAGGAAACCCCTTGTCTCGAATAAGCTCTCGTGTTACATCGACCGCATGACCTAACGCCATCAAAGCAGCGCAGCCGAACTGCGGCGAGCTCATGAGTTTTGGTAGCACTCTTTGTATCAGATTAAGCGTAGCAGGCTGCTCGGCTTCGAGCAGTATGCGAATTCCGCCGCTTTGGAAAGTCGAACGAAACACTACCATCCCCTCCGGAAAGACGTGTGTATTTGAAGACATGGAAAACCCTTTCGTTACAATGAATCCGAAAGTTTAGTAACATGTAAACAAACACTAGTCAATAATACGAGAAAATATTTTCTCAATTTCCTTTTCTATGTTCGGCATCGATACAGCTAAAATCTTGCTTGTACTCTCGGCATTCAACCACATCTCCTTAGGACGAAAGACACCGTCTTCAATAGACACGATACTTCCCTCTCGAACAACTCCCGAGTAATTCGGAAAGTGCGTATGCACAAGCTTGCCTATCTCAGCCTTCGAAACAACGTTGCGGCTTCCAATATGAAATATTTTTTCATCTGGGGCTTGCTCGATTATTTTTTGCAGCATTTCAGCAATGGTCCAATTTGAAAGTGGGTTTATGCGAGAATCAGTGAATAGTGTCAAGTTTTTATTATTTTGAAACGAGTCAACGAGCCATTCTAAAAAGTTACGGCCGCGCGAACCTTTAGGGTGGATGCCTACAATGTTGAGCCGCACCACCTTGCCTTTTTCATACCCTAACACAACTTTCTCTGCATCAGCCTTGGTTTGGTTGTATACGTTGGTCGGCTCAGGCACATCGCGCTCTGTATAATCCCCTTTATCACCTTTAAAGACAGATGCGGTTGATATATGAACTACGGCCGCTCCACATAACCTCGCTGCCTCGATAACATGTGCCGTCCCGTCAACGTTTATAGCATAGGTTTCATCCGGATTTTTTTCACAGGCAGCGACGTTGGTTTTTGCAGCAGTATGTATGACCCAAGACGGCAGCGTATTTAAAAAAAACGCATGGACTGAGTCCACATCACGAATGTCTCCTTCAAAAGGTAGCACCGTATACCCAGCTGCCACAAACCCTTCACAGACGGCCGAGCCGAGTAAGCCTCTCGGCCCTGTCACAAGGACTGTACGGTCTCTCGGCATAGACTACTTACCAGATGCAACTCGTCTCCCTTTTTTAAATAGGTACATCACATCCCTGTTCTCGCTTGCAAGATCCTTGTAAATATTTTGGCGGACCAACTTTAGGTTGGGGTGCGTAGTCTTATAGAGCTTGGGAAAATCTGTTTTCCATAGGACATTTCGATGCCCACGATATGGCACTTCTACCGATTCTTCGTTGAAATATTCAAAGCCCCATACGTACGAACGAGAGCAGCGGACAATTTCATCAATAGCTTTTTTCCTATTCTTTGGCGCGATATGAATAAGTACATTGGAGGTGAAGACCAGGTCAAAGTAGTTATCTTTAAAAGGCAAGTCGAGCGCATTACCTTCTATAATATTGAAGGAACTATGTGTCTCTCTGGCGGCTTTAGCGACCGCAGGATTTAGCTCAACGCCATACAAATTAGTAAAACCTAGCTCAGAAAGCATACGCAGCTGCATGCCGTAATTTGCACCCACTTCAAGTACCTTTGCATCTTTTGGAATAGAAGCAAGGAATTCTTTGTTCATTACAGAACGCTCAATGCCAAAGGACTTTTTGTAATCCTGATCAAGCTCCTTAGACGAAAGGGTATTTCGAGTTAGATACTTTTTACCAAAGTCACCTTTCCAAAAATCGTGCTGGGGTAGTGGTTTTTGCATGTGTTTATGATGTCACAGTAGTGTTCCTACCGCAAACTTCTTTTAAAGTCCGAACAGTTCTTTAGCTTCGCCCTCATTCATTAAGAAAGCTTCACTGTCGCTACGGAAAGAAAAATGCTCAGGAATAGTTGGTTTCGATTGCAACCACACTGAATCATATGACCCGAACTCTGGGCTGATGACATACACATGCTCGAGCACGCGAGCACGCTTCGCATCGTACTCAGTAATAAGAGTTTCATGTAGTTTTTCTCCTGGGCGCATACCAATAATGTCTAGTGTGCACTCGGGCGCGAGCATCTCTATGACCGTTTTGACTGGCATATTCTTCATCTTTGGTATAAACACTTCGCCACCCTGCATAACAAAGAGGCACTCAAGCACAATGTCCATCACCTGCTCGATACGCATCCAAAAGCGAGTCATGCGCTCGTCGGTGAGTGGGATGTGGCCGCTTGTGCGGGTCTTTTCAATGAGTTCAATAAGACTGCCGCGGCTGCCTATCACGTTGCCGTAGCGCACGACCGAGAAGGCACCTGGGCGTTTTTCGTTGACGTATGCGTTGGCTGCAACGGTGAGTTTTTCAGCTGCTAACTTGGTCGCGCCATAGAGGTTGATAGGCTCGACTGCTTTGTCAGACGAGATAAGAAGGGTCTTTGCTACACCCGCATCAAGAGCCGCATCGACAACATTTTGACTGCCAATGATGTTGGTCTTCACTGCTTCAAACGGGTTGTATTCGGTCGCAGGCACTTGCTTGAGCGCCGCCGCATGGACCACAAAGTCGACACCTTGGAATGCGAGCTTGAGTCGGTCAACGTCTCGTATATCGCCGAGGAAATAGCGCAAACGTGTTTCAGTCGGATACGTACGCTGTATCTCGCTTTGCTTCAACTCGTCGCGGCTATAAATAATTATTTTTTCAACTTCAGTTGAAAGAAGACGGGCAATAAAAGCGCGTCCAAAAGTGCCCGTCCCACCGGTCACCAATACAACCTTCTCCTTTAAAAACTCAGCTGAAAATCCCTTTTGTTCCATAGTATAATTAATACTTTACTACGTTTAATATAATTTACCAGCTTTTTATTATTTTTTAATGATACTATTCGAGCACTGATGATACTATTTAGGTTGGGTTTTACATTTATTGAATTAAGTAAGTTATTTTGAGTAAAAAACGTTTGGGGCTGATTTCAATGGTTATTACTGGCACATTAGTTTTCGGTACTATTGCGCTCGCGGATATTGTGTCGGGATTATCAACAACGAACGTTTCCAACGACGTAGTGCTCACCCAACTCCCGCTTTCTAAACCCGCTAGCACTGCAGTTGGAGATATCCTTTTGGCGAATGTATCGGTTAATGGCGGATCTCCCGCAGGAATTACTGCCCCTACAGGGTGGGTTTTTATCGTACGCTCAGACAACGACGCGAATGTCTCTGTGGCTTCATACTATAAAGTCGTAACTTCTTCAGAACCTTCTACTTACACTTGGATCATTACCCCTCAGAACCGTGCTGCAGGAGGAATAACACGCTACAGCGGAGTGGACGTAACTAATCCTATTGACGCATTCGCAACCTCTACTGGGCGAGGTGTAACGGCCACAGCACCTTCTATAACTACGACCTTTGGTAAGGATCGTATTGTTGCACTATTTGCAAGCGATGCAGGCAAGAATACTGATCCTCTGTTCACTACCTCGACTGGGATGGACAAAAAATATGACGTAAAGAACGGACCTTTTGGTCCAACGACCGCGGCAGAAGATGCATTATTGGCTACTGCGGGTGCAACTGGTCCAAACACTGTCACGGTTAGCAACCATAAAGACGTTGACTGGGCGGCACAGACAATTGCTTTAAAGATGCAGAGAAGTAATGCGCCCTCTATGCATCTTCAAAAGAGTATGCAACCGTATGTTGTTGCTCCCAGCAGTCCCAGTTTGGCCATTACAGGCAACCTGACCATAGAGACTTGGGTCAAATTTGACTCTTTGCCCGCAACAAACGAAGTTAACTTCATCGTTAACAAGGCTGACAACACGTGGGCTGGCAACAGTTACGGCTTTGGGCTTGAGAATATTAACGGCACCAGTGTTCTGTTTTTTGGAATTGTGACAAACAGCCAACCCACCCAAGGAAATGTAAACTGGTCACCAACAACGGGCACTTGGTATCACGTCGCGCTTGCATATGACACAGCCGGGAATGCTACCTTCTACGTAAACGGCACTTCAATTGGAACTATTACTGGACTTGCTTCAAGTATCCAAGCATCCAACGCAAATTTCTGCATTGGCAGCGACTGCAACGGCAGTGGCTTCTTTGACGGCAACATCGACGAAGCACGACTGTACAACGTTACGAGGACACAATCTCAGATTCAATCTGACTACACGCAAACACTCACAGGCTCAGAAAGCGGTCTGAATGCGTACTGGAGCTTCTCGAACAATCTTAACGATACTACTTCAAACCACAATAATCTGACAAATAGTGCTGCACAGTTCTCGAGCGATACACCTTTCTAAATAAAGGTATGCGACTTCGGCACGATACGTAGATGTTGAAATAACATTTTACAAAAATACCGCACCAATATGGTACGGTATTTTATTTTGTTCAAATTGGTAAAATACGAAGTTTGAAGTGTAATTCAAAACTAAAGAATAAAAACACAAGTCAATAGGTTTTTCTTCCCCTATACATAGGCAACATGTCGCCACCAAAGAGGCGCTTGAAGCTGCAGGAATATTTACACAACATATACGCCCTTTTTAGGTATAAATTGGAGTGACTTCAAATATGCCAGGAACTCAAAAAGCAAATAGTCATTATATTTTCGCGCGACCACCTGCATCCCGAACGGCATACCAGTGGGCGACTTGAATTGCGGTACGCTCACGACCGGCAGATGGGCCATGGTCCACATAAGTGCCGGGTCAGGCGCTTCGACAACTTCACGAAGCGGCGCTTCGCCAGCAGTACTGAGCGATATTAAAATATCAAAGTTTGCAAAGTAGGCGTCCATCTCTTGTATAATTTGGTTTTGGAGCGCGACAGCGTGAGCATATTCGGAAACAGCTATTTTTGACCCTGCGGTAATGAGCTCGTTCATTACAGGAGACACGAAGTCTACCTGCGAATATTCCCCCTTAAAATAGTACGACAGCGCTTTGTTATAAATTATTGCATGCGCCTCGTGAGTTTTTAACATCACTGCAGGCAATATAGTATCAACAATTTCTATCCCCTTCTGCTTACCAAGCAACTCTATATAGCCCTCGAGAGCTTTTTTTGCATACTGCGGGGCATACTCCCAGGTGTGTGTCTTAACAAAACCAACGCGCCATGGGCGATTTTCCGGTTTATGCTGCCTGGACTCATCGGTGATAGCAGCATGACTAATGGGATAGTCTCGACCACGAACGCGCATCGAGTCAAACACACGTTTTAGATCTTTTTGGTGAATGGTAAAAAACCCAAGTGTGTCCAAACTGTCGGTCGTCTTCAACATCCCTGTTCTTGGCAAAAAGCCGAACGAAGGCTTGCACCCGTACACTCCACAAAAACTGGCAGGGCGAACAATTGAACCTGCGGTTTGGGTGCCAGTCGCCATAGGCACCATACCAAGCGCAATTGCGACCGCCGAACCGCTCGAGGATGTACCCGGTGTCTTGGTGATGTCATAGGGATTTTTTGTTTTCTCAAGCGCATGCACTGCGAACTCCGCAGTCACCGTCTTACCTATAACGACAGCACCCTGCCTTTTAAGATTAAATACGGTCCGCGCATCATTGCCGGGAGTAAACCCTTTCCATAGAGGGCTTCCCATCTGCGTCGGAAAATCTTCCGTATTGTAAATATCTTTCACTCCGATTGGGATCGTTTGAAGCAAGTTTTGACGATAGGTTTCCTGTGAGGCTCTCAGTAGTATTTTTTCCGCCAACGCTTCGTCTGCGTAGACTTCCCACGCCAAGTATTTTGGGTCAAGTTCCACAATATTTTCCAAAGAAGCACGGACCAAGTCCAAGGGCTGCAGCTCTTTCTTCTCGAGCTTCTCTAACAGTTCACCAACCGAGTTATCAATAAAAAGTTTATTCATAGGTCCTTTTATCAAACTTCTCGATAAGCTGCTCGGGAAATGGCAGTATGCGCTCTTCATTTTTATGCGTCTTAGGAAAGATAGGTATGTTAATGCCTTGCATCTTTGGCACACGTTTTTTCTCCATTGTTTTAAAAAACTCCTCTTCAGTCGAACCCGAGACTTTTAAATAATAATCGAGCGATTCCGGCCGCTCTGGGTCGACGGCGCGCACCAACCGAAAGGCTTCATCTCTAGTCATAAGTCCGTTTCGCACGTCAACACTTGCCTGATACGTCGCTCGACCATAACCGCGCTTTAAGTAACAGGTAAAGTCGTGCATACCCGACATAACATCTTCGACGCTTTTATAACGCTTTATGGCGTTTTCCATCTCAGTTTCTCGCCACCCATATGTTTCGTGTATAAGCTCAACTTGGCGCTCTTCGTCCCAAAACACATAGTCGCCGAGGTGAATGCCCCACACTCCGACGGCTTCCATCTCTTCAATACTTGGAAGCTGGAACGGGTACAAGTCTTTTTTGGTCACGTCCCCATCGACCATTTGGTCTGGGCTCA
>JAYTFN010000015.1:0-1023 GCA_043734325.1 Candidatus Adlerbacteria bacterium
TGGAGGCTCAACACCGATGACGTCCTTCTTTGCATCTTCAACAGAAAGCCAGACCACTTCATGCTTATCTTTTTCTTCTTCAGAAACTGGCTCGCATTCCTCATCGATAAGTTCGAATAGTAAACCCGTGGCATACGCACGCCGGTTCTCATCCTTATGCGATGCAAAATAGCCTGCATACATATCCCCCAGCTCCTTTACAAAACGAATGTTCTTGTAACCTGTTTCTTCTAAAATTTCTCTTTTTGCAGCTTCGACTATCTCTTCTTCCTCTTCGACTCCTCCTATTATTAGGGTCTTCCATTGGTGATGAGACCAGTGTAATACGATGATCTTTCCATCGCTGGGACGGCGTACGACCGCTTGGATCGTGCGGCGGGGGACGAGCTGCTTACCTTCGCGCGGCGGATTATTCGTGTCAATCCTGTCAGGCACCACAACCTCTTTGATTGGCACAGTAAACTTCTTAGCAAACTCAAAATCTCGCTCGTCGTGCGCAGGTACTGCCATAATAGCCCCCGTGCCGTAGCCGCCGAGTACGTAGTCTGCGACGAAGATTGGTATCTCCTCGCCGCTCGCTGGGTTGATGGCTTTAACTCCTTTAACTTCGACGCCTGTTTTCTCTTTATTTTCGGCGCGCTCAATTTCAGTTTTACGACCAGCTGCCTTGATGTATTCAAGCACTTCGTCTTTATTTTCAAGAACGTCGTGTGTGTCGTCGGTCGCGAGCGTTACCCACTGATGTTCGGGTGCGAGCACGAGGAATGTAGCTCCAAAAAGTGTGTCAGCGCGCGTTGTGAATACGGTCAACTTCGCCTTTTCACCGTTTTGACCTCTGTTTTCGTTCGCTTCAGGTTTGAAGGTGAATTTTAGTTCAAAATCAATTTCTGCGCCTTCGCTTTTACCTATCCAATTTCGCTGCGCAGTTTTGATATGCTCCGGCCACTGCAGAAGGTCGAGGTCGCTCAACATGCGGTCGGCATAGTCCGTAATTTTGAGTACCCATTGAGGCAGTCGTTTTTT
>JAYTFN010000016.1:0-10692 GCA_043734325.1 Candidatus Adlerbacteria bacterium
CACTTCACTCTCCGGTGGCGCAGGCATCTCCTACAACGCGGCAACCGGTGTCATCACCAACACCATCGGCTACCTCTTTCCAAGTAACGCAACCACCACACCGCTAACCTTCTCCGGTCTTACCACACTTTCCGGAGGAGCCTCCACCACCCTCCTGTCTGCAAACTTTGCACAATTTGGTGCAACAGGAACTTCTACATTCGCTTCAAATGGCTTCCTCGGCATTGGTACCACTACTCCAAAATGGTCCCTTACACTTGAGTCTTCAACGGGGCCACAGTTTGCTTTGTCGGATGCATCTGCCGGGGTAAATAACAACAACTTCACCTTTAGAGCAGCGGGAGGAAGTCTCTACATTGCCACTACATCGAGTGCTACGTTTGCTACGTCAACGACACCTATACTTACCCTCAAAGGGAGTGCAAGTAATACATTGGGTGATAATCGTATCGGTATCAATCAAGCAAATCCAACTGCGTCGCTTGATATTCTTACACCTAGCGACTCAGGTATAAACGGCATAAATATCGGTAGGACAACACAAACATCTGGTGCATGGGACGCTATTGTTATTAATCAGACAAATACGAACCAGTACACTGGCGTTTTTCCAAACCAAGAGGGGGGTATTCAGACTACTGGTGGTCCGGGCGCCAACTTTTATGGGTCACTTATATTCAGTACCTTTGGGGGCACAAAAGTATATCAAGTTGATGGCTTCTCTCCGTTCGGTGCTCCCGCGTATGCAGGAAGTTTCAAAGCGTTTGGTACGAATGGTACGGGAGAAATCATGCGTATTATAGACAATGGCGGTACTGGTTCCGCAGGTGCTAACAGTGGAGCAGTGGGTATCGGTACGACCACGGCACCGTGGAAACTTACTCTCGCTTCCTCAAGCATGCCACAGCTCGCGCTTACTGACGCTTCGGCAACGAGTAATATATGGACATTCCGATCTAACAAGGGAAACCTCTTCATAGCCACATCTTCGCCAAGCACGTTTGCCACCAGTACAGTCTCTGCACTAGCTATTGATGTAAATGGTCAAGTAAGTGTCGCTAACGCGCTCACTGTGGGTACTACTAATTTTGTTGTGACGAGTACGGGGAGTATTGGAGTTGGTACGACAAGTCCTACCGCGTTATTGGCGGTTGCTATGAATGCAAACTCACAGTCTGTAAATGTTAGTATGCTCGGCAGCACAACTCCATCATTTATGATAGGCAACGCAAACCAAAACGGGTATGTCGGTATCGCTGCAAACGCGGCAACATCTACCGCCCTGACCGTTGGAAACTCCTCAATAGACAGCGCTAGTATGGCCGTTGCTGCGTTCGTTAACTCGTCCGGTACTTGTTTTATAAATCCAACAGCTTCATCTCTTAGTTGTTCTTCGGACAGTCGTTTGAAAAAGAATATCGCTACGTTATCTCCGGCGCTGACAAATATCTTGGCTCTTCGACCGGTTAAGTACAATTGGAATGTAGAGTCCAACACGTCTTCTCTCCATACCGGCTTTATAGCCCAGGAGGTACAAAAGATCTTCCCCGACTTGGTGCAGTCTGATGATAAGGGATACTTGTCGATGAACTACGGTGGTCTCACTCCATACCTTGCGTCGGCTATTCAAGAAATTAATGGCGCGCTCGACATGAGTCAGGCGCTCACGGGCACCTCCACTATTTTGTCATCATATGCGGGGACTCTTGCGCCGGCTATGCTTGTCGACTCGCTCGGCAACATCCGTCTCAGCCACTACGGTGCCGGCGTTCTTATGACCGACGACCAAGGTAACGTTACTGCGTCTTCGGAAGTACCCACGCGCATAAGCACTCTCGAAGGGGCCGTTAATTGGCTTAAATCAACGGTAGCTTCTAACGTTTCTTCCGCTCCTGCGGCTGGTACGCCTCCAGTCAGTGTTTCTCTAAACCCCGTTGCTGCGGCAATACTCAGCGCTCTGGATGCTATGGGTATATCAATCGCACAGGGTACTGCGCGCTTCATGGACCTCTTTGCGGCGCACATCTCTACTGACAATCTCACGGTCGGTTCGAGTTCGCATGCAACGGGTATCACCATGTTCGACAAGACAACTAACCAGCCGTATTGCTTTGCTATAGACAATGGCCAAGCAACGACGACGCCGGGTGCCTGCGCCGATATTCTGGGCGGATCGTGGGGGACAGTACCGCCACCTCAAACTCTAAATGTGCCGGCCGCCGTAGTGAGTATGCCAACCTCGAGCACTACCACGTCCGCGGCTACAACTACGGCAGTAGTAACTCCACCAGCACCTACTGCGACGAGTACGCCAGTGAGTGGTGATGTCGCGGGGGACACGGCAACCTCTACTCAAACCGTCACAGTCGCACCAGTCATAGTTGCCCCCGCTATCGTTGAGCCGGTTACGGTCACGCCGGTAAGTATTTCTTCAAGTACACCACCTACTTTGTAATTAAAAACTCAGCTCGTCACCGTTTATGAGAAGTAGGGAATGATTGCTGCCGTAAATTCATATATACTACTTATATATGAAGACACGAGTAGCCATAAATGGTTTTGGGCGTATAGGTAGGGCGTTTATGCGAGTAGCGCACGAGCGTCCTGAGTTAGAAGTTGTAGCCATTAATGATTTGGGCGACGCAGAGCAGTTCGCATATTTATTAAAATATGACACGGTGTATGGGCAGGCAAAATTTCCAGTTGAAGCAGGGGAGAAGTGTCTTATTGTAGATGGTGTTTCAATACCCCTCATGTCGGAGGCTGACCCGCTCAAACTCCCATGGAAAGATATGAACATCGATGTTGTTATCGAATCGACAGGGTTCTTTACAAGTTTTGAAAAGGCAAAGGTTCACCTCGATGCAGGAGCCAAGCGGGTCGTTATTACCGCACCCGTTAAGGATGAAGCGCCCGAGGGGATTGCCGGTGCCACAATTCTTGTAGGCATTAACGACGACAAGTTTGAGTCGAGCAGAATAACTTCTAACGCCTCGTGTACTACTAATGCCGCGAGCCCACTTATGCAAATTCTTAACGACACCGTTGGGGTTGAAAAGGCACTGCTTAACACTACTCACGGCTACACTGCATCCCAAAATTTGGTTGATGGTCCGGTGAAACGAGCGAAAGGGAAGGAAGACTTTCGCGATGGGCGCGCGGGCGCACATAACATTGTTCCATCTTCAACCGGGGCCGCAATAGCAGTGACCAAAGCTATTCCTGACTTGTTAGGCAAATTCGACGGTATCTCGCTTCGCGTACCGGTCATAGCCGGCTCTATCGCAGATGTTACATTTATCTCCAAGCGCGACACAACGGTCGAGGAAATAAATTCGATACTTACAAAAGCAGCGCAAGAGGAGCGTTGGAAGCCTGTTTTTTCCGTCACGGAAGAACCGCTTGTTTCAAGTGATATTCTCGGCAGCAAACATGCGTCCATCGCCGACCTCTCCTTAACGCGCGTTGTCGACGGGAACTTGGTCAAAGTGTTAGCGTGGTACGACAACGAGATGGGCTACACTCATGCACTCGTCGAACATGTGGTGCGCTTAGCTTCGCATATTTAATTCGCATATAAAATTTGTCCGTACGTCGTTACTAATGAGTATAAAAATCCGGGATAATCTCGGATTTTTATTTTTAACGAGTTGTATATCGTATATACTGTCTAGTATGAAACTAGTGATAGCGTCAGATCATGCGGGATTTACTTTAAAGAGAGCACTTGCTTTGTATCTGACAGAGACGGGCCACGAGGTGACCGATATGGGGCCGTATGAGCTCGATGTGCAAGACGACTATCCGGACTACTGTATACCTCTTGCTCAAAAAGTAGCAGGAGACTCAGCGATTTTGGGTATAGTCATTGGCTTCTCCGGCCAAGGTGAGGCGATGGCGGCAAATCGTATTGTCGGCGCACGCGCGGCAGTATACTACGGCGGTCCTGAAGAAATTTTAAAGCTTTCTCGCGAACACAATAACGCGAACATTCTTTCCCTTGGCGCACAATTTCTTTCAGTAGATGAGGCTAAAGATGCGATTGCAGTTTGGATGGCTACTGAATTTAGTCACGGCGAGCGGCACGTGCGAAGAGTTGAAAAATTAGACCACTATGACTAACGACCCAAAAAAAATCGAAATAGTGCCGGCCATATTGCCCAAGTCGTATGATGACATGCGTGCACTGTTGTCACTCATTTCTGACGTTGTGCCTGTTGTACAAATTGATGTCATTGACGGGGTATACGCGCCAAATAAAACGTGGCCCTACAAAGGAGACCAAAGTTTCGAGCGTATTGTCGCTGGTGATGAAGGTATGCCTTTTTGGGATACTGTTGAGTTCGAGTTTGACCTTATGGTGACCAGCCCGGCTGAAGAAGTCGTGCGGTATGTAGCCGCTGGCGCAGCGCGCATGGTGATACATGAACATAGTCCACATGCGCTTGGTGCACTTGAAGCGCTTCGAGCGCTCCGTGCCGAGGGTTCATTTAACGGCGAGATAGGCATCGCAATTCGAGTTGATGCTACTGTGGCAGATTTGGACCCATTCGAAGCACAGTTCGAGTATGTACAAATTATGGGGATAGACAGAATAGGGTTTCAAGGTCAGCAATTCGACGAACGCGCGTTTAGTCTAATCAAAGAGGTACGTGCACAGTACCCTCATATCTCTATTCAAGTAGACGGCGGAGTCACTGTAGAGCGAGCGGGTGCGCTTGTTCGAGCCGGAGCAAACCGACTCATAGCTGGCTCCGCAATTTTTAGCAGTACAAACCCTGAGCGTGCATACGCGCAACTCCTGCGCGCCGCTACTTTACAATAATATGAAACCCGGAACTATATGCGATATACGTATATAATAAAAGTATGAGTATCTCCGATAAAAAAGTAACCCAGATAGAAGGATATGCAGAAAAGATTCGCGAGACTCTCATAGAGATGCTCGTGGCAGCAGGTTCGGGTCATACTGCAGGGCCGCTCGGCATGGCCGACATTTTTGCCGCATTGTATTTTACTGTTTTAAATCACGATCCAAAACATCCTGACTGGGCAGAGCGTGACCGACTCATTCTATCAAATGGACATATAGTACCGGTGCGTTACGCGGCCATGGCACATGCCGGATATTTCCCTGTTGAAGAATGTCTTACGCTTCGAAAATTTGGGTCTCGTCTGCAGGGGCACCCGGAGCGTCTACGTCTTCCTGGACTTGAAACTACCTCCGGTCCTCTGGGCTCGGGGCTTGGTCAAGCGGCGGGGATTGCAATAGGCGCGCGCATGGATAAGAAAAAGTTTAGAGTCTACTGCGCCATGTCCGACGGCGAGCACGATGCGGGCAATGTGTGGGAGTCAGCAATGTTTGCGGGTAATCAAAAGCTCAGTAACCTCACTGCAATTGTTGATAGAAATAATATTCAAATTAACGGCATGACTGAAGATGTAATGGCTCTAGAGCCACTCAAAGGAAAGTGGGAGGCATTTGGCTGGCATGTTCTGGAAGTAGACGGCCATAATATTTCTGCATTTGTAGACGCCTGCGAAGAGGCAGAAGCGATATATGAAAAACCAACAGTGATACTCGCGCACACTATCCCCGGTAAAGGTGTTAAAGAAATTGAGTTTGACTTCAAGTGGCACGGCAAGCCACCAACTAAAGAAGAAGGAGTAACGTTTTTAAAGGAACTTCGAACGTTAAATGGAGTTATAACGAGCCCTCATAACGACTAACCTAGATGTTATTAACCGGGGTTAGCTACCAGTAATTGCATGTATACTACATACACATGGATACTAATCGTTTTAATTGGAGCGTAAATAGTAAACTGGCATTAGGGATTCTTGCGTTGTGGTCAATGGGGTACGTCGTTAATCCGCTCTTGCTTGCGGTAGAAAATGAATCGCAACCTATGGGGTTGCTATTATATTTTGTCCTATTTGTATACATTGTTTTACATATAGGTGTATTTTCTTATACCTCCTCATTACTCGCTCGTTCCTGGCGTTTAGCACGTCGTAGTATGCAGGGCAAACGTATTGGGGTGTTGGTTCTGTATGTGTATATTCTTGTAACAATTCTTATATCGCTCTCCTATCTTGTGTATAGAGTCGGGTACCTCCCATCTTTTCTGGGTACCTCTTACTCCTCGATTGCAGGGTCTACAGGACATTCTCATTCAATGAACAATGAACGATGAATATACGTTTTTTCTCACAAGTAAAACAACGCTTTAGCTGAAAAAATGTAACCTAATACTGTTCACGCCAATGTATAAAAAGTATCTTAAAGAATACCGTTCGCTTGAATATAAAATTGAAAGATTCTGTCATGATTAAGCTAATGTACTATCATGGATAATCTAGAGTTACAGGAGGCAGTGCGCCGTCAAGAATTTCTCGATGAAATGCGCCGACGACGCGAAGCCGCAAGCACTCAGGCTGCGCCGAAGGATTCATATTCAGCGACTGCAATAAAAAACCCAACGCACGCGGCCTCGCAAAGTGGTGGGGGTATTATTGGATTTTTTATACGTTCCGGTATCGTCAAGAATAAATTTCAAGCAAACATTGTGCTGGTTGTGGTCGCAGTAGGTTTAATCGTATGGACACTTTTTAATACATTTAGCAGCGGCTCGTCAAAAAATGTCCTGACTTCCGAGCAACAGCAGCAATTAATCGAGCGACAGAAACATGCAAACATTGTTCCCATTCCGTAATTTCGTATATAATAAATATATGCGAACCCGCGGCTTTACCCTCATCGAACTTATCGTAGTTATAGCAATTATAGGACTGTTGGCGTCAATTGTTCTCACCTCACTGTCCAGGGCTAGAGTTAAGAGTCGCGATACTGCACGCGCCGAAGCAATCGTCCAAATCCGCACTGCGGTTGAGCTGTATAACAACGAAAACGGGCATTATCCCATCGTATTTCCGACGACTTGAGCTTCATTCGATTCTCCTTCATATATAGGAACCCCTATAGTAACCCCCGCTGCTGCAGACTTGACAGCCGCATTAGCAAAATATTTTGTAAAAGCACCTAAAGACCCGGTGCCCCTTGGGACTGATTCAGGCTATTTATATACTTCCGACCCGAACGGTACTCGATATTGCATCCTTATTTATAAAACCCCGGAAAATTTAAATAATTTTATTCCAAATATTATTACAAGGTGCACCGCGTGGAGCACAAACGGGGTCTGCACAAGTGTAGGTGGACAGCAGGCTATTTACTATGGTACCGACTCTTATACTGGCTCTTATTCATCGGGCTGTTAAATATACAACTTTCCAATGAACGTGCTATGTTGGCAGCAAAAAATAGTTCCAACGAGTATTTGGTTGCATGTAATATGTTTTGGAATTGGTGTGTATAGTTCCTTCGTAAATAAAAACAGTTTGGGTTACAATTACGGTAGATATGATTAATACTCAGGTAAAATTGCAAAAAGATATTTTTGAAGCGCTTGAACAAAAGGCAACGCGAGACGGGTTTGGCGAAGCGCTTATAGAACTTGGCGAAACAAACAAAGAAGTAGTTGTGTTGTGTGCCGATTTGGCAGAGTCCACGCGTACACTCGGCTTTAAAGAAAAGTATCCCGAACGGTATATCGAACTCGGTGTCGCCGAACAAAACTTAGCAACGGTAGCGTCAGGTCTTGCAAATTACGGCAAAATTCCTTTTATTGCATCGTACGCAAGTTTTTCCCCGGGGAGAAACAATGAGCAAATTCGCTCGACTATCTCTTTAAATTTTGTGCCGGTAAAAATTGCAGGCATGCACGCCGGCATATCCGTAGGGCCTGATGGTGCGACGCACCAAGCGTTAGAAGACATGGCACTCATGCGGGTGCAGCCAAACATGGTCGTCATCTCGCCGTGTGACGCACAGGAAGCGCGTAAGGCAACACTTGCTGCTGCAACAAATGGTACGCCCGTGTACTTGCGATTTAGTCGCGAGAAAACTCCACTCATGACCACCGTGAATACCCCGTTTACAATTGGCAAAGCGCAACTTATGTGGCTCACGGACAAACCGGAGGTAGTTATATTCGCAACCGGCCCTCTTTTGCACAACGCGCTTCTTGCTGCCCGGGAAATAGAAGACGAAATTTCTGTTTCAGTTATAAACATCCACACCATTAAACCTCTCGATGCTAAGGCGGTTATAGCAGCTGCTAAACATGCAGGCGCGGTGGTAACGGTCGAGGAACATCAAATTGCAGGAGGGTTGGGTAGTGCCATAGCCGAAGTACTTGCCGCATCTTGTCCCGTGCCTATTGAGTTTATAGGTGTTCATGACCAATTTGGACAATCCGGAGATATGCGACAACTAGTAGAGCACTACCATCTAGGGGTTACACACATAGTCAAAGCAATAAAAAAAGCACACTCACGGCGGAACTAATTTTTAAATGTACAAGCATACGCAATAAATAATAAAATGAGAAGCAATAAATTCTACAGCTCCAATTTAAATGCGGCACTAGCGTTTGTATGTGTCACTGTGTATACGCTGGGTGTTGGACTAATTCTATGGCATGCATTTTTCAACAATAATCCGATAGCAAACTTTATAGAAAAAAATTTGGCCGTCACATCGCTTCCACAATAAAAAACCCGCACATTAAATTTTTCCCTACGCCTATTTAAAAATTTTGCAACTTATATTCTGGCGGTGCAATTGAAAGGAGTTCCTCTAGCTTTTCCCTTGTCAGTAAACCTTTTTGCGCGCCTACTTCTTGAACAACCGACATAGAGTTGACCGGTCCCCATAGCAACGCTTCTTCAAGGGGAAGTCCCAGTGCAAGTGCAGCCGCGACACTTGAAGCAAATGCATCGCCGGCACCGGTGCGTTCAAACGGTGGACGAGTGTCTGGATACATCGGCAGGAACCAATATTTTCCCTCAGGACTTTTTATATATGCGCCTTTACGGTCGTTTGTTATGACAACGATTTTAGGTCCCAATTTTTGGAGGCCGTCTAGAAGTTCGTGAAGATCGTCCGTTGGGTCAATCTTTAAAATACGCTCGGCCTCTTCTTTATTGCATACGAAAAGTTCGGTGCGTTCATAAATTCCCTTAATAGCTTCGACGCCAAGCTTCATCTGGAAAGTGCCCGGTTGAAAAGCAAGTTTCGTCTCGGGAAATTTTTGTAGCCAGCCTATGATTTGCTGATGGTAGGGCGCGGAGTTTTGAGCGAGCGAAGAGAGGTACATCCACTTTGGCCCTTCAGACATAGTAGGCACGGTATAGTCAAATTCTTCATGTTTGACGAGAATGGTTCTTTCGGTTTCAAACCACAATACATAGTGGCGGTTCGTTTGCTTACCGGCTTGGGTCACCATAAGGCTCGTATCTACTTTTTCCTCAGTGAGTTTGTTCAAACACATGGTGCCCGAAAGGTCATCGCCTATGTATGCCCGCAAAGACGTGCTGAGTCCAAGACGTGCTGCTGACACGGCGGCGTTTGCCGAGTTGCCTACAGCGTACATGGGCACGTCGTAGTCGTACGGGATCTTGTCGCCCCAGCGCATGCATATCTCGCACTCTTCATTATTAATTTTGCAGTGTACGCGAGCATCTTTGAGGCGAATAAAAGGTTCGGTTACAATGTCTCCGATAGCAAGAAAATCTATATTCATATAGTAAGTATACAGCCCCTGTGGCACAAATAAGAATAAGTAATTATAGTATTGTTAGTTGTCAACATTCAGCTCTTCTCAATCGGCGGGGGGTGCTAGTGTTGAGTTGTGCTGGGCGTTAATAGTCGTTACTAATTTATAATAAAAATAACAATTTATATGCGTTTTAAACTTAGTCGTTTTGTTGCTGGTGCGGTAGTAGCTATTTCAATATTTGGCACGGCAGGGATGGCCCAAGCTTCTTCCCTCACTTTGCAACAAATCTCTGCTATAGTCAACCTCCTCCAATCTTTTGGGGCAGACGCCACGACTATAGCAAATGTGCAAGCCTCTCTCGGTGGTTCTTCAACCGTACTCTCGTGCAACACCTTTGCCAATAGTACCTATGGTAATTTCGACACCGACCCGGGCGGTCGAGTATCACAACTTCAAACATGGCTCGGCATCTCTTCAAACACTTTCGGCTTTGGTACATATGGTCCCAAAACACGAACCCTGTGGAATAGCAGGTGCGGTTTAACGATGACGACGCAGACGACTCCTAGTACAACAAACACAACTTTGCAGCTAGAAAACAAAATTCCGACCGGCTGGGTATCATATCAGAATAGAGATATAGGCATTGCTTTTTCTTATCCGAAAAATTGGGGCAAAATCAAAACTGGAAAGGAGGGCGGTTGTACTCCTAACATCGACTATTATGGTGCCTCTGTTGTACAGCAAATGATCAACGAAGTGAGTGCGAGCAACGATCCATGTAGCGAAGTACGACTTTCTGCAAACAACAAGGCATTTTTATCAACAATGAGCAAACTGTACACGAAGTATCCTATACCACGCGGTGGAGATTGGGGAAATTATGCTGCAGATATACAAGCGTCAGCATCCGTTGAAACGTATTGCACGAACAAATCAAAAGAAAATTGCTCTGTATATAAAAACAGCAACGGAGTCCTCGTCGCACGCGACCTTGTAAGTTTAGATGAAGGAGCAGACAGTGGTTGGATATATGTTATCAAATCTGCTCATCCTTTTTACAACGGCA
>JAYTFN010000017.1:0-36750 GCA_043734325.1 Candidatus Adlerbacteria bacterium
AAGGAAGAGCCTACTACGGGTGTTATTTGACCTACGGCAGGGATAAGCACACACGAAGCACCAACATACGTCATACAAGAAGGAACGAGTGGCGTATAAAATCCTAGCGTAGCAATACCCGGCAGCGGGATATTATAATACGGGAACGCCTGTGAGCCATTTATATAATTTAAAAGAATGTTTGATATCGGCGGTGGCGCGTTTGGCAACACTACAGTTATTTGCGTAACAATCCCCGGCGGGCAGTTACAGATAGCCGGGTTTACATAGGTAATAAAACCTCCAAAAGGAAGTCCCGGACCTACTGCCTGTACTTTTGTGATACTAAATACACCTTGAATTGAAGCCAGGGCTTTCCCTAAAAACACATTGAGCATCGACTGTGGCGCACTCTTAAAAGACTCTGGTATATGAGCTTTTTGACTATCAGAATATATCTGCTGATAGTTTGCCGTTGCTGCCAAATTACGAATATTTTTCTCAATTATATCAACAACTTCAGGCGAAGTGCCGTTGTTTAAAGTAGCGGCGCGAACCGCGGCTACATATGCATCCAAGTTTTTTAAGTTTGGGTATACGGGTGGGGCAACAGGATTTACAGAAGATGGTGCGCCGATAGCCAAGGGTGTGGCAGGTTGTGACGTGGAAGGAGTTCCCGGTACATTGAGCACAGCTGGCAACGTCGGGCTCAATACACTTGTAACCGGTGAGGAAGACTGAATATACGCTAACGTACGTAATTTTTTAAGCGTTAAAGCGCCTACGAATCCAGTGGGCGAGGCTACGCCAGCGGGCACAAGCACTTCACTGCGATATTTATTTTGAAAACGTTTTACGGCACTTAGTGTTTTTGCACCAAAATACGCACTCTCGTGCCCCGGAGACCCTATACCGGACACGGCAACTTGTGTATCAGAAGACTTGTTAAGAACCTGTTGTAAAAACACCACTTCTTGGCTGGTGACGCCGAATCGCAGAGTAGTAGTGAACAGTGCCGCATGAACGGGATACACCGCCAATAAAAAAGTAGCCGAAGCAATTGATACGAGGCACATTTTCACAAGCCGGTGCATTACGAACATTGTACAGTATATATAGACCCCTATGCCGCGTAGGTGCGACCGAACAACGGTTCGTGTACGTACGGCTAAACTTCCTCTTCAATAAGCCCAAGTTTCAGTAATCGCGCATGAATCGAACCTGGTTGTCTTCCAAAGACTTTAGCTATATCTTTCAGTTTCTCTCCCTTTTCAAACCGTTGTGCGAGTTCACCGTCATGTTCCGCGGTCCACGGGCGATACGCATTTGGAAATTTTTCGCGAACTGCGTGTAGCGTAGACTTTTCCACCGCCACCGGTACTTTTGCTTCTACCGTACCACTTGGTTCGTGGCCGCCGCTCGCTTTCACAAAGTTTGCGTGCATCCCTGCCAACTCTGCTTCGCTCAATTTACCAAACGCTTCCGTTGCCGCTTCAGAGTTTTCGCGAAAAATAATATCTTTCTCTAAAATTTCCGGATGTACTTGCAGCGCGCGTTCGTTAAGTCCCGCTAAAGAAAGGCCACTGAGTGTGCGCACACGCGACAGTGCGACGTAGCCTTGGCCATATTCAAACGCATGTGAGAGATCCATATGGGCCGCATCAAGTGACATACCTTGGCTTTTATGGACCGTCATAGCCCAGGCAAGGCGAAGCGGCAATTGCGTTATCGAGGCCAAAATCCTTTTTCCATCCTGCACACTCCAGTCTTCTGGTTCAACAACAAGAGTTCGACCGTCGTGCGTTTTAACAATAGGGTTCCCCGACTCAGATGCGAAACCTGTTACTTTACCTAAGGTGCCGTTTACAAATCGCTGTGTTTGGACATCATTTTTTGTAAACATTACGCGCGCGCCTACTTTAAGGGTGAGCACTTCCGGCGAAAGGCAGCCTTTCTTTACATTAATAACTAATCTATCAGGACCCACACTGGTCATAGAAAACACGCGAGCGTCGGAAGTCAATTTAGCTATCGCTGTGTCGTTAATACGGTCCACATCTTCGTTATGTGAATATAGTTTAGTTGTCTCCTCTCCCGCAATAGCATTGAACCGCGTACGCAGGAGCACGCGGTGCGCGGCAGTTAAGGCATTGCGCCGCATAGCAGACAACACGTCTAAGAAATCACTATCCTCCTGGCGATGCTGTTCGTGTAAATAACAAACAATGGGACTGAGTCGCTCCCATGCTGGTGAGCCGAACGAAAACAACGACTGTCTGTCTTCGAACAATTCCTGCGACTCTTCTTCAAAATCATTACGCCTTTGCACAGGAGGAAGTTGGAAGAAATCCCCCACTAACACAACTTGGATACCACCAAAGGGTCGCTCGTCGCGCTTAATAGTTCGACATACCGCATCGACCATTGATAGTGTTTTAGCGGCGAGCATAGATACTTCGTCGATTATAAGCACATGCGCACCGGACACTTGGTCGACAATACGCTTATTTTGCCCGATTTGATCAAGATCGTAGTCAGTCAAAAATTGCTTGATGCCGATTCCGCTCCAGGAATGGATAGTGTAGCCCCCGATATGTGTGGCTGCGATACCGGTTGAGGCAGTTATCGCTGGCTCAATTGCTCGCTCTGAGAGCCACGAAACATAGCGGTTAACCGTGTGTGTTTTACCACTACCTGGCTCACCTGTGAGAAAAACGTTCGCGCCGGTTTTTAAAATGTTGAGTGTTTCTTCTTGTGTCACGTACCTAGTGAAACAAAATATGTGACTATACACAACATACGCAATGCGTTTTACTTAGGAAACCGCTACACTGTAGCTACATACGCTATGCCAAAAAAAATTTTGATCGTTGAAGATGAGAAAGCACTTGCGACAGTGCTCAATTTAAAACTCAAAAGTGCCGGATTTGAAACTAAAGTCGTGTACAACGGCGACGACGCTGTCGCCTCTTTAAAAGAAGCACCTTTTGACCTTATGCTTATTGACATAATGATGCCAAAGCGCGACGGCTTCAGCGTTCTGGATGAACTTAAGAAACAAGGAAATACTACATCAATATTCGTCATGTCAAATCTTGGACAAACAGAAGACATTGCACACATTAAAAGCCTGGGGGTTACAGACTACATTATTAAAGCAGACACCTCCCCTGCAGAAATCTTAGATAAAATAAACGCTTTTTTTAAAAAATAAAACAGGACGTACACTAAATGGCTAAATTAAATGAAAAAAAATCTGCAGACACTCCCGCGCTTGCGGTTAAAGTTTTAGACGACGCATTTATCAAAGCGGCACTTTTAGCCGGCAAGTACGCCAACGAAGAGGATATTGTTAAAGCCGAAGCTCATGCGTTAAGCCACCACGCCCCGCTGACTGATTACCTTTTTAACGAAGAACTTTTAAATAAAGATCTTCTTGGCCACGCCATCGCCGAAGCTGTTGGTGTCCGGTACGTAGACTTAGCTACAAACCAACCCATAAAATCGGTCATGGTAAAAATTCCCAAAGACCTAGCGCGTCAAAATCGCGTTGTCTTAGTGGAAGAGAAAGAAACGTCGGTAACCATAACGACCGATGCTATAAATAATACTCCTCTAGCCTCCGAGGTCTTATCACTCTTTCCCGGTAAGACTGTTAGTGCTAGTTTTTCTTTTTCTCGGGACATTGACCAGGTACTGTCGATGTACAAGGAGACGCTTGCGGTGCGATTTACCGAAATTATAAAAAAGGAGCAAAAAGTAGCGCCCGAGATCGTCGAACAAATTGTCGAAGACTCAATTCTTCTGCGCGCGTCCGACATTCACCTTGAGCCCCAAGAGACCGAAGTGTTAGTTCGCTTTCGTATAGATGGGGTGTTGGAAGACGCAGGTTCTCTCCCCAAAGTACAGTACGAAAACATTCTCAACCGCATCAAAATTGAAGCGAGACTACGCATCGATGAACATAATCGAAGCCAAGACGGCGCAATTCGCTACAAGAAAGGTCCCATAGCTGCCGACCTACGAGTTTCCATTATCCCAACTATAACAGGTGAGAAGGTCGTGATGCGTATTTTGGGTGAGTATTTGCGCACCCTTACGTTGGCCGAACTAGGGTTTAAAGCTAAAGACCAAGCGCTCCTTACCGAAATTGCAGAGCGGCCGTATGGTATGATTTTAACAGTCGGGCCAACCGGTTCAGGGAAGACGACGACTTTATATGCACTCTTGCGCATGCTCAACGAAAGTTCGGTTAACGTTACCACTATTGAAGACCCTGTTGAGTACCGCATCGGCCGAGTCAATCAAGTGCAGGTAAACGTTGCGAGCGGACTGACATTCGCCAGCGGACTGCGTACTATCGTTCGACAAGATCCTGACGTAATCCTTGTGGGCGAGATCCGGGACCTTGAAACCGCCGAGATAGCAGTCAACGCAGCGCTCACCGGACACCTTCTCTTGTCGACCTTTCACTCAAATGACGCCGCAACCGTGGTGCCGCGTCTGCTGGATATGAAAGTCGAGCCGTTTCTCTTAGCGTCGACTCTTTCTTTAATAGTGGCGCAACGCCTCATCCGCCGCATTTGCACACATTGCAAAGTAAGCGAAACGACTACGGTCGCTGCCGTCATTGAAGAGTTTCCAAAACTAGCGCCGTTCATTAGCGGTACCGATATTGTCATCTACAAAGGTAAGGGTTGCCAAAAATGCAACAATTCCGGCTTTAAAGGGCAAATGGGCATTTTTGAATTTATTGAAAACTCGCCCAAGCTCCAGGAAACAATTCTTAAAACTCCTTCGGCAGAGCAAATAATGAGAACCGCACGAGAAGAAGGTGCACGTAGCTTTTTTGAAGATGGTTTAGACAAAGTGCTCAGCGGCACAACTACGTTCGAAGAGCTACTGCGCGTTGCTCTCCCCCCTAAAGGCGTTACTATCACTCCTAAAAATACATAATGGCAAAAGAAAGCGATTTTTTCCTCGAAAATTTAAGCCTCCTCATGCATTCCGCACTTCCGGTGCGGGAAGCAGTTTCGACATTAAAAGAAGAAATTCATGGCAAAAAAATGCTGAAGGCTATTACTATTATTGAAAGTGAAATAGACTCTGGCTCGAAAATGTCCACTGCACTCGGTAAAAGTGGTTTGATGTCCGAGCGTTTTGTAGCGCTCCTCCGACTTGGGGAAGATACCGGCGAACTTGAAAAACAACTTGCTTTGGTTGTTGAGGAGCAAAAAAAAGAAAATCGCCTTAAGTCTAAAGTGCGGGGTGCACTTATTTACCCGGCGATAGTTATCACGGTGACTATATTTGTAGGTATTTTTACCATGTGGTACGTCTTCCCGCGTCTGACTTCTGTTTTTGCAAGCTCGGGCGGTACACTTCCTTTATCCACACGAGTCATCATGGGCATTGGTACGTTCCTCACTTCCTACGGCATATTTGTCGTGCCGCTCGGGACCGCAGCGGTTATTGGAGGAATCTATATATTATTTTTTTATGAAAAAACTAGATTTATCGGCGAAACATTCCTCATTCGTTTTGCGCTTACCCGAACACTGGTACAAGACATCGAACTTGCCCGATTTGGGTATGTTATGGGTTCCTTGCTTCATGCGGGTATCACTTTGCCCCAGGCGCTTTCTTCAATGAAGGATTCAACTTCATTTCATTTATACAAAAAGTTTTATGAAAGTATTTTAAAAGATGTAACAGAAGGCAACTCCTTGTATAAAAGTATTGAAAAATATCCAAACGCACACATATATATTCCCTCGTACCTATCGAGACTTGTCTCAGCGGGCGAGATGTCTGGCTCACTTTCCGACACCCTGCTTAACATCGGTTCGACCTATGAAGAAAAAACCGAGAACATGGCGCAGAATCTCAGCGTCATGCTTGAACCGATAATTATGGTTGTTGTCGGTATTATCGTTGCCTTTCTTGCTATAGCAATCATCTCACCTATCTATGGCCTCACCAACCAGATTAAATAATCGAAAGGGAGGGGGACAAGGCTTTACGTTTATAGAGCTACTCGTAGTGGTTGCTATTATAACATTGCTTACCGCCGCAGCCGAACCCAGCTATCGCACGTTCGTAACGCAAATCGAAACGCAAAACACTTCGACTGTATATGTACAAATGCTGCGGCGCGCAGGAGCACTCGCCCAAGCGGGAAACGGCGACTCACCTTGGGGAGTAGTGCTCGGGACGAGCTCTATCACGCTATTCAAGGGAACGACGTTTATCACTCGGGATTCCATGTATGATGAGACCTATATACCAAACATCCGTATTGCCGTTTCCGGCCTGACTGAAATAGATTTTGCCACCACAACAGGTTTACCCAACAAGTTCGGCACCACAACTATATCCTCCGGACCCCAGACAGCGACCATCACCATCAATGCAAAAGGAATTGTCACATATTAAAAAGAGCGTAGGCCTGCCCACTCGCAAGCATGGTTTCTCGCTTATAGAAGTAATAATATCCTCCGCGCTCGTGTTATTGCTTGCGACACTTTTTACAAACGCGATACTTTCCGGCCAAGAAGGAGCCGTGATAAGCGGTGCCCAAACGCGCGCAAACCTAGTCGCAGAAGAAGGTCTTGAAGCGGTGCGCAATATGCGCGACAGCACGTTTATCAATGTAATAGACGGAACGTACGGCATTGGACAGGTAAACGGTACCTGGACACTCGTAGGCACCAGCGATATTGTCGACATCTACACGCGCAGTGTAACCATACAAACAGTAGACCCATCTACCAAGCAAGTAACGAGCACGGTCAGCTGGAGTAAAAATGGTCAGCGCAGTGGCACAGTCTCACTGGTCACCTACCTCACTGACACGAGCCTTTTGGTACCGCAAATCAAAAAATTACAGGTTGATATTTCAGGGGGTCATATCAGTGCTAACACTCGCCTTGTCGGGATAAAAATAAAAAATATTGGCTCCACCCCAATCACCCTCAGTACAACCACTGTGGCGTGGGTAGGCGGCAGCGCTACAACTTTAAACGAGATAGACATTACCGGCGGAGCGGTTTGGTCTGGTGTCGGTCCCGGCTATCCATTAGCCAACCAGCCATCCGGCGGTTCAGAAGGTTTGCTGGCGGTTGTTATATCGCCCAATTCTGCGAAACCAATAAACAACTTTGTATTCAATGCAAATATTCACGGCGCATATTTTATCATCAGCTTCATCATGTCTGACAATTCATCTACCACAATAACCACACCCGTCTTTCCATGACCCACTCAATGCATAAAAAAGGATTTACTTTTATCGAGCTACTTGTCTATATCGCCATTATAACGGTCCTTTTGACGATGATTATCAGTCTTTATTTTGCGCTTGCCCGCTCTCGCCAAAAACAGCAATCCACGATGGAAGTGGAGCAGCAGGGCTATGCGGCAATGTCTATCTTGACCCAAACGATTCGAAATGCACAAACCGTTTCAACCCCTTCCCCCACCGCGTCGTCGAGCTCGCTTGCACTTGTGACATATACCGCAAGTACGTCGCCCACCGTCTTTAGGCTTACCGCGTCCAGTCTTGAGATAACTGAAGGCTCCAGCACGCCAGTCTGGCTCACCAGCCCGCAAGTAGTGGTCAGTAACTTATTATTTTTAAATCTTGCAGCATCCACCACAGAAGGCAGCGTCCGTATACAGTTCACCATCTCGCACGCAACGACAAGCGACCGGTATGACACAAATTACTCGACTACCTTTTACGGGACAGCGACCGTCCGCAATATTCAATAAGTATGAACCAAGGATTTGCCATGCTCCTGTCAGTGCTGATTTTAGCCGCTATCGGTATGTTTATTTCGACAACACTACTTATACTCAGTGTGTCTGCAGCGCAAACAACAGGCTCATTACAAGAGTCACAGCAAGCTCGCGCGCTTGCTAGTGCATGCGTCGAAAAAGGGTTGCAGCAACTAATAACTCTAAACACGTACACCGGCAGCGGTTCGCAAACGTTAGGTCTAGGAACTTGCACATACACCGTCTCTACCATCGACCCGTACAACGATTCAGTAGTGGGCGTCGGCACCGTAGGCCAAACAACTAGGCGCGCCAAGGCGATTATATATATTTCACAGCTCTTGGTCACCTCTTGGCAAGAAATATAGACTTTGGTACCGTATACTATATAACATGAAACTGAGAGGCTTTTCCTTTATAGAACTGATCATAGTGATAGCAATCATAGGCATACTTTCGACAGTACTTAGTGTCTCTGTTGGGAGTATTCGTCAGCGTGCGCGTAATGCACAGCGTGCGACCGACATCTCTTCGATACTTAATGCGGTCTACCAATATGCGTTGGACAACGATAACCAAGTGCCGCTAGCCATCACCACCGCCACCACTACCATCTGCCGCACCACTGCACCTTCGTGCACAGGGTTTATCAACCTCTCTACACTTACGACAAATCAAAAATACCTGATCGCGATACCAACAGACCCTTTAAGCACCTCCACATCAAACACAAACTACACAATAGTTAAAAATGCCATTGGGCGCATTACCGTCTCGGCTCCAAATGCCGAAGCAAGTACGACCATAAGTATTACTCGGTAATCAAGACAGGGCTTTTTATAAGAGCGTCACTTTCGGTTTGCACAAGTAACGGAAATTCGACTATAAAACTGGAACCCTTCCCTAACCCTTTGGACTCAAGATGTATAGTTCCTTTGTGCGCTTCAACGAAGGTTTTAACTATGAACAACCCAAGTCCTGACCCGGCTCCGTTGATCACTTTTGCGTTATCGCCTCGCACAAATTTCTCAAATAGTTTATTACCTGTTTCAGGATCCATTCCGATACCGGTGTCTTGTATCTCGATTCGAACTTTCTTCTCAAGTGGGACTTTGCGCAACATAACAGTAATACCTCCTTGTGGCGTGTACTTCATTGCGTTATCTATAAGATTACTGATGACTTGCGTAAGCTTACTTGCGTCTGCCCAGACCATAACCGTTTCGACTCCGATAGCAAGTGTCAGGGTTAGACCTTTTTGACGTAAGCCCGGCTCAAGCTGCAAGGCAGTAATGCGCACCAGCTCAACTATATTAGTAGGCACAAATCGATATTCCATTCTCCCCTGCTCAATCCGAGACACGTTGAGATAATCATTTATAAAAAGCGCCATCATAGAACTTTCGTCAGAAATAGTTTGAATTGGATCTTTCAGCTCCTGAGGTAAATCACCAAACGTTCCGTCCAAAATCCCCCCCGCACTCCATTTTATAGCGGTCAGGGGTGTGCGTAGTTGGTGGGAAGCGAAAGAAAGAAACTCATTTTTTTGCGTATCCATTTCTTGCAGTCGTAAATTTGTTTTCTCAAGCTCCTTCTCTTGCTTTTGTATGAGTTCGTGCGACTTAATTTCACTCGCTGTCCTCTTGATAAGCAAGATGTCAAAGATAAGGACGAGGACAAATATTCCAGAGCGCAGCGCAAGTTCGAAAAATGTTGTTGAAAAAAGTATTTGCAAAAGCGTTGCAAGTACCATTACGAACGAGAATAATTCTGTCACCACAATACGAGCATTAAATAATCCGTACCGGGCGATAGCGTATCCCGTGCATACAATGAACGGAAGAATGAACACAGAGCCTAGAGGAATGAAGGCGTATATATTAAATGCCACCGGAAGTATGAAATTGCAGATAATAAGAAGCGCGAATGTAGTGATAGTTCCACCCACAATTAGCCCATATTGCATTCGCAGGATGCCTCTTGCCTGAACCATGCGCTTAAGGAACATATATATTGCGCCGCCCACTAACCCTACGATTGTAAGGCCAAACACTCCAATAAGTGGACCATTAACGATAGGCGGTATAGATCCTTGGAGTGGAGTCGATCGAAAGGTTGCGAACACTAAAGGCGTTAACGTGAGGAATGACACTGCCGTAACCGAAGGGATAATAAACCATATATAGCGCACTCCAAATACTGGCCGCTCCTGCGGGAAAATTCTCGCTAAATGAAAAATACCGAAACAAAACCATACGGCCGTAAAAATAACCAACCGCCACATCCAGAGGCTCAGCTCGAAGGATTCCACCTGTGTGCTTGTATAGTTGAGCACTCCCCACACGCCACCAAGAAGCGAGAACCCTAAAAAAGCACGGTTCGTCGCACTCTGTGGATTATTAAAATATACTATAAAGCCAAGAACGCCGGTACTTGCAACCGCAAGTCCTAAAATAAGTAGATCAACGTATTGTACAGTCATTACATTAAGCGTTCTTCAAGAGTATACCGAGTTGCACGCGCACTTGGGGATTCCCCGTACCCAATGCGAAACATACAGGTAACCACTTCACGCTTATTGGTAAGCATACTATAAAGTGTTTCAATTTGTGTGTGAATTAAACTTTTTTCATGCGTAGAAAATGCTTCCGGATGGGCTTTATGCGCAAAATCCAGAAAGATGGTGCCTGTCAGTACTTGCATCTCTACACCTAAAGAAGTGGCAGTGAGCCATATCCTTTGAAGTGTTCGCCCCGTTGCTACGAAATCTTGCGGCGTATCGCCTCGTGTAGTTAGTAATCCGAACTCTGCTGCGGAAAAATTTGTTGCCGCATTGGCTTTTTGCACCACTTTAGGAAAGCCCAGAGCAATACATACTTTCATAACACTCCAATGACGTATGAGTTTAAACAAACCGCGCACCGGCATCGGTAGCTCGAGTGTACGAATAAAAAAGCCAACCTTCTTTTTCGCATCCTCTTCTATACTCCACGTTAGATGACTGAAGAAAAACTGGTGCAAAGATTTATTTTGAAGCATCACCTCTTCGTTAGTGGCGCCGACAACCGCCATAGCGTACATTTGTTGCGGTGAGGTAATTCTTTTATACAAAACAGTTGCACCAAGCGTTTGTACGGCAGCACTAAGTGCAGCTTCGTGTTCGGGTTTGAGGGGTTCTTTTTTATACGGTTTGCGATTGGAAGTTCTTACGGGGATACACTCGTATAGTTTTATATCTTCAATATTTTTTGCAGCATGTGGAGTAAGTATGATTGACGCAATAGGCTCACCATTACCCGGTCTTGGAAAAAGTGTGACTGAGGCGCGGTACCCTGTCGCCGACGCTGCGATACAGATATTTTCAATAGCTGCGCCGTGCGCGACATACGACCCTCGGTTCGAGTCATTATATAAAGACAAGTCGCTTGCTTCATCATTGTACAGTTCTATCGTGTTGCCGTGTACTGAAAATTTCCACGGCTGGGAATTCTCTCCAGACGGTGCTTGAAGAGCAGCTTCAAGGATAGTTTGTATGTGTGACTCTAGATTCATAAGCCAAAAAGCGAGGCAAACTTTTGAGATGCCAACGCACGGACTTCGACTTCACTCGGGTCAAGGTAGCCAGGGTCGAGCTTTTCATCAAGAGAAACGAGAGCGCGATTCTTCTCTATCGACTGACCGTTAAGTATTTTCCTAATAGTGTACGCCACGGCTGCACCATTAATGAGTGCCGCACCGCCCAGCTGCGGCCACGACACAATAGTCTTCCCCATTTCAAGTAATGATTCTTGCATTTTAATAGTCACGTTTTCCGGACCGATATGCTGGGTAATAGTGCGACCGATGCCGAATTTATCGAGCTTAGAGAGCTCTTCATAAGTAACATCGCCCAGACGGCCGTGAAAAAAAGCAAGATTTGGGTCTAGGTCGTATCGCTCTACGTCCACCACTGCGTTGTCTCCATTGTCTGCACCCATAACAACAGGGATACCGCGCTTCTTTGCCTCCTGTCGAATAAGATACTTCACCGCAAGGTTATCGAGCTCGTCGACAACGATGTCGAGGCCGTCAAAGAAGGTCCCAATATTTTCGGGATTGAGTCCGTCGGTAAACAATTCAATATGCGCAAATGGGTTTATTTCGTATATCCGCTTGGCGCACATCTCGACTTTCAAAACTCCAAGATTATCCACCCCCATCAAAATTCTATTTGTATTAGAGAGCGCAAGACGATCCATATCCGCAAGTTTGATGCGCTTTGCCGCACCTTGGAGCACCAGCGCGAACGCAACACTGGAGCCAACGCTTAAACCACCGATACCTACGGTCGAATTGTAGAATTTCTCCTGCTCTTCTTTGCTTATAAGGTTCCGGTTGCGAGCGGTTCGTACCAACTGGAAGTCTTCTTCTTGGAGTATGTGCGAAAGCGTTGAGCTCCACGGAAAGTACACCCAGTGACCCTGTTTCCAAAGAGGCGCGTCCGCCTGCAATTTTTCGAAATGCACTTTAAAGAGTTGTTTAAAATCGAGAGTGTACACGAGTGTCGGATTGTTAACGCCGAAAAGCTCTAGAAGTTCCTCTTCGTAGTCGTCACGCACGTGCCGGACAGCGCCCTCTTCAAATAGTTGCTCAAGCTTTTTTTGGTCAACATCGCTTGATAATGTAAAAAAAACTGGCACCGGTGCATATTGACTCTCAAGCCCTTTTTGTATTCGTGTGTGTACTGGCATATAAAAGTAAAATATTAATTACTATCTTTCACCACCCATTTTTGCTTAATGGTCGCTTTGAAATATTTCTCGTCGCCATGCGGCCAGAACACTACCTGGGGTACCACCTTATCCCCCATGCTTGCATAATTATTTCGATATTCACTGTTCTTCAACAGGAGATTAGCTTTCGTAATTTCTTGGATAGTTTTTACTAGCTCCGGTGACGCCTCTCCATTTTGTCGCAGCTCAACATTCAATTCCAAAAATTGGTCTTGGTTTTCATCTATACGGGTGTGCATCGTGAACTTGCCGGTAATATCCATAAGCAACACATCCTCCTGCAGGGCTTCTCTAATATGCTCGGGATACATGATTGCTCCGTACAGCTTTGTCGAAAAGTCTGCTCGCTCATATACATAGACAAACGGCAGTCGATAGAGTGGCACGTTGGCTTCCTCAAGCTTTGTACTCAACTCATTCCCGTGCAATACACTAACGTTTTGTGCCTCGTCAAATGTCATCACGCCCCCTTGGTCGCCTACCTCATAGCGGATGAGCGGGAGCGTGTTATAGCCAGTCAGAAGAATTTCACCATTATGCGCTTCGAAGTTCGTAAAGAGCGGGTTATATTGCGCGAGCGTCGGGGTTTTTTCTATTGGGCCGAAAAGCGAAAAGAAGAGCTTTTCATCCTCAAGCGCTTGGCGTCGCAGGAATATGGATGTCGGGGTTTCATATGCCATAGCACCAATATCAGCGGTGCCGTAAATGTTGAGCGTGTCAAGGTATGGGTTTTCAGTACCGGTCATACGCATCAGATGGTCGCGGAACTTTTCGTTGAATCCTTCGGCAGCAAAAAGCATACGAATGTTATGTTCGCGAAGCGATATACCCGACAACATCGCCTCATCCAGCACGTCTTTTACGAACGGCGGATATCCGATAACAATAGTTTGCTTATAGTTCGGCGCGAGGTCGCGAAGCGCATGCAAAATCTCCCCCTTATTCAACCCTGGTGTCAGTATGGAAATATTCTTGCCACGCAAACTCGCGAGCTGGAACGCCTGGTAGGTAAAGAGTCCTCCTATCCACACGCCCATACCAAAGGTAATGAGTACGAGCGTTGGCCCTTCTCTTCCTTCGCGCATGCCGTTTTCTAAAAAGAGTTCAGCGAGAACCGAATACTGCCAGTCGAGCTCGTTGTCATGCGGAAAATAAAAGGGCTTTCCTGTAGAGCCTGACGTGGCGGCATATACCAGTGGTTTCTCCAGTGTGCCGTCCCAGCACAAAGAGGCAAGTGGGTACGTACGTAGATAGTTGTTTTTATTGGTCACCGGCACCTCTTTAAAATGCGCAGGTGTCGTGATGTGCGAAGGGTCGATACGGTGCTTGTGCAAAAAATCCTTGTAAGCCGGAATACGCTCCGCCGCAGCATGGAACAACCCCAGCATATTTTCTTCTTGCAGCTTTGCCCACTTTTTAGAGTCATTTTCTCGGATCATTTGCAAAACCTTTTGCGCAGTATATTTTTTACTTGGTGGTAGGTATTCCATATAAAGTATTACTTTGTTCGATTATTTGTTTTCTTAAATCGTTTTTCCGCAATGGCGTCTGCTATTTCATTTGTAGGTATATTGCTAATACGCGACTGAGCCAAAATTTCCTTTACAGTCACTTTTATGTGCTGAATATGGTCAGTCACGCGCGGCTCGCTATAGCCACCTTCGTGCAATTCGTCCACTACGTTTATAAGACCGCCTGCGTTCGCGACGTAGTCTGGGACGTATAGAATCTTGCGCTTATGTAGGCGCGCACCATCCTTTGCTGTAGAAAGTTGATTATTTGCCGAACCGCACACAATAGCGCACCCTAACTCTGGAATCGTTTTTTGATTGAACTCGTCTCCCAAAGCACACGGAACAAAGACATCAACCTTTTGCATATGAATGCGTGTGTGCGGCACGATGCGAATGTCGGGGAACAACGTACGGGCCGCGCTTGTGCGCTTAGGATCAATATCTGCCACAACAAGAGTGCCGCCTTTGGCGCTTATCAAAGCGCAAAGCTCTTTGCCGACATTTCCTAATCCTTTAACCGCGAACGACCTTCCAACAAAAGTCTCGTTGCCAAATTTCTCCCCAAGTGACGCTTCGATAGAAATACAGACGGAAATCGCAGCATAGCGCGCCGGCATGCCACCGATTTTTGGACGTCCAATGATAAAGTCGGAGTGTTGCGACAAAAGGGCAATATCACTTTCGTCGATACCGACATCCTCACCCGTAAAAAAATGACCGCCCAGTAAATTGAGGCGATTGGCATATGCAATAAGCAATGCGCGTTTCTGACTTTGAGTTATATTTTTGGGTGCCATGAGCACTGCTTTACCCCCGCCGAACGGCACGCTCCCCATCGCACATTTGTAGGTCATCGCACGAGAGAGTCGTAAAGCATCGGTAAGCGCCTCATTTTCATCTTTGTAGTAACGCAGTCGAGTGCCTCCGACCGCAGGACCAAGCATATTGTTATGAATTGCGATAAAACCCCGCAGCCCGGTTTCGATGTCACACAGAAACACGACCGCAACATGGTCTTTGTGTTCGACATGCTTTTTAAAATAGGAAATTTCTGTTAGAGCCATAATTTCTAGTAATTATACAAGCGACTCATGCACCCGGTCTACCACTTGCTCAAGTGTGTAGTTTGCCTTTACCAGGTAAAAAATGGGTTCGTGCTTCTCTATTGCCTCTACAATATCCTTTGTATCCGGACTAAGATTAGTTAGTAAGATAACCGGAACCTTCTTGCCGTACGCCGTGTCCTTTCGCAATTCTTGCAACATGAGAAGCCCATTATGCGGCATCATAACATCAAGCAAAATAAGATGTGGTTTTTTATTAAGTGCAATTATCAATGCCTCATTTCCATCGGAAGCCGATAACACAGTAAAACCTTCTTTGATCAGTTTCTTTTCTAATATTTTTCGAAGCACTGTTTCATCTTCGACAACCAACACCGTTTTTTGGTCCATGTGTTTGTTATTATTTAAATACAGTACTGAATTCCATACGTATAAATATACCACGTATCATTAAAATCCCTTTACATAAACGTGTGCCCCCGAGAGGAATCGAACCTCTATAGCCGGCTTAGAAGTCCGGAGTTCTATCCATTAAACTACGAGGGCAAGTCGCACTACATTACTATCCAAAGCACGTGTACAATACCATTATCACTCTATGATGACCAGATTGTTTAAACGAAAGGTGTGGCACGAATTGTTTGAAGCTGGAGTTGCGCTTAAGGGTATTAATAGTGTATGGCAAATACTTGGCGGCCTTTTCCTACTTACCCGACTCCACTCGTGGCTTGAATACATATTAGTCTTTTTTAGCCGACACCAACTGCTTGGCGGCCCCGAAGATTTCCTTTTTAGCTTCGTCAGTTCGCAAATTCATCGCCTCGACATCGTCAGCGTCCGCACTTTTGTTGGCGCATATCTTCTCTTTCATGGCATTTTAAATGCGTTCTTAGCGTACAACCTCTATCGCAACAGACTGTGGTCCTACCCCGTCATGATGATGTTCATCATAATATTTTTGGTGTATCAGTCATACCGACTTGTCCATACGTTCTCACTCACTCTTTTGTTTATTACTATATTCGACATTGCGTTCCTAGTCCTTACCTGGCATGAGTATAAAGCGCAAAAAGAAAAACTAGCGCGCTCGTGACCCGACAGGAGCAGTGGACTCAAAAAGATGCAGTTGCTCTCCTTCGCTCCCTCCTGTAGCCAAAATCATAGCCTGGCTCTCGAGCCCCATAATAGACCGCGGCTCTACATTAGTCGCGAAAGCACATTTTTTACTTACTAAAAGCGCTGTGTCGGGAAAATGTTTCGCTATACCCGACACCACTTGACGCTCTTCACTCCCGAAATTTACGCGAAGTTTGAGCAGTTTTTCTGACCCCAAAACCGGCTCAGCTGAAAGAATCTCGCCCACACGAATTTCTACTTTTTTAAAATCATCAATTGAAATGAGCTCGTCCATATTTTTACTTTACTGCCCTTTTCGCATCCGGTCGAGGTAACTCTGCAGGATAAGCGCAGCGGCGGATGCGTCTAATTTTTCTGCCACGGCGCGACTCTCTTCACGCTGGCGCGGCCGATGAGACTTTCCTTCCAATCGTGTTGCCTGTGCACTGGTCATAAACTCCGGCTCGAAGACGACCGCCACCTGGTGAGCCTGCAGCATTTCCGCAAAGGCTTCGGCTTCCTTCATAATTGGATTTTTTTCCTGCTTAAAATTCATTGACTCCCCCATCACGGCTATCTTCACCCCGTTCTCCTTTATAATATCGAGCACCTCACCTAAGGCCTTACCTCCGGCTACAACTACGCCAAGTGGAAATGCCAAAGTTGCCGACTCGTCCGAGACCGCAACCCCAATGCGCTTACTTCCGTAGTCAATGCCGAGGTATTTCATATGTGGTTACAGGACACCATACCGGCGAACAAATTGCAATCGCTTTGACAAAAAAGCGTTACACTGCAACTATTAGCCTAGATATACTGATCCTCACAATCATAGGAAAATATTATGGAGTGGACAGAGGAACAAGTCGCCCTCCTGAAGGTTTTATGGCCGAAGAGCCTCTCGGCTACTGAAATAGGCAAACAGCTAGGCGTAACTAAAAATGCTATTATAAGTAAGGGAGGGCGACTTGGTCTACCCCCTCGCCCCTCACCCAAAAGGAGAAGGTCACATACTACATACAGAGCGCCTACTCTGACCCGACTCTCGAATAAGGCAGTAACATTTTCTGCAATGGGCCCGGGAGCCGTTCATGAACTAGCAGTAGGTCGACCATCCGTCCGAAAGCCTGAACTTTGTTGCTGGCCTATAGGAGATCCTGGTACTAAAAGTTTCCACAGTTGCAAGGCCACGGCTGAACCAAGAAAACCTTATTGCACAGAACATCAAGCGGAGGCGCATCTACAAAAACCTAAGGGTTGAAATAATGCGTACTACCGTATCCTGCCCCGAGACTAGCCTCGGGGCACTTTTTATAATTTCTAATCAATTCAAAAGTACTAACCTAGAAGAAATGGTAAATTTCGCTTAAAAAGTGTATTGTAATTTTCATTAGAGGCCACAAACCTTTATATGGAGGAGTGGCAGAGTGGTCTAACGCACCGCACTTGAAATGCGGCGTGCCGCAAGGTACCGTGAGTTCGAATCTCACCTCCTCCGCCCGATGTCCAAGCTTGAACCCAAGTAAAAAGTCGATACCTTGAACTGGATACCGACTTTTTACTTTGTTTCTTTGTGGCCTACTTATAAAATAACTCGTGATTACGAAGCTCTTTTTTTATATCTAAATAATTAGGGAGGGCTTTCTCCACAAGCGCCCAGAATTTTTTTGAATGATTAAATTCTTTAAGATGGCATATTTCATGGACAATAATATAGTCACGATGTTTTTGTGGTAGAAATACAATTTTGTAATTAAAATTTAGATTTTGTTTGCACGAACAGCTACCCCAACAAGTCTTTTGATTTTTAATAAAGATATTGTTAAACGAAAAACCATATACTTTGTTATAAACCCTAACCCGGTTCTGCACGAGAGCAAGAGCTTTGTCCTTGTTTTCCAAATAGTCTTTATGCGAGAAAGTACGGATAGCTTTGCTGTCCACGCTCTTAAAAAAGAGTATTTTGTCCCACACCCACTGTTTTTTATCAGCAAGAAACTTCTCAACGATTGATAGTTCGACCCCGAAAGGGGTAGTCACTATTACACTGCCGTCACAATACACCGCAAGACGCATTCGTTTTGCTCTTTTGCTCCTTTTAAGTTTATAAGAGATTTTCTTTTCCATACTATATATTTTTCTTGCTAGAATTTCTTAGTGATGATGTCTACCAGTCTATTTAAGAATTTTGGAAAATCTTTTACAGTAAACCGACCTTTATAATCGCGCAGAATCAGTTCTTGCAAGGTTTGTTTAATATCTTTAACAAACACATCTCGCTTTGAGGATTCCTGCCACCCACTATCCAGGTCGTCCTCAATTCGATTTCGAAGTTCTTTAACAAATTCCTTAACTTCATCATCCTTGCCTCCATTAATAAATTCCTGCGAGATAACATAAAGCGCATATTCTTTCAAATCAAGTCCTAAATCTTTTGCCTCATTTCCCTTTGTCTTGATATCACTCATTAATTCCTCATACCGACGGATTCTTTCCGCAAGGTCAATCTGATTTTGTTCAAACTCGCGACGAATAGCAGTTAGCCGTTCGCTAAATTTTTGATATGCAGGATTTTCATCAAGATTGATTGAGATCTCTTGTTTGAGCATTTTCTCAAGATTCAGCGCCTTTTCCTCGTCATCCATCCCCTTGAGTCGCTCAAGTGTGTACAAATCATTCACGCGTAGTTCGCGGAAATTCTTTGTAATTCCTTCGAAATCAATGATAGTGCTCTTTTGGATAAGCTCGCGGACTTTCTCGCCGTATTCTTCAAGTAAATATCGATCATCCTCGCTTCGAAATTCCTTCAAAAATGCCAAGTAAAAACTTGTCACCCATTCAAAAGGGCGAATGTATTGCTTCAAGTACGGATCAGGCGAAAGAAACTCAAACAAGCTCTTGAGCTTCATATACTTCTCAACAAAGTATTTCTGTTTGTCTTGATTATCAATGAAAATCTTTAAACATCGGCGAAGATTATCCATTGATGGATCTTCGATATTTACGCCCGTAAATATTTTCATTACATCGCTCAAAACATCAGAAAATCTTGCCTTCACTCGCTCAATATCTATCATCGCCGAATCAACGACATCCTCGTCAAAATCAAGAGCGTCATATAAATTTCGCGTAATTCCGTAGTAGTCGATAATTTTCCCTGCTTCCTTGTTTTTATAAACACGATTCGTGCGCGCAATCGCTTGCAAGAGATTATGATCGCGAAGCGGCTTATCGAGATACATCACTTGTTCAATTGGAGCATCGAAACCTGTGAGCAACATGTCGCAGACTAAAAGAAACTTCAAAGAAGATTTTGGGTCTTTGAATCGCTCAATAATCTGTTCGCGTTCACGCTTGCTCGTGTTATATGCTTTCAAATCATCCGCATCGCTATTTGGATCTCCGGGAGAATACACCACAGCCGACCATTCGGATGGTATGAGTTTATCGAGTAATTTCTTATACGTTGCCACGGCTTCGCGGTCATACGCCACGACCTGCGCCTTGAAGCCATTTGGCTCCACATAGAGCTTGTAATGCTCCACAATGTCCCTTGCGACAGCTTCCATGCGTTTGGGTAGCTTAACGAGCGCCGCCTTTTTACCGTATTTCCTTATAAGTTCAGTCTTTTGCTTGTCGGACAAATCTCCTGCTATTTCTTCAAACTGCTGATCGAGCTTTTCTTCGTCAATAGAAAACTTCGAAAGTCGAGCTTCATACGTCACCGGTATTGTCGCTCCATCATCAATCGCTTCTTGGATAGAGTAGTAGTCAAGATATCTCTTTCCTTCACCTTCATAATTTCGAAAAGTGTTCGTATGCGCCTTATCAACAGGCGTTCCAGTAAACCCGAAGAAAAATGCTTTTTTGAACGCATTTCGCATATTAATACCCGACACGCCCTCATCGCCGCGATGAGCTTCATCAGAAAGAATAATTACGTTTTCATCGAGATTCTCCACTTTGTCGCCAAGTTCCGAGAACTTTTGAATAGTGGTGATAAATATACCCTTTTCCGATGATTGTATTTTTTCTTCCAGATCCTTCCGTGAGGTTACCCGAACGATGTTCTTCCCTCCTGCATTAGTAAAAGTCTCAAATATCTGGTCGTCCAAGTCCACACGATCAACCAAAATAAATACTTTCGGATTGGCGAGAGCTTTGTTGAAGCGGAGCTTCCACGCGGTGAAATACATCGTGAGCGTCTTGCCAGATCCTTGCGTGTGCCAGATAAGTCCTTGGCGTTTTTCCTTCATCACTACACGCTCCACAATCTTGTTTGTTGCCCGCATCTGCTGATAGCGAGCCATTTTCTTCACTAGTTTTTCTTTTTCCTTTTCAAACAAAATAAAGTTTTGGACAATATCTAAAAAGTTTCCTTTAGACAAAAGTGAGAAAAGTATCATCTCAAGCTCTCCACCAAGTTCTTTTTCAATATCTTCATCTCTCCATTGGAGGAAGTACTGTTTGGGCGCGCCCGTGGCACCATAGACTGTTTTAAGGCCATCACTCGCGATGTTAAAACAGTTTGGAATAAATAGTTTCCGAGCTACTTTTTCGTATCTCTTTATTTGATCAATCCCGTTTTCAAAACTCACTCCGAGAGAGGCAGTTGGGCTCTTTGCTTCAATATCCACAAGAGGAAGCCCGTTCACAAAAATCATTATATCTGGCCGGATATTTTCTGTATCCCCTTCGAAATAGAATTGATTGGTAACAACAAATTGGTTATTCTCCGGATTGTCAAAATCAAGTAGTTTATAGTCATGCTTTCTCCCAGTGACAGAATTTTTGAGGTTAATTCCATCTCTTAGCGCTTTCAAAAAAGCTTCGTTATTATCAATTTTCCTAACTTCATGAAGGACACTTTTTACCTCGCTATCGTTTGCGGTTGGATTGAGTGTGCTAATAGCTTTCTCTAAAAGAGAAGTGACGATGTATTCACTCTCAAGATCACGAAGTTTTGCAAATTCCTCCGGCTTTATGTACTGAAACCCGAGCTTATCTTTAATAAACTTAATGATGTAATTTTCTACTGTATATTGTTCGTTGAATTTCATATTTTTTTCTAACCTTAGTTTTCCACAGCTTCATTGATTTTTAAGAGGAAAAAGGTATTATATTGGTATGGGCTTTGCCCCGGGGTTCGCGTATGCGAGCCGGCATCAAACCTGAGCTTGCTCAGGTTTTTTGCTGCTTGAGTCATCAAAACAACTATATTTTATGCCTCGGCTGGACCATTCTGATTCAGGAAGCAGTGCGTCAATAACCTTTTTGTTATTATACAATGCAACCCACGGATTATACGTTGGCTCATATTTCCTTTTCGCCATAGGATATAGATAAAGATCGGCAAGCTGCACATACAAATTTTCCTTGGTTTTACGTCGGGGTTCACCGAGTATGAGTTGCTGAAAATCAGACTGATTGAGCCCACCATATTTTTTAGAATTTTCTATATGAAACGGCATGCCACTATGTTTCAAATCCTTTGCGTACTGAATAATAGCGCGATCCTCTTTTTTCCCAGCTCCCTCAAATCTCACGTTCAATATTCCGCCTTCATTTTGTAGATATTTTGCAACACGTTCAATCAAAATCGAATATGCTGTTTTGCACATCAGCCACCGCTTGTCTCCATATAGTTGCTTATATCGCTCATTGTAGCCAGGTCGGTGAATCACAGTTGCAAATCCAATAACGGGTAGCGACTCAAGAAACACACTGAGTTCCTCATAGAATGTATCTCTTAATTTTGCACTACTCTTCTCTAGCCATGCAAAATTGTCTCGCATACCGCGAATCTTGGTAGAGTGCAGTGGATAGTCTATTTTCCATTTCTTACAAAACTCAAAATATCGATCACACAGCTCGAGTTTATCAACTTCAGCAACTAAAACACCTCCCAGCGCAAAATGATCCATTCCATCGTCACGAGATTTTAAATCCAGCCCATCCGGAAGCCGTGAGCCTGAGTCGTCAATATACAAATAATACTGTTGAGCTGGTGCCTTTGTCATATTTGTACCCTTACCGATCCACTCAATAAATCCTGCATCAGACCTTTTTTGAGAAGAGTAAGTTTTGCTTTCAATTTCTTATTGACTGAAATCTTTTCATTGATACTCACCAATATTTCTGCAATCTCTCGTTGCTCTGATATTGGGGGAAGTGAGATTGGTAATTTTTCTAATAGTTTAAGAGTTAAGAATTTAGTGGTTGAACCCACCGAAGAATCTCTTAGTTCATTCAATCGCGTATTCAATACTTCTTTAAGATATGGATAGGATAAATTATCTTCACTTTTTACGGAGATAACATAAGTTCTTTGATAAGCATCAAATTTACCATCGTAATATTTGACTGAGTATTTCCCAGCCGCGTTATTTCCAGCAAGTAAAATAGCTTCCTGGTCAAACGAATATTGATCTATTGCAAAAGTTTCTTGTGAACAAGTGAAAAACGGATATGCTCCACCGTCTACTGCTTTATTTGAATTCAATTTTCCAGTTTTGAAAATACAAAGATCGCCCAGTTTTGATATTTTAAATTCTGAATTTCTAATCCCGCGAGTAAAGAGCTGTTGCATCAATCCACGCTTGAGCTTTTCTGTTGCCTTAATCACTTCCTGCGTCTTCGCAATATCCTCATCCACCGTCCCCAAAATCTCCGCAATTTTTTGTTGTTCTTTTAAGATGGGTAATAAAAATTGATAGTTGGCGACGTCGTCTGAGTTTATGGCAGGATAGTTTGAACCAATTGCCTTATCAACAAGATAATTTGTGAAATCGTCTTGCACCAAAACTTGATACGCATATCCGTGATCAATCGCTCTAGACCGAACTACACTAAATCCTGTCGAGCATAATGTACTGACACTGTAATCGGGGACGCGACATATGCCCTTTAAATTCGGTCTCACATTTGAAATAAGAATATCGTCCTTTCTTACAAGACGGCGCGCCCTACCTGGTGCTTGCAATCCGGTAAATATTTTTAACTCTTGAATTTTGAAATCTTTGACAGAGGCAATATCGATATATTGGAAAAAATCATCGGGTGATGATTGGGGGGTTATTTGTTCGGGGTTCACATCCAAGACATCGGCAACACGCACTTGTGTCCATCCACTCGGAATATTCTTTTGTTGTGTTGTGTTAGTTTTCATATTATTTACTTGAGATCCACTTAATTGAGCCAGCAATGGAAGCATTCAGGACTTGTAGGCAAATTTTTGCAGTATGCTTATCGGGTGAAAACTTTGAGACGCTTTGTTCATACGGATGAATATAGTTACGAAAGTCTCGCAGGGTATGTCCAAACTTTTTCACATCCAAACCAATTACACCGAGCTCATACGCTACATCAATAAGACCCGCCAGCTTCCAGTCCGGTAGAGGTAAAACTTTTTCCAACTTGTCTTTTGGACTGGCAGCAGCTGATTGAAACTCTTGCGGATGTTTTACTGCAATACCAAATAAAATTCCCTCTAGTATACTTCCAGCCATAATAACGGAGGACAGCGGCGCATTATGTTGTAAACATTGGCGTGACTCCAGAATGCGGTCTTTCAAAATACTTTCTATCACTCCATCAAGACCAAGTTTTGAAATATCATTTTCTTCAAAATCTTTTTTCAAAAACTCTTCCTCGGAATCAGTGGGTGCATTTTTTATATCTACAATCGGATTCAATGATTCCTTTAGAGAAACTATGATCGGATCACGACCTTGAAAGATAACACTCATATTTTCCATAAATAAAATATCATTCATCGCCTTTACAGCTATCACTAATTTCGTCCTGTCTGCTTTGTATTCTCTTATGTCAACAAGCCTCAAAATTACTTTTTCGAGATCGTCGAATGTTAACTGCTTGAGCAACTCAAGCACCCACCATTTTCGTGTGCTCCCGTCGTGAGTTGCACTAATATTGATATTTTGAAAAAAACGAGTTAAATAACCTGAAGATCTATACTCAGGATACTTTCCGGCTTCATCTCCACAAATAAAATCAGCAAGTGCGTCGAGCGTGGAGGGGTCTAATCTATTTTTTAAATATCTCGCCATACTAATATTTCAACCCCTTCAAATACCTCTCGACCTTCTTATCAATCGCTTCTCGCTCTTTTTCAATTTCTTTCACTTCTGCCCACACAGTTTTTATATCAACCACCATCTCATCTTCGCCATTTTCTACATAGCGACGAACATTGAGATTGAATTCATTTTCTTCAAGCTCTTTAACACCCACCACGCGCGCATATTTCTCAATATCTCGATATCCCTCAAATGCTGACACTATTTTCCCAATATCCCCCTTGCGTAGGCGGTTTTGATTTTTGCCTGCTTCATAGTCTTGCTCGGCGTCGATGATGAGAATTCTGTTCTTATGGGCTTCTGGCTTGTTTTTGTTGAATATCACAATCGCCGCCGGAATACCTGTACCGTAGAAAAGTTTTGCGGGGAGAGCAACAATGGCCTCAATCAGGTCATTTTTGATAAGCTCCTCTCGAATACGGCCCTCGGCTCCACCGCGGAAAAGCACACCATGCGGAAGCACGATGCCAGCACGTCCGTTTTCATTCATTGACTTCACCATGTGAAGCACAAAGGCGTAGTCGGCTTTTTTTGCTGGAGGCATTTCGTATCCAGCAACTCGTCCGTATTTGTCGTGCTTAAATATCTCGTACTCCCATTCACTTATGGAGTAGGGCGGGTTTGCGACGCAAATGTCGAATGTTTTGAGCGCGCCGTCCGGGTTTAGAAACTTCGGATCAGCGAGTGTGTCTCCGCGCTGAATATCCGCACTATCAAGTCCGTGGAGGAACATGTTTATCTTTGCAATCGCATAAGTACCGATGTTTATTTCTTGCCCATAAAGATAGAGCGAGCGGGCTTTCTTTTCCCCGGCTTCATTTTTGAGATGATGATATGCCTCCAAGAGAAAACCGCCCGAGCCAACCGCCATGTCGTAGATATGATCTTTCTCGTGGGGCTTGAGAATATTGATAACCACACGCTCAACTTCACGGGGAGTATAGAATTCTCCGCCTTTCTTGCCAGCGTCTGCCGCGAATTGCTCAATGAGGTATTCGTATGCATCTCCGAGAAGGTCAGAGCTGATGTAATTGTCGCCAAAATTGTGCTGCGAGAAGTGATTGATAAGGCGTTGGATGGTTTCATTGGGGAATTTGTCTTTATTTGCAAAATCAAGGTCGTCAAAAATCTTGTCGAGCTTCGGGCTGTTGGCATTGGTGAGTTTATCAAAAATCTCGTTGAGCTTGTGACCGATTCCTTCCGCTTGCATCTCTACTACTTTCCATCGGCAGTCTTTTGGAACTTGAAAGCGATGATTGTGATCTGAGCGGGCAACTTCTTCGTCGTGATATACTTCAAGAACTTTTTTATATTCCTCGTCCCAGGAGTCACTGATTCGTTTGTAGAAAAGGAGTCCGAAAATATATTTCTTGTAATCAGAGCTATCAATTTTCCCACGCAAAATGTCTGCGCTCCTCCAAAGGAATTGCTTGAGTTGGGTGAGATTCATTTTCCCTGAATCATCGGTGAGTGGAGCATCAAAACTTTTCATAATACTTTTGTCATTTGCAATTCGCTCTATGTCTTCCGGTTTATATTTTCGATCTTTTCGTGGACCAACACGGAGTGGGGTTATGAGTCCTTTCTTCTCCCAATTACGAAGCGTGTCTTGGTGAATACCAAAAATGCTCGAAACTTCACTGATTGAGAGTAGTGCTTTTTCGTTTGATGTTTTCTTCATATTTCATAGGTTATCATAGGTGCTATGCCATTGTAAAGCTTTTTACAAAATATCATAACTTTTCATAGGTTAACTGATTTTAGATTGCGTGGAGTAATCAACTGCATTCTGTCCTTTGTCTGATTTTGGTTTCGGTACCTCAAACCACTCTGGATGTTGCTTGAACATGCCACGTAATTCACGTATGCTTGTATCAAGAACGTTGAATTTGAGCCACGTTTTCGGTTCAAACTTCCGGACATCGCCACCGCCTGAGTTATGGAGCTACAACAATCAAAGTCTCTCAAAATTGGCATTCAAGGTGGCGAGGGCAGCTTCAATGAAGAGGCGTGTCGTACCTACTGCACAGACAACGGTATTACAAACTACGAGATAGTCTACCTCTATACGTCCGACCGAGTGCTGCGAGCACTGGAGGCACGCGCGGTTGACTTTGGTATTGCTGCTATTGAGAATTCTTTAGGCGGCCTTGTATGGGAAACAATTAACGCGTTGTCTGAGTTCGACTGTAAAATAATTACTCATTTTCAGATCGTCATTAACCATGCACTTTTAGGCGTTAGGGGCGTCACCATCTCCGAAATTGACACCATCATGTCCCACCCGCAAGCGCTGGCACAAACCCGCGGCACGCTTGCTCGCCTGTTCCCCAATAAAAAATTAAAGAGTGGTGATGGAATACTCGTGGACCAAGCAACTGCAGCAGCAGCGCTTGCAAAGGGAGAGCTCCCCCGCACAACTGGCGTCATAGCGTCGCACGTCTGTGCTGAGTTGTTTGGGCTCGACATCTTAACCGAAGGGCTCCAGGATATGGCACAAAACCTCACCACCTTTTTGTGGATGGAGTCTCGCTAATGTCATACATCCATACCCTTTAATCAACAAAGGACGCTTCATTGTATATTTAGCTAATAGGTATAAGGTTAAGTTACTTAACTAATATGTCTAATATATTTGAGAAACTTACCTCGGCTGCTAACAATACGACCACCTATCGCATAGGTCTTTTGCAGGCGAAAGCATACAGGAGCCTCAAGCAACAAACCACCGAGGCTTTAGCGCACCTCGATATATCCACTACAGACTGGGCGTTTTTAGGATTGCTTTATGACCACAAGGACGGTATGCGCGCGACAGACGTAGCCGAGGAGCTTGGAGTTGAAGCGCCTTTTGTGAGCGTACTTCTTAAAAAATTTGAAACACGAGAGTTTCTCTTTATTGAGACAAGTCCTGACGATAGCCGCTCTAAAGTAGTTTCTCTGACTGAAGTAGGCCGAGCCTTTGTTCCTTCAACCGAAAAAAATCTCCGCTTACACATGCGTCAGTTGGTCTCTGGCGCTTCAATTCAAGACATTGTGGCATATATTTCAGTATTAGAAACGATAATTCAGAACGCATCGAAGTTAAAAAAATAGTTTGCACTCCTCTCTTTTCACCCGCGGCTTTTGATACTGTTTTGAGCTAACTATTTTTATCCCACCTTTCTCCTTGGTGGGCCATAGCCAATTTTTGCTATCATGGTATGATGTCAGTGTTTGATAATAATTAACTAATATTATGGCAAAAGAAGTTACATCAGCATTTATGAAGCCGAAGAACCTCAGCGAGGATCTTGAGGCTGTCGTTGGAAAAGGTCCGATGCCTTTTCCGGAAGTTGTGAAGAATCTTTGGGTGTACATCAAAAAGAACGAGTTGCAGAATCCGCAAAATAAACGAGAAATCGTTCCTGATGAGAAATTAGCCAAGGTTTTTGGCACCACATCAGGCGTCAACATGATGAAAATGTCGGGCCTGGTATTCAAACACCTTTCCTAAACTATTTGGTACGGGAAGTAAAAGAAAAAACGCTGGAATACTCCGGCGTTTTTTCATGTCGGGACTTACTGCACCGTCCCCAGGTAGGGCAACTCAATGGTTTTTTTATGTTGTTCCGCCGACAAGGAGATAGCGCTTCTGTGGCAATGTATATTTCTTTGTTTGTCTAACTCTTGATGGTTTGTGGCTGTAAGGCTACGCGCTAAGACCACGGTTTCTTTACCATACCGTTTATTGAGAGCGTCTACCGCACGCAGTACTGAAGCGCGGTCATTGGCCACCTTTGTCGCATCGAAAAGGTCGAGTGTAGCAACTTCTTCCCGCACGATACGGCGAAGTGAGATACCTGTTGCGCGATACAGAACATGCGGCACAAACATCCGGTCAAACTCATGCTCGACAGCCTTGAGTATTATCGAAGGGTCCGCTGTGGGAACCACTAGCACTACGTCACTATTTCGATATAAAAATTCTTGGGTTTTAAGCATTACCCCGACCTCGCCACTGCGCACCTTGGAGTGGCGAGCCTTGTCGCACGCGCGTTCAATATTTTTAGACAACTGGGCTAACACCAGTGCACGGCTTGCTGTCGGGGGCGCAAACGTGCGCGATTTAATTATCGAGCCAATGTCCCCTCGGTGCTCCAGCGTCAAAGGTTTCGTGCACCCGCCATTGAGCTCGTACCAGATTTCGCGATACGGTTTGGCTATGTGGTTACTTTGAAGCCATATCTCGTCCTTTTGTGCGAGATGAAGTGCAGTCAGTATGCCTAGTCCCTGAAACTTCAGCGCCATAGCAGAGCCTATACCCCAAAGGTTGCCCACGGGCATAGACTCTAGAAACTGCGGAATATTTTCGCGAGCAATAGGGGTAAATCCTCCTGGCTTTCTAAACTTCGACCCAATCTTTGCCACTACTTTACTGGGACCGAGACCTACGCCAAACGTGATCCCGAGACTCAACTCCAAATCAGCCTTTATCATCAGTGCAATATGCTCATATGACATACGGTACACCGACTCCAACCCGGTAATGTCGGCAAAGCACTCGTCGATACTATATTCTTCCACAAGAGGCGTGTAGCGCCGCACGATCGCATACATACGACGCGCATACAACGAGTACGCAGTGTAGTCGGACCGTACGACAATAACGTGGGGGCACCGTTCGCAAATTTCTTTCATAGACATCCCGCGCGACAACCCCAGCCGCTTTGCTTCGATACTAAGCGATGTTGCCGCACCTCGCTCGGCTCCGGTTATAACGGGTAACCCTCGAAGCTTGTGGTTCATTGTTTGTTCAACGGAAGCAAAGAAAGAGTCGCCGTCAAAGTGGAGTATTACGCGCTGCATATATTACGTATACTTGCGGAAAGTTCCCGTCACAACACCTATTACCTGCCCCTCTTTTGGATGTATGTTTGGATACTTTGGATTGGCTGCTTCTAAGTAAAACATTGTGTTTTTCTTTCTTAAATATTTGATAGTGTAGCCGTCTTCGGTGAGCGCTATCACAATGTCGCCCGGCTTGTAGTTGCCGCTTCGCTCGAAAATGACCATGTCGCCCGGTTTTATACCTGCCCCTTCCATAGAGTCACCTTCGACTTCTAAAAGAAAACTCGCGTTCTTGTCCCGTATCAAGTACTCTCCCACCGTAATTGTGTCTGCTAATTCTTCTTCGGCGGGAGAGGCGAAGCCGGCGCGCACCCGACCCACACGACGCACCTCATGCAGGAGACTTGTAGGCACGAGCTTGCCGCTCGCGTCTTTCTCAACAATTCCCTCTTTCACCAATTGTTCGACCACATAGAACGCCGAGGAGCGCGACGAAAACCTGCACAGTGTCATGATTTCCGAAATATTCGGCATACGTTTGCGCCCGCGAAAAAATTTCAGAACCGCCGCTCGGTATTCTTCTTTCATACACATAAGCATACTCGAACATTTGTTCGATACCAAGTCCCGCTTGTACATATCTGTCTAATAAGTCGTTTTTACTGCTCGACCAATATTTGAGGTGTATAATTCTATGTGATGAATGAAGACAGAATCTCTTGGAGCGTCCTAACCCACGAACATACCGACCGATCGACAGACTGGTACTGGGCCTTTGGTATTATCGCTATCGTAGGCATAGCAGTTTCTATCTATTTTTTAAATATTTTTCTGGCCATTATACTTTCCATAGGAGTGACCACCCTTATTATCCTCACCGTTCGCGGGCCGCGCGAACATGACGTGCACCTAACCCCGCGCGGCATAGATATAGACGGTACACTGTATCGCTACCCTACAATCCACTCCTTTTGGGTATCAATAGAATATCCTGAGGACGAAACACCCGAACTCGACCCGCGCGCGCGTCTATTCCTCACCACGTCGGGGTACCTCCATCCTCGATTCATGCTGCCGCTAAACGATGTCGATCATGCCGAAGAGGTGCGCGACTATTTACTTCAATTTCTAAATGAGGAACATCAGGAGCCGCATTTTACCGAACACTTGGCCGAACTTGCCGGGTTATAAGATTGCTACTTTAGACGGCATCATATATTGTACTGATTGTTATCCACGCCCCCGTCGTTCAATGGATAGGACGCATCCTTGCGGAGGATGCGATGTAGGTTCGATTCCTACCGGGGGCACCCAATAGCGTAAAGTCGAGCAAGAAAGCAGGCACCGATAGTACAAATACGCCCTAGGGCGTATTTGTACGTTTCGTGAAAGGTACCTTTTTTGGTAATAAAAAAACGGAACGTATGTTCCGTTAGCTTAGGCCGCTTGCGCAGCATGTCCTTGTTTGGTTTTTCGCACAGCATTGACGAAGAATTGTGACCACGACGCAGTCGTCATTAGTGGATCAATCCCTCGAAGATGAAGGAAAGTCGGTATCGAAGAGTGTGCCGGCATAAGACGCCCAACAATTTTTCCACCCCTCACGAACCAGATCCACACCTTGGGCATAGATTGAAGCTTGTCGTTTACACGCTTCAGTGAAATCACTGCCACGAGAGTGGCATCGCAAGGAAGATCAAGTAACGCACTGATGGCGGTTAGGTACTGTGAATTCAAGGGCGAGACAGATCCATCAGGCTCAAACACCCCCTGCCTAAGCTGGTCATGTGTAAGCGCTGTTTCTGCATTGGGGACAAACGCCTTGCCTTTAAAGCGCAAGCCGTGGTCCGAAATAAGCATCAGTATCATTACGAGTCGCCCTTAGTTGTTTGAGAAGGTACGCGAACAGAAAAACGAACTGTTCCTTTCTTAGGATAATCATAATATTGAGTAAGTCAATTTTTAACAAAAACAAACCCCTTCAGTGTGAAGGGGTTTGTTTTTGTATTTGTTTACTTAACCGGTTTTAATAGTCGTGATACTTTCGACTTACGGCGAGCTGCTGTGTTCTTTTTTATAATCCCGCGCTTGAACGCTTTGTCGATTGCCTGGTACGCTGCAGCGAGCGCTGCTGTGTCGCCTTTTGGAGCGGTGCGCGCAGCCTTCATAGAAAGTCGTACGGCGGTTTTACGCGTGATATTCATTTCGCGCTTGCGTCGTGACTGTCGGTGGGCCTTTTTTGCCCCTTTGGTAATTGCCATGAAGCGCATAGTACGCAATAATCCTAAAAAAAGCAAATTTCTGTGCAGCCTGCGCCTCATGTATGATTACAGGATGATAGGCAGGCTCACGGGAGAATTTGCAGGCACTACCCCCGATGGGTCGGCACTTATTGACGTTGGCGGCGTTGGGTATACCGTTCGCACCCCTCTCTTGACCCTTGCGACTCTCAAGGACACACCTCACGCAATTTCTATATACATCCACACAGCTGTACGAGAAGACGCTATAGACCTATACGGCTTCCTCACCGAAGAAGAGCTCGCCTTTTTTAAACAGTTGATGACCGTGTCGGGCGTTGGTCCAAAATCAGCGCTCGGCATCATGAGTGTCGCAGATGTCTCTTCACTCAAGCGGTCAATCGCCCAAGGAGACTCGGTTACGCTCATTAAGGTATATGGTATAGGTAAGAAAAGTGCCGAGCGGCTTGTGGTAGATTTACGAGATAAAATAAAACTTGAAATGCCTGCCCCGGGGGCACCTCGGCAATCAGACGATGACAGCGATGTCCTGGAGGCACTTATGGCGCTGGGCTACCGCGCTGACGAAAGTCGGAAGATTCTTAAAGAGGTTTCACCGAACATTCGCGGCACACGAGAACGTATAGCCGCAGCGCTCCAGCATGTGGGCGGCAAGTAAAATATGATAAGACAATACATACCTACAAAACTACTTGATCTCTATCATTTCTATTTTGCCGTCTTGGGCGCCATATTCTATGGAAACCCGTCTAAAAAGCTTTTTGTGGTCGGTATCACCGGGACCAAAGGCAAATCCACTACGTCGGAGCTAGTGCGTACCATGTTCGAGGGTGCAGGATTTAAAGTAGCGCTCGCTTCCACTATCCATTTTCGTATTGGCGACGATATTGAGCCTAACCTATTTAAAATGACCATGCCGGGACGTGCCTACCTTCAGCAATTTATGCGGCGGGCGCTGGACGCGGGTTGCACCCACATTGTGCTCGAGATGACTTCAGAGGGCGCTAAGCAGTTTCGCCATAAAGGAATTGAGCTTGATGCGCTTGTTTTCACCAACCTTCAGCCCGAGCACCTTGAGTCACACGGATCGATGGAAGCATACGCCGAAGCAAAACTCTCCCTCGCCAAAGGGTTAGAGGAGTCCTCAAAGCGTCCACGCTATAGTATCGCAAACACTGACGACACCTATGGCGCAAAATTTCTTGAAGCACACGTTGAAATAAAAGCTCCTTTCTCACTTTCAATGGCTGAGCCGTACAACGTCGACGACAAAAACGTTCGTTTTGTCTACAAAAACGGAGAACTTTTTTCCGTGCCCCTGCCCGGACTTTTTAACCTGCGTAATATTCTCGCCACCATCGCGCTCGGTGAAGCAATGGGTATCAATATTTTAACCATCAAAAAAGCGCTTGAATATGTGAAGCCGGTTCTCGGTCGCGCAGAGAGAATTGAAGCGGGACAAAACTTCGCGGTCATAGTCGACTACGCGCACACGCCTGACTCTTTGAAAGCGTTGTTTGAAACGTATATGGGCAAGCGTCTTATAGTCGTAATGGGGTCAACCGGGGGTGGCCGCGACCAGTGGAAGCGCCCGGAGATGGGTCGCATAGCCGACAAGTACTGCCAGGTTATATTTTTAGCAAATGAAGACCCATACGACGAAGACCCCGAGCAAATAGTCGAAGATATCGCGCAAGGGATCCACACTAAAGTACCGCGCATCGTACTCAATAGACGAGGTGCTATAAGCCAAGCAATTGGTGAGGCAAAGTCCGGCGACGTTGTGTTATTAACCGGGAAAGGTACTGACCCGTACATTATGGGATCACGCGGCTCAAAGGAGCCGTGGAGCGATAAGCAGGTAGCAGAGGAAGAGCTGCACAAGCTCCTTCGCAAGCAAGCGCACGCGCGTTAGTATAGACACATGGCAACTGAAGAAAAACCGGCACCAGCAAACCCGTGGAATCCCGTATTGTTTTTGATTCTTATTATTGGAGGCTCGCTCTTTATTCTGTACATGCGCGGCGATTTAGGAAAGTTAAACGGCAAGGATCTTTTTGTACCTCCGCCTCCTGAAGCGCAGACAACAAAAACGAGTGGGGACCAAAGTGGGACCACGTACGCAGAGCACGACCTGTTGCAAAACGCTTACACAATGGACCCGAACCCTATAGACACTACTAACCCAAACAGCCAATAAGTATGTTAAATCCATTGCCCAGTTTACTAAACTATAGTTTTTTTATACCCTTTCTCCTTCGCGTGGTTGTCGCCGTGTACTTTGTCTACCTTGCCCAACATATGATCCATAATCGAAAAAATATAGCAGATACAAAGTTCCCTATTGTTGGCAATCCAAAAGTATGGATGGTGTACACCTCAGTCTTTATTATTCTAGTTACGGCATTTCTACTTTTCGTTGGTATGAAAACCCAATGGGCCGCGATTTTTGCTATCATTATTTCATTGAAACAAGCCGTTGTTCTTCGTAACTTCGCACCGCTTCGACCTTTTTCAACTGCAACGTACATATTACTTGCGGTGATATGTTTTACTCTTCTTATTTCAGGCGCTGGCGCCTTAGCTTTTGATATACATTTGTAGCAGACCAGAAACCCTAGAGAACATTCCATACCTTCGTTTTTTGGTGTTTCTCTGTAAGATGGAAAAATGATTCTAATTTTACACAACATACGGAGCGTTCATAATGTTGGTTCCTGCTTTCGCACTGCTGATGCCGCTGGTGTCCAGAGCATTATTCTTTCGGGCTATACTCCCACACCACTCGATAGGTTCAACCAACCACGTAAAGACTTCACGAAAGTGTCTCTTGGCGCCGAGAGGTCGGTAGCCTGGTCGTACGTTAAAACATTGAGTTCCACGCTCACTACATTAAAAAAAGAAAACTATCTTCTGGTGGCAATAGAGCAAGACGAGCGCTCGACTCCCCTGTTTGACTGGCAGCCGCCCAACAAGTCCGCCCATGGGCAAATCGCAGTCCTCTTAGGCAACGAGGTGCGCGGCATCTCGAAGCCCTTACTGAAAAAGTGTGACGTGATCTTAGAAATCCCCATGCACGGCAAAAAAGAATCACTCAACGTGAGTGTGACCGCGGGGATTGCATTGTTTACGCTAACAAAATAATTTGAAAAGATCAGGAGATGGTAATACATATCCCTTGCTCTATCTTTTTAGACAGTACGTCCAACGCTTCTTTTGAATCGGCTTCTGCAGCGTAGTAATAAAAAGGCTTCGGTGTGTCTGGGTATGTGACAACCTCTTCGCCGACCGCGCACAAGGGTACAAAGTCCCATACACCTTCAACACTTTGTGCTTCCTTCATACCTTGAATCTCGGATATCATTCCCTTTTCGCGAGGGAAGACCGCTTTTTGTAGAACGTGCCGGTCATGAAGCTTTGTAAGTTTCGCGGGTATACCAAGCCAGACATCCACCAAACTGGACGCCGGTTCGAACCCATACGCGCGCTTATAGCCAAGCTGTAGCGGTCCTCCCGGCAAACGACATGCTATCTCGATAAGCCTAGGGCCCTGCGGCGTTATTCGCATCTCGCAGTGGAAGCCGCAGTTATCGAACTCCAAAGCTTTTAAAATATTTTTAGTAAAAGCAAAGCAGGCTTCCTTCACTTCCAGTTCGACGCTGGAGGATATGGTATTTGCTTCTTGCGTGAAGTTTGGCTCCGGACCCATATGAAACTCAATCATACCCGCGATATGCACCACTCCATCCTGGATAAAACCATCAACGCTCACAACCGGCCCCGACATATATTCTTCAATAAGGAAATTATTCGTAAAGTTTTTAAATACCTCTTTTTTAGATGGGTCCGTCGCATGGAAGACTTCGCCGAGGTCTTCGAGCACAAAGTCGTCGGACTCAATCTTTTTTACTCCATAACTTTGTGATCCAAACACCGGCTTGATAACGCACGGTGTGCCAAATTCCAGTATCGCTTTTTGTAAAGATTCCTTCGTAGGTGTTTCAACGAGTGTAAAGCGCGGTGTCGAGATATCGCTCGCAACGCACGCTTGCCGCATAGCGAGTTTATTAGCGGAGCTTTGCCGTGCGGCGTGAGGTTTAATGTTTATACACCCAAGAACTTCGGCAAGTTCGGCGGTTTGCACCACCACATGCTCGTAAAAAGTTCCGACTCCGTCGAGCTTCACCTGTGCACTATCGGCGAACATCTGCACCGTCTCTATGAGCGCCTTCACGTCGTACGTGTCCACGATAATAATTTTCTCCGGTGCTACATAAGCACGCACCCAGTCTGGCACTTTGGTCGTCGCGAGGAATAGGTTTACCTCCTTTCGAGCCAAGACATCAAAAATAAAATTCTTTGAGTCGCCCCCATGTTCGATCAACAATAGATTTTTTTGCATGCCCCTAGTGTTACAGAAGTGGTGGCAAGTTACAACTATTATCCCAAATTAACTTGGGATTAAATTTAGACTAACTATGATCTTTTCCTTCATACCTTTTTAATAAAAGTTATTCTATTAGAAGTGAAGTTGGGGGTCATTGATCAAAATTACAAAATTCATCGATTCAAGTGAATATTCATTACTAATTTAACTTAAATATGACGCTACCTTAATAAATAACCCTATAATTGAGGCAACGTAACCGGCCGCTACTAAGTAGACGATTATAGAATGTTCAAATCCAAAAAATAAAAAATAATAAAGGGCAACGGGAATGCTCAGCATTGCCAATAGACTAAACAAAAATAATATTGTTATAAATTTTTTACCATTAAACAGGTTATCAATTTCTAGTCTGGAAAGTAGATTCATAAAAAGATACCACAATACTAATAGCATTAGGTACAGAGAGTCTCTAGGAAAAGAGAAAATTATATATATTAATAGGTTAAATAGAAAAAAACAAAGTGCTGTAACTACTAAAAAGAGAGAGGAAATCAACTCTATTGAATTTTTATAAGTATCTTTTTTAACGACACCTAGAAGACTAGGGAAAACTACTTCCCTAACAAATTGCAACAGTATGTATATGAGCATCAGGCTAGAAAATGAAAGGAGTAGAAACTTTAGGTGTTCTATACTCTTTCCAACTATGTCATATGAAATTTGCTTATTTATAATAAGCCCACTTACAACAAGGAGTACAGCTAATATTTCAAAGTACGGATGGTATTTGGTATAAAAAATATCAATACGGCTTTTCATAATTATGGGGTTACATATACAAAAACCACAATGAACAACCCCGGGGCAGAGCCCCGAGGTATCTCTGAGCGTTTGCGTATGTGGTCGGCCATTACCCATTCAACCTAGCACACTGGAGGACCGACGC
>JAYTFN010000018.1:0-2376 GCA_043734325.1 Candidatus Adlerbacteria bacterium
TCATGTACATAGCCGCCCTCCTCTCGCTGGAGACGCCCTTGTACACGAACATGAGTCAAAGATCGGGTAATCATATAGTTTTATAGAATTCCCAAGTCACCGAGCTTTTCGGCCATTTGGTCTGCATTTTTCTCAATTCGTCGTTTGTACTCTTCCCACGTCTTCTCGTTCCAGATTTCAATGCGGTCTGACACTCCAGCAAGCACCACCCGTGAACGCAAGTCAGCAAAGTCTTTAAGAAAGTCTGGCACAAGTATGCGGCCTGCGGAATCAACTTCGGTTTCAACAGCGCCAGAAAGCAAGAAACGGCTAAGACCTCGCGTATCAGCTTGTCCGAAAGGCAAGTTCACCAGTTTTTCTGCAATTTTATTCCAAGTCTTTTCAGGGAACATGAATAAACAAGAATCAAGACCTCGCGTTATAACGACCTTCTTCCCTACTTCTTTTCGGAATTTTGAGGGAAGCGAGAGGCGTTTTTTGCTGTCCAGAGTATGCAGATATTCGCCTATGAGCATGATTTTTTACCTTTCTTTTTGCGTCCAAGCCCCGAACAAACATCATCCCACACCATCCCACTACTTCACATTATATGACACTTTGACCCACTGCACCGTATAAGTTATCCACAAAGCAAGTGAAGTTATGCTGAAAGCTCAGCAATACGCCTCAAAAGTAGTTACAGGAGTGCATTTGGCTGATATGATGGGCTCAACATGAGTAGCGAAGATATACGGGCAGAGCGATTAAAAAAGCTTGAGGTGCTTAAAAGCGCTGGAATGGACCCCTACCCTGTACATACCGGCCAAACGCTCACCGTGAGTGACTTTATTGAAAAATTTGAGGACACCGGTGTTCAGACCCTTTCCGGTCGCATACTTTCAAGACGCGCACAGGGAGGAATCATTTTTGCTACGCTTTTTGATGGAACAGGACGTATCCAAATTGTGTTACAGAAAGCTGAAATGAACGAACAACTTTTTACACTTTTTCAAGATGCCGTTGACCAAGGCGACTTTGTAGAATGCACAGGCTCGCCGTATACCACCAAACGCGGCGAGAAATCGCTCAAAGTAGACACGTGGAAGATGCTGGCAAAGTCGCTTTCAGCACTCCCCAGCGAATTCTATGGCGTTAAAGACGAGGAACTGAAGCTTCGCGAGAGATATCTCGACATACTTCTTAACCCGGAGGTTCGCGCGATGTTTGAACGACGCTCTCGTTTTTGGCTATCAGTGCGAACGTTTCTTCTTGAGAGAAGATTCATGGAAGTTGAGACACCAATTTTAGAAAATACTCCAGGAGGCGCCGACGCCCGACCATTTAAAACGCACCATAACGCCCTAGACATGGACGTGTATCTTCGTATATCTGCAGGCGAGCTCTGGCAAAAAAAACTGCTTATAGCCGGATTTCCAAAAGTGTTCGAAATTGGACGTATTTTTCGCAACGAAGGTCAGTCGCGTGAACATCTGCAAGACTACACTCAGCTCGAAACGTACGAAGCTTACAGTGATATGCACAAGGGTAAAAAGTTTGTGCAAGACCTCTACCGTTTTGTAGCACTAGAAACCTATGGTCGTCCAAATTTCACCATTCAAGGCCACGAAGTAGATTTTTCCCATGACTGGACCGAAATAGACTTCTGCACAGCTATAAAAGAGCACTACAATATTGACCCCTTAACGTGCACAGAGGCTGAAGCAATAGAAGCATCCAAAAAAGCGGGGGTAAAATTTGGCGAAGCACCAAACAAAGCCCGAGCCATTGATCATTTATGGAAGATCATACGAAAGACCATTTCAGGCCCTGCATATCTAACCGGAGTACCCGTCTTCTTAGAGCCTCTTGCAAAACGCTCAAGTGAAAACCCAGAGGTTGTAGACCGCTTTCAGGTGCTTATTGCCGGTAGCGAAGTTGGCAAGGGCTACAGCGAGCTCAACGACCCACAGGACCAGGAAAGCCGCTTTGAAGAGCAACAGGCCCTACGTGACGCCGGCGACGACGAAGCCCAGCGCCTGGACCGCGACTACATCGAAGCCATGGAGTATGGCATGCCCCCGGCCTTTGGCTTCGGAGTATCCGAGCGCCTCTTCGCCTTCCTAGAAGACAAACCCGCCCACGAAACCCAACTCTTCCCACTTTTACGTCCAAAGACTCTCGAGATTCGAGTGAAAAATTAAACTCTGCTTTTTTCTTAACTTTTGCGCAAAAAAGTATCACTTTCTCGCATATGCGAAAATCTGATAAAAAATGTCTTCGTTACATAGTTGTTTCATGACTTTTGTGCAAAGAGTCTTAAAACAAGAGCCAAGATTTGCCATCAAAAATAATGGTGTTCGGGTATTATTCATATGATTTTATCTTCTACAATTCGAA
>JAYTFN010000019.1:0-3093 GCA_043734325.1 Candidatus Adlerbacteria bacterium
AGTGAACCTGCAACGTCGAGTCCGGCGTTAATGCGAACGGTCCAAAGGCGACGGAAGTCGTTCTTCTTGTCTTTGCGGTGGGCAAATGAGTACTTACCCGCATGGAAGATTGCTTCGCGAGCCTGTTTCTTTTTGGTTGAGCGTCCAAATCGATATCCCTTGGTCATTGCCAAGATGTTTCGACGTCGCTTTAGTGATGTAACTCCTCCTTTAACTCGTGCCATGTTAGTTTTTTGATTTGGTAGCCGTTTTAATAAAACGCTGAGACTCTTTTGCAGATACGTGAATTATTTGAGTGCGGTTGCCCGCCATCTGGTTTGAACGACTCTCTTTTGCGTTGAAGTGATTTTGTCCTGGTTTACGTCCTACAATCTTACCATTGCGGGTAAGTTTGAGTCGTTTGGTAAATGATTTATTTGTTTTCATTTGGATGTGTTGAAATGATGCAATTCTGCTGATGACTGCTCAGAATCACCTCTGTGACTTGTGCCGGTTATACTTTGAAATCCAGCCCCTTGTCCACTGTGGCGCGACCTGGAAATTGACTAACTATTGTTACTTCTTTCCCGCTCGCTCAATTACGGTCGATAGACCTTTAGGGCTCTTAGCGATAGGGTCGGATAGTTTAAACTCGGAAGGAATCATTTTGAGGAATCGCTCGAGGCGCTCCTTAAGAAACCCAAACTCCATGTACTTATATCGTCCCCATAAAAACAGGTCTATTTTCACTCGATGGCCTTCGGCAAGCCAATTAGCTGCCTTCTTTGCCTTCAGATTCAGGTCGTTTTCGCCAGTACCTATCTTAACCTGGACGCTTTTCGTCTCCGTGGTGTGGGATTTGGCCTTTATTTCGCGACGTTTCTTCTCCTGCTCATATTGGAATTTACCATACTCCATGATTTTTGCAACGGGAGGCTGTGCCAAAGGAGAGATTTCAATGAGATCTAAATCGAGCTCCCGAGCCTTTGTTAAAGCTTCGGATAGGGGAAGAACCCCAAAGTTTTCTCCTTCAGGACCGATGACGCGTACTTCAAGTGCGCGAATTTGCTGATTAACTCGAGTGGTATCCAAAACGTTTTATTAAAGGCTAGTATACTCTAAACTAATAAAAAGGGAAGGAAGTTGCTAGTGGTGCGGTAAGTGCTTTGATTGTGGCTTCGCCTATGAGGATATATATTGTGAGTAAACACTCACATGACCCACATGCGGCGTTTTGATCCTTCAGGTAAAATACTGCTTCTTAAATTTTACAAGTGTTTTTTAAGGAGCGTCCGGAAGGTATACTACATGAGTTACTTATTAAGTCTAATAATATTGTATGGCATTTTATACCGGCGTGGGAAGCAGTAAACAACTGCAAGATTCATATGCTGCGGGGAAGGAAGCGGCTACAATTGCGCTTAAAAATTCGGGTCAAGAGTCGGTCGATCTTGCTATTCTTGTTGTTTCATCCCAGTACGAACAAGAAGCAATGCTCAAAGGAGTACGCGAAGTGCTGCACAACGCGCCAGTTGTTGGCTGTACTAACGCAGGTGCCATCACCAGCGAAGGTGTTGAAGAGCAGGCCGTTTCGGTCCTTGTTTTACGTTCAGACGACGGCAAGTTCATCCCTGTCAAGGTGACCGACATTGGTCGCGACATGCGAGCGGCCGGTAAAAGTTTTGCAGAGCAATTGAAAGATGGGGCTATGGGCGAAAAACCTTCAATAGCATTCCTTTTTTCCGATGCACTTGCGGGTAATGGGACTGAAATGGTGCGGGGAATTTTTGATGTATTTGGGAGCGATTTTCGTATTGCTGGTGGGGCTGCGGGAGACGATATGAATTTTAAGAAAACGTATCAATATTTTAACGACGAGCTACTTACTAATGCAGTCGTGGGCTTCGGTATAACAGGAAATATTAAGGTTGCCGTTGGCGCAAATCATGGCTGGCAACCTATCGGAACTTCGCGTGTAGTCACAAAAGCCGAAGGGACAAAACTAATAGAACTTGATGGTAAACCTGCTTTCGAAATTTATAAAGACTATTTTGCAGAGAGATCGGGAGATTTTAAAAAAGCGCTATCCTTAGCTGCTGTTACATACCCACTTGGTATGAAAGCTGAAGGAGTGGACGAGATAATGATACGAGTGCCTCTTGCGGTCGAAGACGACGGGTCCATTATCTGTGGTGCGGAAGTGGTCGAAGGTAGCGAGGTAAATCTTATGATAGGAACGCTCGCAAGCGCTATGCAAGCCGCGAAAGATACAGTACAAAATTTAGTTGACTTGGTTCCCGATGCGAACCCGCGTGTCGTGTTTGTATCCGATTGTGTCGCTCGCAAAATTCTCTTTGGTGACCGTGGGCAAGAAGAGATCGCGCTTCTTAAAACCATCGGCGGCCCACAATCCGTTATCTTTGGTTTCTATTCATATGGCCAGATAGCTTCACTTAAAACACCTGCTAAAAATATCAATACCTGTGATCCCGGTTTTTACGAGCAATCTATTTCAATCGCTGTTTTCGGTTCTTAGAGGCTTTATGTAATGTATATTTCACTTTATGTTCTGTGTATAGTGCTCGGTGTTTTTCTTGTCTGTATTGCTTCAGTAGTTTTTTTATGGCGCAAAAATCAAGCTCTGACTCGTCTTGCATCTGCCCGAAGGTCCGACTTAGACCGCACTTCTAAAATACTCATTGAGAAAAATCTTGAGCTTGTAGACCAAACTCTTTTACAACAAAAAATGCTTGAGTCTAAAGATGACTTTATAAGCATTGTATCTCATCAGTTGCGCACACCTATTACCGAAATTAAATGGAATGTTGACACAATTCTAAAAAACCCAAATTGGAAACTTGAAGTTGACCAGCGAAAATCGCTTGAAATTTTGTACTCAAGTGTGTTGCATATGATTCAACTTATCAATAACATTGTTCACTTGGTAAGTGTTGAACAAGGCTCTAAACACTTAGCTACTGTCCCGTATGATCCTGACCCTGTCATAGAGCATGCGCTTCAACAGGCTGCAAAAGGTTTTACTGTAAAACGAATCTCTTTTTCTTTTACCAGTACGGTTACTTGCCTCATTGCATCTATAGACCCTGACTCACT
>JAYTFN010000020.1:0-12280 GCA_043734325.1 Candidatus Adlerbacteria bacterium
GTGTAGACCTGGGTGGTTGCTATGTTGGAGTGACCGAGGAGCGCTTGGACCGAGCGAAGGTCGGCTCCGTTTTCTAGTAGGTCGGTGGCGAAGGAGTGGCGGATGATATGTGGGGTGACTTTACGGGTTATTCCTGCTTTAGCGGCGTAGCCTTTTACTATACGCTCGACTGAGCGGGGAGTGAGACGGAGTTTTTTTGCGTTTTTAGACCCTTTACCATATTGGATAAAGAGCGCACTGTCGATGTCGCCTCTCTTGTCGAGATAGGATTTGATACAAGTTTTGGCTTCAGGTGATAGGAACACGACTCGGACCTTTTCGCCCTTGCCACGTATAGAAAACTGATCGCGAGTGAGGTCAAGGTCACGATTGAGCGAACATAGCTCTGATACGCGCAGTCCGGTAGAAAAAAGGAGTTCGAGCATTGCTCTGTCACGAAGAGAGTGCAGACTATTGTCTTTTGGACTCCTCATGAGCCTTTCGAGCTCATCTGAAGACATCAAGTCGAGGTCGCGGGCACCAACTTTGGCTAATTCAATTTTTTCGGGGTTTAAGGAGTCAATTTCGCGCTTACGCAAGAATTTAAGAAACGCACGCAGTGAAATCATGTAGTAATTCTGCGTCTTATGCTTCATCGTGCCAGATACTCCCGGTTGGCGGTTGAGGTGCAGTCGGAATTCACGTACTTTTTGCTCAGTAAGGGTCGAGGGCGTGGCAATTTTAGAGTGGGTAAGGAAGCGTGATAGGTAGCGATCGTAATTTTCGACCGTTTTAAGGCTACGACCCTTTTCTATCTCTAAGTACTCTAAAAACTCAGTTTTTAAACGTTGTAGTTCAGTTGTAACCATATATTATAAAAGAAGTATAGCTCAAAATTGTGCGACCTATGTGGCTAGTACGGCTCCTTTTTGGGTGGAATCGTCAGAGATTTGGGCTCCATCTTGCGTTGGACAAGACTGCCGATTGCGTAAAGCGTTCTACTGTGATACAATGCATACCATGCTAACTAGCAAGAAAAAGGCAAAGGTCATCAAAGAAGTCGCTATTCACGATTCGGACACTGGCTCGGCGGAGGTTCAAATCGCGATACTTTCCAAGCGAATTGAGGAACTTGCTTTGCATTTGAAGAAAAATCTCAAGGATAAACACTCTCGTCGTGGCCTACTCCAGATGGTCGCGGACCGACGTACCCATTTGAAGTATCTCGAGGGCAGTGATAAAAAACGCTATAATGCGATCCTCAAAAAGCTTTCACTTAAGAAATAGTCTCCAAATTTACTTCCAAGTTTACTTTGAAAGTTTCGGATAAAATTCAAAAGCTGAGTGCTTCATTATTTTTTCTCTTTTTAGGCACAATTTAAAACCTTTTTAAGTTGAAGTTCGTATACATGTAAGTTCTCTATCAAATTTACAATTAGCATTTTTATTCATTGTTTCAGTTTGGTTTTAGCTTCTATATACACATTAATTTTATAGAAGCGAGGGGCTGAATTATTCATTCTTATGGCAATCATTAAGCACAAAAATCAGCGTGTCGGTATTTTCATAGACACGCAAAACCTATATCACAGCGCAAAAAACCTATATAAATCAAAAGTAAGCTTCGGAGCAATCATGAAGGAGGCTCTTGCCGGTCGAGTACTCATCCGCTGTGTATCCTACGTTATTCGTACCGAGTCAGAAGACGAAAAAGGATTTTTCGAAGCACTTAACAAGGTGGGCATCGAAACAAAAGTTAAAGATATTCGCATCTTCGCAGGCGGCGCAAAAAAGGCTGACTGGGATATTGGTATGGCAATTGATGCCATAGCTATGGCGGATAAGCTTGACGTAGTTGTTTTAGCCACAGGGGACGGTGATTTTGTTCCTTTAGTTGAGTATCTCCGCAATAAAGGCTGCCAAGTCGAAGTTATTGCGTTCGGAAAATCGGCATCGGGACAGTTGCGCGAAATTGCAGATGATTTCATTGATGTCTGCGAAAATCCTCGTAATTTTCTCATCGGCTACCGCGGGGGCACCAAAGGATTCACTCCAGGACTCTCCGGGTCTTCAGAAGAGGGGGTAGATGTTGGAGTGGAGGTGTATGAAGATGAAAGTTAGTTCGCGCGCTACGTACCGCACTATATAAAGAAGAAAACGCGTCTTAAAAGGCGCGTTTTCTCTATATTCGTTTTATTTTTACCACGTTGTCTGTTACTGTTTACTGTAGTTTACAAATAATTTTTAGAAGCGCGTAGGTAGGTAGGCCTTCTTCTCTTGTATCCAACAGAGGAAACGAGACCTAAAATCTGCGTGTTTCTACCCACACTATGCAATCACGAAGCTTTTCGACCACAATTGGCGGAAAAGAGTTAGTCGCCGAATTTACAGATCTCGCCGAACAAGCGAACGGATCGGTTATTTTACGTTACGGACATACCACGGTTCTTGCGACCGCGGTCATGGGTGAGAAAGTGCGTGACGACATAGACTACTTTCCGCTCACCGTCGACTACGAAGAGCGATTTTATGCGGCGGGCGCTATACTCGGCAGTCGCTTTATGCGGCGCGAGGGACGGCCAAGCGAAGACGCAATACTTTCAGGACGCATTGTGGATCGAACCATCCGACCACTCTTTCCTACTCATATTCGAAATGAAGTGCAGGTGATACTTACTATTTTAGCATTAGACGAGGAAGATCCTGCGGTTGTAGCTGTAAACGCGGCTTCGCTTGCACTCGCTACGTCAGATATCCCCTGGGGAGGGCCAATCGCAGCCGTTCGAATTGCAAAAATAAAACCAACCGGTAGTGAGGCTCATTCTCCAACTTCGGTGCGCGACTTTATTATTAATCCAACATACAAAGAACGTGGACAGGTTGCTCTCGACCTTTTGGCCTGCGGTCGCGACGCGACAATTAACATGATAGAAGTGGCAGCCCAAGTAGTAAGCGAGGAAGATGTAGCCATAGGATTTGACCTCGCTATCGAGGAGCACCGCAAGCTTCTTGTATGGCAGCAGCATATTATTCAAGAAATTGGAAAGACAAAGAAGGAACTGAATGAGCCTGCAGTACCTCCGACACTTACCACACTGTATAACGTTGAGTTTGCACCACGCTTACACGGGACAATCTTTAACAACATTGCAGGTAAAAAGTCTATATACGCTTTAAAGAAAGAATTTCTGAAGCGAGCGGAGGAAACAGAGGGCCTGGCTGAAAGTAAGAAGCAGGCGGACCGGTACTTTGAAGACAGGGTTGACGAGGAAATACATCGCGGCGCAATCGAGGACAACAAGCGCGCAGACGGACGTGGGTTTGGTGATGTCCGCGAAATCTTCGCCAAAGCAGGAGGAGTGTCCTCCATACTCCATGGCTCAGGTATTTTTTACCGAGGAGGCACCCATGTTTTTACCGCTCTCACGCTTGGTGGTCCAGGCGACTCCCAGCTCATAGATACTATGGAAGCGCAGGAAGAGAAGAAGCGTTTTATGCACCATTACAACTTTCCCCCATACTCGGGGGGTGAAACCGGTCGTATGGGAGGAGTCAATCGACGAATGATAGGCCATGGCGCACTTGCAGAAAAGGCACTACTAGCAGTCATACCAGACACACATGTCTTTCCCTACACCATACGCCTTGTGTCGGAGTGTTTTGCATCTAATGGATCAACCTCGATGGCTTCGGTATGCGCGTCAACCCTAGCGCTTATGGACGGCGGCGTGCCAATTGTGGCTCCGGTTGCCGGTATTGCTATGGGACTTATGATGTCTCCAAACTTTGCCCAGGACAAAAAATATAAAGTACTCACTGATATCCAGGGGCCGGAAGATTCGCACGGGGACATGGACTTTAAAGTCGCCGGAACCCGCGCTGGCATCACTGCAATACAAATGGATATCAAACTCGACGGGATACCGGTTGCGATACTGGTTGAAGCACTCACCGCAGCAAAAACGGCGCGACTACATATTCTAGATGTTATGGAAAGTGAATTGGCCACACCGAGGACTAGTCTCAATCCGCGCGCGCCTGAAATACTGATACTGAAGGTCAAACCTGACCAAATAGGGCTAGTTATCGGTGGTGGCGGCAAAACAGTGAACGGCATACGTGACCTGTCCGGCGTTGCAGATATTACTATCGAAGACGACGGCTCTATCTTTATTACCGGAAAGAACGGAAGTGCTAGCCGTGCGCGTGAAATGATTGAAAGCCTAGTAAAAGAATATAAAGCAGGAGAGATGTATGAAGGCGAAGTCACGCGGCTCATGGATTTTGGCGCATTTGTTCGAATAGGCCCTGGAAAAGATGCCGAGGGCTTGGTACATATTTCAGAAGTAGCCTCATTTAAAATTAACAAAATTTCAGATGTGGTCGCCGTAGGAGAGAAAGTTCGGGTTATGATTAAAGAGATAGATGAAAAGGGAAGGCTGAATCTTTCTATTAAGGCAGCTGACCCAGAGTTTGCTTCGCGAAAAGGACTACAACCATCCAATGGACCAAGAACAAATGAAGGAGAACGAGGAGAAAGTGCACATATTGCCAGCAGGGGATAAGCCTGTGCAAGGTGGTGTAGACCCACTTTCAATTATCTTGCCCAATATAGAAGTGCACTCTCCCTTAAATGCACAGCGCGTAAGCGCGGGGACGTTGTATGCCCAAGAAACCTCGGCAACACTTCCAAAAGTTCCCGCGCCCGCGCCGCTTTCGATTGTACCGACACACAATAGCGACACAGTACAACCTTTGGAAACCTATCAAAGCGACGTCGAGAAATACATACGCACACAAAATATTTCCCCGGTGAAGGCGGTAGCCGCTGAGCAGATACACCGACAGCAAACAGCGCAGCCTATTGAAGTGACACAGAGAGCGCCTCAAGGTACATCAGTCGCACTTCACACACTCGCGATCGTTTGCAGCGTGCTCCTTATTATCGGAGCCGGGGGCGCATTCGTGTACAGCTATATGCAGTCGCGGCCTACAGCGCAAAAACAAAACCCTACTGCGCCATTTATAACCGTCGACTCAACTATTGATATATCTATCACTTCAGATAATTCTCGGGAAATTACTATGCAAAAATTTGTTGACGCGGCATCCAACACGCATCTTTCAGTCGGGCTGATATCCCAACTGCAACCATGGATTGCGTCCTCGGCCGGTACCCGGCCAATACCCGCACAACCGTTTTTATCAGTACTTACCCCACGCATACCTTCTGAGCTCCTGCGGACTATTAGGCCTGAATTTTTAATAGGAGTACATTCGTTTGATACAAATCAGCTATTTCTAATATTTAGTGTCGACTCATACGAAGGAGCGTACGCGGGTATGCTCGAATGGGAACCGATGATGCAGTCCGATCTGTCTCCACTATTTAGTTACACTCCCCCGCAACGAGTTCTCAGTGAAATTTCAAAAGATAGTACCACGACCAAAATTATTCTAAGCCCGTTCGTTGACACTATTGTCGAAAATCACGATACCCGAGCTATTAAAAATTCCTCCGGAGACACGTTACTCTTGTGGACTTTTATCGACCGCTCGACTGTGCTGGTGACCACAAATGCGCACACGGTCCGTGAGGTACTATCACGACTCAAAACTGCTCCGCAACTCACTGTGCCAAAATAAATGTTTGCACACTACCCCGGGCTTGGTATGATGCTGTCATATGGATCATGAAAAATTAAATTATTTTAAAAAACGATTAGCGGACGAGCAAAAATTAGTTGATGGAGAGTTGAAGAGTTTAGGTGTACAAGACGAGCGAACACCGGGTGGTTGGGATGCTACACCCGGAGACATCGATGACACAGCAACCGAGCCCGACGAAATAGCTGACCGTATTGAAGAGCTTGAAGGGAATGAGGCTGAGATTCGGGAAATTAGCGCACTTCAAAAAAATATTGAACGTGCTCTAAACAAGATAGAAGAGGGAAGATACGGCATATGCGAAATAGACGGCGGAGCTATTGAGGAAGATAGACTTGAAGCCAACCCATCGGCTCGAACATGCAAGACGCACATGAATGACGAGACAAGACTCTTGCAATAAGTGCAAAAGTAAAACGTTTATAGATTATAGAAACCACCTGAATTAGTATGTAGGTGGTTTTTGTTTTTTAGCAGTAAAATAGTTTTACTCGGTGTCAACTACCAACATACCCGTGACCGTGTAGAATGCCGCCATGCAATATGCCCGCGTATATGGTGCTCAAACTTCTTTACTTACCCCGCACATAATTACTGTCGAAACTGATTTATCCCGCGGTCTCCATTCGTTCACTATTGTCGGTCTCCCTGACAAAGCTGTTGAAGAGTCACGCGACAGAGTGGCTGCTGCAATTAAACACTCGGAGTTTGAGTCTCCTAAAAGCCGCAATCAAAAAATAGTAATATCACTTGCACCCGCTGATATTAAAAAAGAAGGACCGATGTTTGACCTACCTATCGCATTGTCGTACCTACTCGCCGGTGATGATATTAGGTTTGATCCAGAGCCGTATCTTTTTATCGGAGAGCTCGCACTTGATGGAACACTTCGATCAGTGCGCGGCGTATTGCCGCTCATTGCCGAGGCAAAGAAAAGAGGAAAGACTGCCGTATTTGTGCCACAAGAAAATGCTCGTGAAGCAGCGCTCGTCGACGGCATAACTATTTTTAGTGTGAGTAAATTAAGTGAAGTAATTAATCATTTAAATACGAAAAAAAATAAGGAAGGAAAACTTGGTGAAAAATTACAACCAACGCCACGTACACAGTTAGAGCCGACCGAAGTGCAGACACCATTTGCATTGGAAGATATTCGTGGACAAGAATCTGCAAAACGTGCCGCATTAATTGCGGCAGCAGGCGGACATAATCTTGGACTTTCAGGACCACCGGGCACCGGTAAAACAATGCTTGCGCGAGCGCTAGCATCCATACTTCCACCACTCACCTTCGATGAGGTATTGGAGGTCAACAGCATACACTCAGTCGCCGGTTCATTGCGCGGTGAAATAATTACGGCCCCTCCATTTCGCGCACCGCATCACACCTCCTCGTATGTTTCCATTGTTGGCGGTGGTGCTTCTCCTCGACCAGGCGAAGCTACGCTGGCACATCGAGGTGTACTGTTTCTGGACGAGTTTCCCGAGTTTGACCGACGGGTTATCGAAGCGCTGCGTCAACCATTAGAGGACAGAGTGATAGCTATTGCGCGTGCAAAAGGTACGGCACTTTTCCCCGCATGTTTCACACTTGTTGTTGCGATGAACCCATGCCCCTGTGGTAACTTTGGACACCCGGTCATCGAGTGTGTGTGCTCTCCTGTTTCACTAGAGCGGTATCGACGAAAAATTTCCGGACCAATAGCAGACCGCATTGACCTTTGGATGACGGTAGGGCCAGTGGAGTTATCAGAGCTCGGGAAGAAGGTTACACGAGGGAGTGAAACAGCGAATACCAAAGAAAAAGTTTTACGCGCACGAAAAAAACAGACTGAAAGATTTGGTCGGGAAGGGAAGACGAATAGTGAATTATCTCCTCGGGAACTTGAAGAGTTAGTGCCTCTTTCGGTTTCAGTTCGCACCACTCTAGAAAAAGCCGGGGCCAGGCTTAACCTTAGTCCGCGAGCGTTTCATCGCGTTATTAAAGTAGCACAAACAATAGCCGACATCGACGACGCAGAGCACATCAACAATTCGCATATTTTAGAAGCTCTACAATACAGAGAAAGAAAGAGTTAGTTGAGTTTCATTACAGCTTTTTTCGTTGCATAGAAAATATACTTCTAACAGACATGCAGAAAAATTATATTTTATATTGTTTCTCAATGACTACTAATGCCCCTGTTTTAAAAAAAAAGTATGGGTATACGTACTAGAAATTAAAACCATCCAACAGGATTGAATTTAAAATTCAAATAATTATGTCAGCGTTGCTCCTCCCTTTTTAAACGCATAAAACTGCCGGGAAAATCCGCAGCAGTTTTATGCTAGCTTTTTACAGCCATGATCCTCGACTTACTTTTTTATTTTTTATTAGAACTCTTTCGCCCACCCTTTACTGAAGATTGAGAGCTACTTTTTTGACTCTTACTTCCACCTTTTGCACCACTGCGATTTCCTTGTGTAGCCATGATTATTATTTAGACCAATAATCGAACCCTATAAATTGTATCGTTAGTTTAATTAAGCTTGCATTAAGAAAATATATTTTTTGTATATAAAATATTCTACATAAAAAAAACCCCGAAAAATTTTCGGGGTTTTTTATTCGCTGCTTCCGACTGAAATCGCACCAAACGGGTTTGTGGCGCCGCGCACTTCAAAATGGAGGTGTGGTCCGGTAGCTTCTCCGGTACGTCCAACTTTTCCAATGAGCTCACCTTGCGTCACCACGTCACCGGATGAGACGAGTACTTTGCTTGCATGCGAGTAGAGCGTTTGCGTCCCGTTATCGTGCACAACTACAATATAGTTTCCATACCCGCCGTTCCATCCGCCATTACTTTTTGCAATAATAACGGTGCCCGCCGCAGAAGCATAAATATCACTACCCGTCGGTGCGCCGATATCTATACCGTTATACCCATGGAGACTTTGTGTAATAATGCCCCCGCCCACCGGCCATAGATAATAATTTTCGTATTCAGGTCCGCCCGCATCACGAAGCGGCGCAGGTTTAAACGACTTACTCTTCAATGACTTTTGTTTTTTTGCTATTGATTTAGTTTTTGTAATTGCGGCGGGCACAATGGTAGGTACGACTGAAACAATTTCACCGTTGGGAATAATAATACTTTGACCAACAACCAGCGCGTCGCCTTCGGTAATATTATTATATGAAGCTATATCTGTTGCTTCAGATTTAAACTTTGTTGCCACGCTTGAAAGTGTCTCTCCTTTGAGCACCGTATGTTGCACTCCGGTAATAGGAAGAATGATAAGTTCCTGGCCGGGAAATATACTACTCTTCTTTATATCGTTAGCACCAATAAGTGTGTTGGTCGAAACTCCAAACATACTTGCAACGCCTGACAAGGTGTCGCCTGCTCGAACGGTATACACACTAATTTGAGAATTTATCGGGTGACTCATGGTGTCACTGAGACCGACAGGATTTTCAGCGGTCATCAAAGCTTCGCCATGCACAAAAATAATGTCACCGCCACCAACAGAAGGGTTCGGGTCTATATTTTTCGCCGCAGACAAAAGCGGTAGGGTTTGAGAATTAAATGATAGGTCAGACGCAAGAGAGGCAGAAGTGGTCTTTTGTATAAAGTCAGATAAAAAATTAGCCGATACAAGTATCGGAAGAAAGAAAAGTGAAAAAGCGCCACTGGTAGCGAGGCCAATATATACTGCTTTTTTAACCTTCCCCGTGAAAATTTCAGAAGGGGTTGGGTGTAGGGGGGGTTTTAAAGACAAGGGATTTAGTGGATCGCAATCATTTTGATGACCGGTAACTGTATACGCTACATGTTCATCGTCCGTTCAGAGTGTACCTACTTATGATACCTTCTTGACCTCAAGCGTCAACGTACCTCAATCTTAGGTGTGGATAGTACAAGATAAGCAAAATTTGAAAAAATACGTTACGGTGTAGTGATGTCCCATCTTAATTCTCTAAATAGTGCACAGCGGGAAGCGGTAGAAAAAACGGAAGGGCCACTGTTGGTACTCGCCGGCGCCGGAGCGGGAAAAACTCGCGTTATTGCACACCGTATTTTAGAAATTGTGCAGCGTGGAGTATTGCCCGAAAATATTCTTGCTATCACCTTTACAAACAAAGCGGCCTCAGAAATGCGCGGTCGGGTATTGTCGTTACTGCGCACGGAGTCCGGCGACCCAACGGTTCGCTCTGCAACACCAAGCAACCAATGGGACGCTTCGCGACCAGCCTCAGGGTCACCGTTCGTATCTACCTTCCATTCCTTAGGCCTACTTATTATCAAAGAAAATGCGAAGCTACTGGGCTTTATTCGCACCCCTACTATCTATGACCGCGCTGACTCACTACGAGAGATGAAGGTGGCACTTAAGCAATTCGATGGAGAAATGGAGCCGCGTGCGGCACTGTCGATGATATCAAGGGCAAAAGGGCAAGGATTGACGGCAAGCGATTTTAAGGGAAGCGCTCGAAATTTCCGTGAGGATATTGTTGCCAAAGCGTGGCCGTTGTACGAAAAGGCACTGCTGGAAGACAACGCATTGGACTTTGACGACCTGTTGCTACGATCCATGCTCCTGTTACGCGATAACAATGCGGTACGTGATCGCTATTTAGCCAGATGGAGCCATGTCCATGTCGACGAGTACCAGGACACTAACTATGTACAAGCACAGATGATGGAACTTCTCATCGGAGAGACAAAAAATATATGTGCCGTAGGCGACGTCGACCAAACGATCTACGGATGGCGCGGCGCCGAGATTAAAAATATTATGCAATTCGAGAAGAAGTTTTTGGGAGCCACGGTTGTCTTGCTCGAAGAAAATTATCGCTCCACTAAAGCAATACTTGCTGCCGCAAATCAAATTATTTCCAAAAACGTGTACCGACCGGAGAAAAACCTCTTTACGAAAAATAGCGACGGCGAACAGATTTCACTATATCAAGCGTTTGACGAGACAGATGAGGCAGGGTATATTGCCCGCACCATTCGGGAACAACTAGCCAAAGGGAGGCAGCCTAAAGACTTTGCCATACTCTATCGGGCAAACTTTCAGTCACGCGCCATAGAAGAAGCCTTGCTTCGAGGGCAGATAAGTTACCAGGTGCTCGGTACCCGATTCTTTGAACGCAAAGAGGTGAAAGACACACTCTCCTTTATACGTGCCGCAGTCCTTGAGACCAGTGCAGACTTGGCGCGTATAGCTAATGTGCCTCCACGCGGTATAGGGAAGGTAACACTTGTTAAAATTTTGACGGGAAGGGAACACGAGCTCACGGGTGCCACACGCGAAAAAGTAGTACAGTTACGGTCGCTTTTGGCTCGAGTGCGGCAAGCAGCACCCACCCACACACCCTCTTCGTTAGTGCGGATGGTAATTACTGAAACCGGACTCGAGCGCGCTTTTAAAGAAGACACGATTGAGGGACCCGAGCGTTTGGAGAATCTGCGCGAGCTTGTCTCACTTGCGGCACGGTATGATATGCACGTACAAGTAACGGAAACGTCAAAGTTTGGCGGACTGGAAGCGTTCCTTGAAAGTGCCGCGCTGGCGAGCGACCAGGACGAATTGAAGGATGATAAAAATGCGGTGCGGCTCATGACGGTGCACGCTTCTAAAGGTTTGGAATTTCCGGTCGTGTTTATCACCGGCTTGGAGGACGGGCTATTTCCATACGCTCGTGAAGATAGTGATGCTAATGACAAAGAAGAGGAGCGCCGACTGTGTTACGTGGCTATAACACGCGCCGAGCAGAAGGTGTATCTTTCATATGCATCGTACCGCACGGTATTTGGTAGTAAGAATGCAACACTGCCTTCAGAGTTTTTATCCGATATTCCGAGTGAACTTATTGCACTTGTCGTGCCAGAGCGTCTTGGGCGAACGGTGTATCTCGACTAAAAATCTCACATCGGACATACCATATGTTTAAAAAAAAATCACTTGGCCAACATTTTTTGAAGTCTTCATCGTATCTACGAGCTATCGCAGACGCCGCTGAGGTTACGGCAGGGGACACAGTGCTCGAAGTTGGCCCGGGGGAAGGGGCGCTAACCGCTGAACTGCTTTCAAGAGGGGCGCACGTTATTGCTATTGAAAAAGATCATCGCCTAGTGCCGATGCTGTCCGTCACTTTTGATACGGAAATCCGAGAAAAAAAGCTTACCTTGATTGAAGGGGATGCGCTTGAGCTCGAATTGCCGCTCAGTATATATAAAGTAGTAGCAAACATTCCGTATTACATAACAGGAGCGTTGCTTCGAAAATACCTTACCAGTCCAAACCAGCCGTCGACGTTGGTATTTTTAGTGCAAAAAGAAGTAGCAGAGCGTATAGCTAGATCAAAAAAAGAAAGTTTACTCTCTTTGTCTATAAAAGTGTATGGGACTCCTAAGTATGTTAAAACCGTACCAAGCGGCGCCTTTTCGCCGCCACCAGATGTAGACTCAGCTATTTTATTACTTTCAAACATTTCCCGCGACCACTTTGCGAACACAGACGAAGAAAGGCATTTTTTTGCATTGCTCCACGCAGGCTTCGCCCAAAAAAGAAAGTTATTATCGCGCAACTTAGAACCGGTACTCGGTAAAAATGCCGCAAACATGTTAGAAGCCGTCGGCCTTCCG
>JAYTFN010000021.1:0-2455 GCA_043734325.1 Candidatus Adlerbacteria bacterium
TTGTGACTCGAACATCGTCTTCGCAGTACTCGCGTAGCAGGTCTAATTTGCCTTCAGCGAACCACTTAACCGCGTCTAAACCGCTAGCGATTTTACCCGAACCGAGGGTTGCTTGAGCTATGTTGTCGAGTTTTAGGCGGCGTCCAAGTACGTTGCGCACCTCTTTCAGGAGGTCGATACTTTTAATTTTTGTAAGGTCGCCGGGGTAATACTTGTTGAGAATAGGGATGTCGAAGTGGTCAGAGTTATACCCGATAAGAATATCCGCACGTTCAAGAATTCCCCAGAGCTTGGGTAACTCATCTTTAAAGAACGACGAATACGTATCTGTTTTAGAGTCATGAATAGAAACAACAGTCAGTTCTTGAGCTGACATATCAAAGGCGCCGCCCGGGCCGGTGGCTCCTGTTGTTTCAATATCAAACACAATTCTGCGTATTTTTTTAGCTACTGCCATAGGTGCTGCATTTTATTTTTAGTATATTTATGGTGAATACCTCATGTAGTACAACGAAAAACTCGTTGTACTAGGTTTATAGACTTGTAATGTACTCTACAAGTTTGTCGCGACTGAGTGTGGCTTCTTCTCCCGAGCCGAGAGTCCGAACGGTAAATTCATTAGACGTTTTTTCATTATCTCCAATGACAATCAAAAAAGGAATGTTGTGTTTTGTGGCGGTTTTAATTTGATCTGCTAGCTTCTTGTCGCCAAAATCTATAGCGGTGGCAACGAGCCCCTCGCGCAAATCGTGAGCTACACGTTGTGCGAGTGGCGTATGTTCGCTGTTTGTTATAGCAATATACACTTTTGTAGGAGGGATATACGGAGGCAAAAGGTTCCGCACTGCCAAAAAATTTTCTATAGTCGCGTCTCCCATGCCGAATCCAACACCGGTAATGGGTTCTTCATCGAACATTGCGGTCAGATTATCGTACCTTCCTCCGCCAAAAAGTGCGCGATTATTTTCAGGATGTGTGTCGTATAATTCGAACACCACACCGGTGTAATAGTTGAAGCCTCGCACGATACTCGCATCAAATATAGCGTTTGAAACACCTAACTCTAAAAGATTTGCAAGTACCAAAGCCACGTCATCGGGGATGTTTTCGTTGCTCAGACTCTCCTCGGGTACGCCGAGCGCACTTAACTTTGCATCAAATTCTTCTTTTGACATTTTGTTGCGTCGGTCTAAAAGCGCCATGAATGCTCGAGAATTTTCAGGTGAGAGGTTGTGTTCGCTCGACAGTTTGTCTAGAAAGGTGCGACTTCCAAGCTTAATCACAAAGTCCTCCTGCGCTGCACCAAATGCGAGCATGAGCGAATGTGCAACCGTAATGACCTCGGCGTCAACTGCCAATGATTTTGACCCAAAGAGGTCCACGTTAAGCTGCCAATGTTCTCGCAATCGGCCGCGTTGAGGTCGTTCATAGCGAAAGAGATTCGGTATAGAGAAGAGTCGAAGTGGAAAGCCAAGATCTCGACGTCGGCCCGCGACCATACGCGCAACACTTGGGGTCATCTCAGGGCGAAGCGTTACTTCACGACCGCCGCGATCAATAAAGCTGTATGTTTGCTCGTTGATGATTTCTTCATTTTCTGCACCTTTAGACTTGTAGAGCTCGGATGGCTCTAAAATAGACGCGTGGTATTCGACATATCCAAACTGCTGAACCGTCCTGCGACAGGTAGCAAAAATGTAATTAAGAAAAGCCTGGTCCTCCGGGTAAAAATCACGCACGCCTTTGTACGGCTCGACAGAAAGTTTATCTTTTTTGTTCATTTATTGTATATATGGGCATCACAGAGTATTCTAACAGAAAATAACTGTATGGACGATATGACTGAAAAACTACAAAATACACCAAAACGTACTGCTGGCAGGGTGCTTAACCTATATAAAAACCTCTGCGAAACACCCCGGGAAAGGCTTGACCGACTGCGCTTCGAGCGTCCTGAATATGCGCACGAAGTACTGTCCTACGCCGGTCGTCTCGACCCTATGGCTGAAGGAGTTTTGCTGGCACTTGTTGGTTCGGCAAACATGCAACGAGAGGCGTATCTCGACATGAGTAAAGAATATGTGCTTGATGTGCTGTTTGGCTTCTCCACAGACACCTACGACGTTTTAGGACGGGTTATGGAGTCGGGTGACCCGGCGAACATTTCAAAAGCAATGATTCATAAAAGTCTTAATGAGTTTCGCGGCACCGTGGACCAAGAGTATCCGCCGTACTCCTCTAAAACTGTTGACGGAAAATCGCTTTTTGAGTGGGCTCGCTCAAGCATGCTGGGAAATATTGTCATACCGCACAAAACAGTGACAATTCACGACATTGTCGTAGAGACAATGTATAAACTGAGCGAGAAAACTCTGCTCAATTATATCGAAACGCATGTTGCAAAAGTAAACGGGGACTTTAGACAAGATGAAATTATACAAACCTGGAACCGCTT
>JAYTFN010000022.1:0-16507 GCA_043734325.1 Candidatus Adlerbacteria bacterium
ATAGACGCATCCATCTTAAAATAGCCTTCTATGTAGTAGTGAAATAGCCTCTATTGCCTCTATAGCCTCTATTGCCTTTCAGTACCACCTAGCGGTTCATTGTATATTTATACACTCAGTCTATTATTGCAGAATGTTGGTATACTACATAATATGAGTGGCATTTTTTTAGCAATTGGCCTATGTGTTTTTATTTTAATAATAATTGCAACAGTAAAGTCGAGCCATCAAGATGCTAGTGAAGAGGCCACTGAAGAGGCGAAAAATGCCTCACCTCAAGAGCTTGAGGAAGCTCTTCGTATGCCTATTAAAAATCCTCAACAAATAGAAGAGGATAACGAAATGTACAAAGATAAATAGCGAAAGTAAAATATTATAGAAAGAGATTATATGGGCGTATACTTAGTATATTAGTCGCGTAAGATAACTCATATGAATTACAACATTAAAGGAACCAACGTAGCAATAACTGACGAAATTCGCTCCTACCTCGAGAAACGTTTGACGCACGCCGACAAATTCTTGCAGCATGATCCTAGCGCTCATGCCGATATTGAGGTCTCCTATCATGTAACGGAAGGGAAGCAGTATCGCGCAGAGTTTACCCTTGCCTCCCTTGGAAAAGTCTACCGCACAGAGGCACGTGGCACTACACTTCATGAAGCAATTGATCTTGCGACCGACGAGCTCGCCGACGAGCTGCGACGCATTAAAAAAAAGAATTTAAGCGACATTCGACATGGAGCTGGTCGGTTTAAGCAATTTATCCGTAATCTAACCGACAGGTTTTAGCGCTACTGCTGACCGCGAAGGAAATCGTCGTAGTCCATTTCTTTCTTTCCTTCTGGAGTAACACGAGTGATGCGTACTGAGTTATTTTCCCATACGGCATCCTTAATAATTACTCGTTTCTCGGAACTTGAGAGAAAGTAGGGTTTTGGGCTTTTGTCGAACGCACGAATTTTTAAAAAAGCCTCTCTATCTGATTTTATACCAAGGTGTAATTTTGATATATCTATACAAGCGTCTTGTGCGGTAAACTTTTTTGTGTAAGTTGCTGCTTGATTATCTTGTTCCTCAGAAGGAATTTTACCTTCCACCCAAAGCGGCAGTACTTCTGAAAGTAAATTGCCTCCCTCAGTTGCTAATAGTGCCTCAAATTCGCTTCCTTTGGGTGGCCATGCTATTTCGTCTAATTCTATCTTCGCTTGGGCAAGAATTGGACCTTCATCCATGCCAAGGGAGAGCTGCATAATAGTTACGCCTGTTTCTCTATCATCATTTAATATTGCTGAAAGAACCGGTGAAGCGCCACGGTATTTTGGCAAGAGTGATGGATGCACGTTAAGGACTCCATGCATGGGAATATCAAGTATTATTTTTGGAATAAGTTTGGCATACATAGCAACAACGAATACATCCCAGTCTGTATTACTGAGTTCAGCAACAAAGGCATCGTCTCGCAACTTTTCTGGAGTCACCACATCTATACCGCGCTCAAGCGCCCATTTTTTAACCGAACTCTGCGCTATCTCCATACCTCGACCGGCAGGTGTATCAGGTGCAGTGACCACGAGTGCAGGCACTAAGCCATTCGCTTCAAGCCGGTCGAGCACGAGAGTTGCAATATGTGGTGTGCCAAAAAAAACAAAAAGTGGTTGTGACATATAGTAATTTTATTTTTCTTGTATGATGGAGGGCTCTCTCTTTTTCTCGTCGCGCAACTGTTCTGCTTTGTCTACGTATAGTATCCCGTCGAGATGGTCGCACTCATGTTGGAAAATATGCGCTACTAATCCCGTGGCGTGGTAGGTAAAAACATTTCCTTCCTTGGTATACGCTTTAATAGTCGCACGCTCGTGTCTCATAACCGTGCCGTACTTACCACGTACTGACAAACAGCCTTCAGACATTTCCTTTTTTTTTCGGGAAAGCCTGATTATTTCTGGATTAATAAATGTCATATCGTCAGGTGCTTCGGTAGCCTCATCCTTGGTGTTTGAGCGTAATGCATGGCCGGCGATAATAAAAAGCCGTAACGACCGACCGACCTGGGGCGCGGCCAGTGCTACGCCAAATTCTTCATCAGCAAGTACCCGGCTCATTTTAGTAATGAGGGTATAGAGTTTTCGTGAACCAAAGTCCTTTGTCAGGACTGGGCTGGCCACGCCTCGCAGTAGTGCATGGCCCACCTGTACTATAGGATCTTTTATCATACTAAGGCGTTATTACTATGCCATGTTTTATGAAAAAAGAAAGCGACAAAGATTTGTTAATATAACGGGATGCAACATATATCGTCGCACATGGCGGAAGGTCCAGAAAATAAGAAAGACCGGGCAACTGAGCGCGGCGAGCTCATGCGTTACTTTATGCAGAAACTTAATATGACGCGTGCGCGCGATGGCTTACCACCTATGACCATGGGGCGCATTGGAAAATCCTTACAGGTGATACCCACTCAAGACTTGTATTTTCTCAAGAGTGTGTGTGATGATGCAAGCAAACGCGGAGACGCAAACTCGTTTTCTAAAAAGTTTTGGTGGGAGATAAGCCCAAAGAACCATACAAAAGAGGCCGTGCAGGCGCGGGCGAGGAAAGATGGCGCTGGGTTCTCCCGCACAGTACAATTCAAACCAGCACAGCCGAAAAAAACAGTTATAAAAAAGAAATCAATTGAATCTGAATATGAATCGTGAACAATTTATAGTACAAGGTCTCTGCGGTACTCGAAAACTCAAAGGCGAGATATCCGTTAAAGGTGCAAAAAATGCAGTGCTGAAGTCTATGGCAGCGTCTTTATTGTTTTCCGATACAGTATCTATTTCAAATGTTCCTGATATAGAAGATGTCGAAAGAGTATCTGAACTTCTCGTTGATCTGGGTGCAAGCGTACAGCGCGAACATGCTGTATGTAAAATAAATACCGGTACGGTGACCAAGAGCGACCTAGATGATCATGTTGCGCGAACACTGCGCGCGTCAATAGTTTTTACCGGCCCACTACTTAGTCGTTTTGGACGTGTATCATTCCCACACCCTGGCGGGGATGTTATCGGCCCGCGACCTATCAATCTTTTTTTAGACGGCTTCAAGCGGATGGGCGCTACGGTTACGCAGGTAGGAGACCGGTACGAGGTTCACACTTTGAAAGGCCTACAAGGGGCTGAGATATTTTTTATGTTTGTCACCGTAACGGGGACTGAAACACTGATGATGGCTGCTGTACTTGCTACCGGTACGACGGTACTAAAAAATGCAGCCATGGAACCTGAAATTGTCGAACTAGCGCTATTTTTGGTCTCGTGTGGCGCGAATATCACCGGAGCAGGTACTCCAACCATAACTATTCATGGCTCGGCCGGACGGTTACTTGAAGCCAAGGGTAAAACTCTACGGACAACTCCAGACCGCATAGAAGCGGGAACGTTTCTACTACTTGGCGCACTTGCAGCCGAAGAACTCACTATTACTGATTGCAACCCTTTTCACTGCGATATGCTTATTGCACTTCTTGCCGAGTCTGGAGTCGAGATAGAAACTACTGACTCGACAATTTCCCTGCGTGCAGACAACGTCCGCAGAATGCCGCTTAACGTACGCACTCACGAATATCCCGGCTTTGCTACTGACATTCAGCCTCCGATGGTCGTATACCTAACTCAAACACAAGGAGAAAGTACTATTTTTGAAACTATTTGGGGTGGGCGACTTGCTTATACACAAGACCTGATTGCAATGGGTGCCAACATAACTGTTTGGAATGCTCAACAAGCGACTATAAAAGGCCCAACCCCTTTGCATGGTCGTGATCTTGAGAGTCCGGACATTCGGGCTGGGCTCGCATTTCTTATGGCCGCGGCGATAGCAGAGGGCACTTCAACAATTGACCATATTTACCACATCGATCGTGGCTACGAACGTATCGAAGAACGTCTGTCAAAAATTGGCCTCAATATAACTCGAACGAGTGCGTAGGAGGGCTTATTTGTGATAGCTCTCTTGCTCAGGTATTATTGCTTTGCATGTCTTTTTTTACTCCACGGCTTGGTATTGACTTAGGTACCGCTAATACTCTCGTGTTTGTTCCGGGGAAAGGGGTAGTACTCAACGAACCCTCGGTAGTAGCAATTTCTATGGTCGACAAGCGCATACTTGCCGTTGGTTTTGAAGCAAAAGAGATGATAGGCCGTACTCCGGACGAAATTGTTGCGTATCGCCCTATGAAGGATGGAGTCATAGCCGACTATCGTGTAACGCAAGCAATGCTCCGTTATTTTATACAAAAAGCGATGGGTAAGTATCAATTATTTAAACCCGAAGTAATGGTATCGGTCCCCACAGGCGTTACTTCGACCGAGCGGCGTGCAGTTGTTGAAGCAGCTATTCGCGCGGGGGCAAGAAGTGCGTATGTGGTCAAAGAGTCCGTCTTAGCGGCAATCGGTGCAGGAATTCCAATCCAAGAAGCGCGTGGTCACATGGTGATAGATATTGGCGGTGGCACCAGCGACGTAGCGGTAATTTCGCTGGGAGGCATCGTTGCATCAACCTCCATCAAATGTGCGGGCGATCGACTCGACCACACTATTGCCGACTATATTAAAAAAACGTACAACTTGGGCATTGGAGATAAAACTGCTGAAAATATTAAAATTAATATAGGGTCTGCAGTGCCACTGGAAGAAGAGCTGGTCATGACGGTGCGCGGCCGCGATTTTATTTCCGGCCTTCCTCGTTCGTTTGAACTCAAATCAAACGATATTGTAAAAGCAATCGGAAAGGACCTGCGTGAAATTATTAAAGCGATACGGGATGTGCTCCAAGAGACTCCACCCGAGCTTGCCGCAGATATTATCGACCAGGGCATCATCATGACCGGTGGCACTTCGCAGCTTCGAAATTTCCCAGAACTCGTCCTACGTCGCACCGGCGTTAAGGCGGCCGTAGCGCAAGACCCGCTTTTTTGCGTTGCGCTTGGTACCGGTATAGCGCTTGAACACCTCGACACCTATAAAAAAGCGGTAATAACCAAGCGGTAAATATGTTGTCGCATCATGCGTATTTTATAGAAGACTCACTTGCACTTTTTGATGCTTATAAAGATGCTATTCGCCTGCGTGAGGAGTTTGAAGCTCACGACCCAAGTTTTGTTTCGCGTTATTTTGAAAAGTTTGGCATAGAAGAATCTCGGGCGCTTATCGAACTTTCAAGCCTCAAAAATACCGGCGCTCGTGCGCTCTTTTTTATTGGTATTGCTTCTATAACGTCTGAAGCCCAACAGGCACTTTTAAAGTTATTTGAAGAGCCACAGAAAGGGACTGTGTATGTGCTTTTGGTGCCACATGGTACGTTGATGCACACCCTTAAGTCACGATTTTTGGAATATCCTAAAAATAGAGATATAAAAACTTTTTCAACGCACGTTGCAAAAGAATTTTTATCGTGGGGATATAAAAAACGCAGCGACTGGATAACCCTGCTTCTAAAAGATGAAGAGAACTCAAAAGAAAAAGTAAGAACATTTTTAGCAGAACTTGAAAGCGAATTGTATCCAAAGATACAAGACAAAGAGGTACGTAGTGCGCTTGGAGAAATCCATCACTTTCGCCAATATGTATCCGATCGTTCGCCCTCGCTTAAAATGATACTAGAGCACTTTGCGGCAACGCTTCCGCAAGCGAAATAGACGCGAAGTCTTGGCTTATATGATGGATATACGAAAGCTAAAAGAAAGAAAAGAACGTTTGCAGAAACTTGATGCAGAGTTGCAGCTGCTCTTTCCAGACGCCCGAATTGAACTAAAATTTAAAACCCCTTGGCAGCTGCTTGTAGCCGTGCAACTCTCCGCTCAGTGTACTGACCGAATGGTAAATAAAATTACAGAAAAATTATTTAAGCAATATAAAACTCTTGAGGACTATGTTGAAGCAGGGAAGACTCCATGGGGAGTCGCAGAGTTTGCGCTCATGATTCGTGCATCGGGCTATTTTAATGTGAAAACAAAAAATATATTAGCCGCCGCAAAAATGGTTAAGGAAGATTTTGGAGGAACGGTACCGGACACAATTGAGGAATTGCTCCGTATTCCGGGTGTTGCGCGCAAAACGGCCACTGTGGTACTCTCGACTGCATATAAAATTATCGCTGGAGTCACGGTCGACACGCATGTTATACGCTTTGTACAGAGATATAACCTCTCTGATTTTAAAGACCCGACGCGCATTGAGCGAGATTTAATGGAGCTACTCCCAAAAGAAGAATGGTCAAAGTTTTCCCATAGGGTTATTCACTACGGTCGGTACGTGGCCCCAGCTAGAAAATACGACACATCTAAGGACCCGCTTGTTAAAATATATCCGCCGGCGGGTAAAATGTTTCGCGTAAAGTAATATTTGCTATACTACAGGGTATGGCATACGATTTTAAACCATTTGAGAAGCGAATTACTGATATTATTGAGCGACTTGGGCACGAGCTTTCAGGAGTGCGCACCGGACGGGCGACACCAGCCATATTGGACGGTATACAAGTTGAAAGCTACGGTACTCGTGTGAATATTAACCAAATTGCAAATATTTCCGTAGAGGATGCGCGCACCCTGCGCATTGCCCCGTGGGACGTGAGCCAGGCAAAAGATATCGAAAAGGCAATAACAGTGGCTAACCTCGGGCTCTCCGTTGGATCGGACGAAAAAGGTGTTCGGGTATTCTTTCCGGACCTTACCTCTGAGCGAAGACTAGAGCTTATGAAAATAGCAAAAGAAAAAGTTGAAGAGACTCGTGGCTCGCTCCGCGCGGCTCGTGATGAAGTCTGGTCAGATATTCAAAAGAAGGAACGTGACGGCGAAATACCCGAAGATGATAAGTTTCGCTTTAAAGACGAGATGCAAAAGCGGGTGGATACCGCAAATGCACAGTTTGAGCAGGCTCTGGAGCGTAAAGAAAAAGAATTAACTAATTAGCCATATGACACTTATCATTTTTATTCTTATTCTTGTTGTACTTATTCTCGTCCACGAGTTTGGCCACTTTATCATTGCAAAAGCATTCGGCATTCGTGTCGACGAGTTTGGCATCTTTTTCCCGCCAAAGCTGTACGGCAAAAAATTTGGTGAAACCGAATATACGCTCAACGCCCTGCCATTCGGAGGCTTTGTTAAAATTTATGGAGAAAACATCGACGAGGCAAACCCTGACCTGCTCGTAAACCCTAGAAGTTTTGTCCACAAACCCCGCTTAATTCAAGCTGCGGTTATTGTTGCCGGTATCGTCTTTAATATTATTTTTGCGTGGTTAGTGCTTTCGGCGGGCTACATGATAGGTATGCAGTCAGCTGTTGAACATGTGGGTGTGGGTCAAGTACAAAATGCAAAGGTAACAATTATGAACGTGTTACCGGGTTCACCTGCCGACAAAGCCGGTGTAAAACCAAACGATATCCTGAGCAGTATACAAACAGGGAAGGACACGCTTCCTCAAAATCAAAATACAAAAGCCGTACAAGCGTTCATAGCTGCACATCAAGATGAAAGTATGGTGCTGACAGTAACGCGCGAGGGTGCGCCCGTTAATTTGCTTGCTAAACCAGCAGACGGGTTTGTGACCGGCCATAAAGCTCTTGGAGTTGAGCTCGAGGACGTAGGTATCCTCAAGCTCAATCCATTTCTAGCGCTTGTCCAGGGTGCTATCGTGACAAAACAAATGACCGTTGTAACCGCGCAAGGCCTAGGGTCATTCTTTTACACCATTGTGCATGGTACTGCTAACTTTGGGAGTGTTGCGGGGCCTATCGGTATTGTTAAAATTGGCTCAGCAGCGGTGTCCCATGGAATTGCTAATACACTCTTCCTGACCGCTCTCATTTCAATTAACTTAGCAGTTATAAATCTCGTACCCGTTCCTGGCCTTGATGGCGGACGATTCCTCTTTATTATTATCGAAGCTATCCGCCGCAAACCAATTTCCGAGAAGCTCGCCACACGAATGACCATAGCCGGCTTCGCACTCCTCATCACGCTTATGCTAGTGATTTCTTATCACGACATATTGCGCTTGATCCATACCTCATAGCTATTGACAAAACTAAGTTATACTGATACGGTATTTATTGGTTGAACAAAGGGTAACACATGTTTGATTTAGAATTCGAAACTGGTGCTAAAGTGCGTATGCGCTATGCTCCAGGTGCAAAGGCGCTTCCCACAGTGCTCGTCGTTCCTGGTTGGGGCAGCGATGTCTTGGGTAGCTCGACCTATGGAGCTGTGGCCGAGTCACTGCTCAGTGCCGGCTATCATTGCTGCCTACTTGTGTTTAGGAGATGGCATGGTCCGACCAGACATACGGGAAAAGCGACATGGCATGATCATCTCCAAGATATCAAGAAGGCCTACGCGTGGTTAACGGATAACGAACGAGTCGACGCGACCCGAATGTGTGGGTTCGGTACCAGCCATGGCGGCTTTTTACTGGCCAAACTGTTAAACGAGCTACCCATGCAGCTTCTAGCGCTTCGTGCTCCTGCGCTCTATGCCGATGACAGAATCCCAGATGCGCGTTCACCAGAATACATGGAGGATGCCGAGTATTGGGAATGGTGTTCGAGTGTTCGTGCGCGAGAAGACTCCTCAGTATTAAATGCCATCAATACCTACACCGGCAAATTGCTCATCGTTGTGAGTGAGTGCGACGAACAGGTGCCACGTACGGTAATGCAAAGCTATGGGCTCGCTGCTTCTGAAGCAAGGCTCGTGGAAGAGGTGGTCATTCCCGGCGCTTTCCATGGTCTTTCGGGCAAACCCCGGGAAGATTTCCTGGATATAATGAAACAGTGGTTTATCGAACAGTATCCCAGCTCCACCTGACTTTGGTGGGGCTGTTTTAATTTTTATGTTACTTTAAGGATGTCTTTATGGAAGAGCGTTATAAATTTAAAGAGATAGAGTCGAAAATAGCTGAACTTTGGGAAAAGGGAACGTACTTTACTCCTCCGGCTCCACCAAAGGGAAGGACATTTTCAATGTTTTTTATGCCGCCAAATGCGAGTGGGCCTTTACATGTCGGAAATGCGTTGATGATAGCAATTCAAGATGTTTTAGCGCGCTATAACAGGGGAAAGGGAATAGCAACGTTGTGGGTGCCCGGGACAGACCATGGAGGCTATGAGACGCAAGTTACATATGAAAGGGAGATAGGAGAGTTTGATGCACATGGCCTACATCGTCGCAAGGATCAATTTGAAGCTATTAAAAAATTTGTTGAAAAAAATAATAAAATTATTGTTCAACAAATAAAAACGATGGGTGCCAGCGTTGACTGGTCTCGTTTCCGCTTTACTCTCGATGAGGAAGCCTTAGGATTCGTACAGCAAATGTTTCAAAAAATGATGGGCGACAATTTGATTTACCGAGATTCCTATATGGTGAATTATTGCTCAGAATGTGCGACTGTTTTAGCAGACATCGAACTTAAGGAGATTCCAACTAAAACGACCCTTTATTCAGTCCAGTTTGCTTACAAAGACGAAGAGACATACATAGCACTAGCAACGACGACTCCTGAATTTTTATATGCTGCAACGCACGTTCTTGTACATCCTCAAGATGGGCGGTATGCGTCCTATATTGGTAAAACTTTGCTAAATCCTGTAACAGGTGAGGATGTTCATATAATTGAAAGTAAAAGAAAATATGACCCGGCATCAGTAAGCTTACCTCTTTTTGTTTTTTCCCCATCAAGTAAAAAATATGACTTTGAGTATGCAATTCGAAATGGCATATCGACAACTGACCTTTTCACATGGGAGGGGACACTAATGGAACCGTACGCTGGTATGGTGCCGAAGCAAGCTCGAGAGGTTGTGCTCGCAGAACTTAGTGAGCGAAAAATTATAGAGTCATTAGATAGCTCATATCCTGAAGCAAAGTTCGTGTGCAAAAAAGGGCATACGGCCTTAAATATTATACGAATGACGTGGTTTTTAAAACTTGATGATGAAAAAATATCACTTAGAAAGAACGCACTTGATGCGCTTTTAAAGGAAAATCCAATAATTACCCCGTCCTGGAGAAAAAAGGGTTTACTAGAGTGGATAGGAAAAATGCATGACTGGCCAATTGCCCGGCAAAATGTATGGGGTATAAAGATTCCAGTTTGGTATGAGGTTACAGATCCGTCTTTGTTTACCATCTGGTTTGTCGACGAGAACGGGATTCGTCATACTGGTAACTTAGAGTCACTTTTGGACGAAGGCTTTGCATTACAAAAAATTTTTGATGGACTCGAAAGGGTATATGCTGCGCCAGGTTGCATTTGGACTCTTGAACAAGAAGACGACAAAATATATTTGCCGGAAACAGATACTTTCGATACATGGTTTTCCTCTTGTGTGTGGGGCTTATTTATTTATGGCGATATTGAAAGCAGTAAATACTCTGAGTTCTACCCAAGCAATATTATTGTCTTAGGTCATGATCTGTTGCGATTATTTATAGCTCGAAAGATACTGCTCGGACAATATCTTAATGGTAAAATTCCATTTAAAAGAGTGTATTTCCACCAGCTTTTAAAAAGCGAAGATGGGCAAAAAATGTCTAAAAGTTTAGGTAATGCTGTTACATTAGATCATTATTTGAAAGAATACGGCGCTGATGTAACTCGACTTGCTCTCGTTTCTTACACTGGAATAAAAGAAGACTTTGTTTTTTCAACTGAGCGATTAGAATTGTATAAAAATTTTATTGCCCGTTTATGGAACCTAGGTCGCGTGTGTGAGACGGTAAACATGTATTTTTTAGAGGCATATAATCGCAGCCAATTGTCTGCAGAGGACACGCAGCTTCTTGAAGACCAAATAACTCTTGCGAACCAAGTCGGTAATAGTATAGACAAATATTTTTTAGCTCAGGCTCAAGAAACTGCTGTTTTATTTTTAATTCGCCTTGAGGCTACTGCTGAAAAATTACTTGAGAGAAGCGACGCGGAAGAAGGGTTGGCGGTTTTGTATGCTGTTTTTAAGGAGTACCTATTTATAATGCATCCATTTGCGCCATTTGTAACAGAGATACTTTATAAGCAATTATATAAATCTCCATTACCTTTGGCTGCAGCAACAAAAAGTAGTGCTACTACTAAATGGTAAGTTACCTGCATAAAACGCCTAGATAAAATTAGTAAAGGGCGAACGATTTTACTCGTCCGCCCCTTTTTGGTTTCTCCTTTCCTGTTACACCCTACCTAGCCGGAACAACGACTGCCGCACGCACCTTTTCGTTATAGAGCTCGGTCTTCAGCAAGACAAGCTGCATGTTCTGAAGCGCCGGAAAGCGTTTCTGCGCAGTTGGCTTAACTCCGTTCCAATCACGAAGCGCGCTGAAGTGTACGAAGACGATCTGGCCTCCTTTGGTCTTAGCAAACCCCCAGCCGAGGGTTGCGTTGAACCAGAGAACGACAGCCGGAATCCACTGCCCCTTTACTTCCCGCTTCTCACGAAGTGTCGGGAGGTTCTTGGGGTCGCATACCGGGAAGTCCGGTTCCCACTGCACCTCCAGAGCTTCCGGATCTCCCAGAAGGAACAGACTACAGCCGTGCTCGATAGCGCAGCGGATGAGCTGATCGCACTCGGCGAAGATCGTATACGGGTCCGCCTGCTCATGGGCGTACATCGGCTGAGTGGGTATGATAGTTGCTACCATCTCCTCTCCTTCGTGCGAAGTGCGCACGAGTTTGCCGTCGAATCGGGCGCGATCCTCAGGAGTGGTAAGCCAGACTATCTGACCCACGAAGTTCTCCTGTTGGTGAATGCCGTATAGTCCCTCCCTCTCCGTAAAACCAATCTCGAGCACGACCACGAGGCCGGTTTCAAGATTGGTAAAGGAGATGCGAAAGTCGTTTTGTCCATCCTCCTTTCTGTTGTAGGTGTGCAGGCTCCCGTTCGCTCTGTGACCGATCGGAATGACGAACGGCACCAGATTAGGGGTATTGGTTACGTCTTGGAAACTTTTTCCCCTGGCGTGACCAATCATAATCCCACGCGCCCCACGCACATGCGTGTGAATGACGAGCTCCTCTCCGACCTTGTCGGTGGGGAGTACTTGGGTCCAGCTGATAGCACCTTCCGTAGTCGTTTCGCCGACTTTTACACCGGAGATGACCAACCGCACGGTCCCCAGCGAGTCGTCGCGCCAGGTTAAGACCTGTTCGACTGTTACCTCGCGCTCGAACTTCTTGCGCTCGCGCTCCTTAAGCTTCGGGGCTGTTCCCTCCAAATCTGCAAGGTCTACACCCTTAGATTTTAAAGCGTCAGCAAACGTTCCACTCATGTGGATGTTCCTTCCATGTGGTTGTATATCGCCAAAATGACGACATGTACTAACTTATATTAGCTTATCATAAAATAATATACTTGTCAAATTTACCTTGAAAAAATAAAACCGCTGGAGTAGCGGTAGTGAATGGCCTTATGACTTAGGCTTTTTAGGGTTTGGATTTGACTTCCTGCGGAAGTTTCCCTCAGTATTTTGGTCAAGGCTGTTAATGTGCTTTTTCCAGCCCTTTTTACTTCGGGGGCGTGCAGCCGAAAGGTTCGGGAAAGTCTGATGATCCTTCTCATGAAAACACAATGATGTCTACAGATAAAGCTTTTGTGTATATTTTCTTGAAGGCTTTGGCAGAGCCGACTATTTCCCGTACAATGGCACTACTATATAGATATTATGATGAAAACTAACGGAATGAAGCAGTCGCACTTATTTAGCAAAACACGGCGGGAGGCTCCTAAGGATGAGGTTTCCAAAAACGCCCAGCTTTTGATTCGTGCCGGGTTTGTCCACAAGGAGATGGCAGGAGTGTATTCCTATTTACCACTCGGTCGTAGAGTTTTAGAGCAGATAGAGGCGATCGTGCGTGACGAGATGGATGCAATTGGAGCACAAGAGGTTCGGATGGCAACGTTGCATCCGAGCGAGCCTTGGAAGCAAACGGGCGCTTGGGATAGTGTTGATGTTGTTTTTAAAATTCAAAGCCGAACCGAAAAAGAATATACTATTGGTCAAAGCGAAGAAGAAATAGTAACGCCAATAGGACAAGAATATATTTCATCATACAAAGACCTACCGTTGGCTATATATCAGATAGGACAGAAGTATCGAGACGAGCTTCGGGCAAAATCCGGCATTATGCGCGGACGCGAATTCACTATGAAGGACATGTATTCCTTTCATGCAACACAGGAAGACTTTGACCGCTTTTATCAAATTGCAAAGGAAGCGTACTTGCGTGTGTATGATCGCCTTGGGTTGGTAGCGAAAGCCACTGAGGCATCAGGAGGAGCGTTCACAAAAAAACTCTCGTATGAATTCATGGTTCTAACCGATGCAGGAGAAGACGACATACTGTATTGCGACGCTTGCTCGTATTGCATTAATGTTGAAATAAGTGAACTAAAGGAAAATGACATATGTTCGCGTTGCAAGACCGGTACGCTAGCTAGGGCAACTGCATCTGAAGTGGGAAATATATTCGACCTTGGGACTAAATATTCAAAAGATTTTTCTGTAACGTTTAAAAACCCAGAGGGAGAGAGTGTGTATCCTATTATGGGCTGCTTTGGAATAGGCATTACCCGACTAATGGGGGTTATTGTCGAGGCATTGTCTGACGAAAAAGGCATTGTCTGGCCCGTCAGTGTAGCGCCCTTTCGCGTGCATCTTATAGAAATTTCCAATAATAACGAAGATGTCTCCCGTGAGGCGGCCGAATTGTATCGTGAATTAAGTGAGGCCGGTATTGAGGTATTGTGGGACGAGCGAGAGGCGCGCGCAGGAGAAAAATTTGCTGACTCAGACCTCATAGGTATTCCGCTTCGTGTTGTAGTGTCTGAGAAAACGCTTGCTGCCGGCAAGTTCGAGTGCGTTGATCGAGCAACGGGTACAGTATCGCACAAAAGTATTTCAGAGCTTATGGGCCACCTTACTGTATGAGTTAGGTTCTAGAAAAACTAAGTATGAAGGAGTACACGATTTTTCCTTCTGATAAAAATCGCTCAAGTTCTCGCGCCGACGCGCTCTAAAGCCTCCTTCAAACTTATTTTTCTCATTCAATTCACTGACTATGAAAAATCCACTCGCAAAAATATTTCCGCTTCTGTCAAATGATGTAGGGATTGATTTAGGAACAGCTAATACACTGGTCTATTTGCGCGGGAAGGGAATTGTTGTCAACGAACCCTCGGTTGTTGCAGTTAATAAAAAAACAGGTCAAGTTGTTGCGGTCGGGACTGCTGCAAAAGAAATGCTTGGTCGAACGCCGGTACACCTAAGTGCGGTACGCCCCCTTGTAGACGGAGTCATTTCTGACTTCGAAGCCACCGAGGAAATGCTCGCGTATTTGATAAAGCGAGCACAAGGCGTATCGCGCCGCATACTAGGGCCTCGTGCGGTTATAGGCGTGCCGTCGGGTATTACCAATGTCGAGATGCGTGCGGTTAAAGATGCTGCTCAAAACGCCGGGGCACGTGAAGTCTATATAGTAGAAGAGCCGATAGCTGCGGCGCTGGGTATCCGCCTACCTATCCGCGAAGCCTCGGGCTGTATGGTCGTAGATATCGGCGGCGGCACCACTGACATAGCAGTATTATCCTTAGGAGGCATCGTGCGCGCGAAAAATCTCCGCATAGCAGGGGACAAGCTCAATCAGGACATCATCAGTTATGTCAGATCAGAATTTAAAATACTAATTGGTGAAAAGACTGCAGAGCAGGTAAAGATAGCAATTGGGTCGGTTATAGAAACGGATGGCAGGCTTGAAGCGGTCGTACGTGGTCGAGACCTTATAACCGGTTTACCGCGTGAAATATTGCTCACCGATTCCGACATTCGAGAGGCGATTTCGCAGTCAATAGATTCGCTGGTGGAAAGTGTACGAGAAGTGCTGGAAACTACACCGCCTGAAGTCCTTTCGGACATTATGCGCTCCGGAATAGTGCTCACCGGTGGGGGAGCGCTCTTAAAAGGGCTTGATGTTCTTTTGACCCAATGGTTAAAGGTGCATGTAATAGTTGCAGACGATCCGCTCACGGCTGTAGCGCGTGGGACTGGAGTGATTTTAGAAAATTTGGAATTGCACTACGATATTTTGATGGAACATGAGGAAGATATCTCGTAATAAAATAGCTACTCCTATCCGATTGGCACTTATTTTCTGCCTTGTAGGAGGTTTGTTTTTTGGAACCTTTTTTTTACGTACAACTTTAGCGAGTGTGCTTTGGAGGGTAGTATCTCCTGTGCTGGCTCATAATCCGCTTCGCTATGTGAGTGGACAACTGACCAGCAAAACAACACTTTTATCTCAAAATGAAGCACTAACGGCGGCACTCTCCTCCACGAAGGCAACTCTTGATGACCGCGCACTGTTGTATCAAGAAAATATAGACTTAAAAGCTCGTATGGGCCGAGACGCTACAATACGTACTATCCTCTCGGGAATCATTATGCGGCCGCCCGGCGTTCCTTATGACACGCTTATAATCGATGCGGGTAAAGCTCAAGGAGTGACTGTAGGAAACTATGTATCGGCAGGTGGGTCCATGCTCATTGGCGAAGTTGATGAGGTATATGCCACCACTGCGCGTGTTGTACTTTTTTCCGCACCAGGAGAGTCGCATCAAGCTCTCTTGCTTCAAACTGATGCGCGTGCGGCAACGCCGCTTACCGTCGAGGGGCAAGGGGGCGGGTCTATGGTCGCTGAAGTACCCGCTCATACAATGGTTGCGGCAGGTGACGCTGTTGTGTTTCCCGGCATTGTCGAGGGTATGTTAGGCAAAATAGCACATGTGGATTCTAAAGATGGCGAGTCCTTTGAAAAAGTATATATTCAATTACCTATTAATCCGCTCACTCTTCGATATGTCGAAGTGGTAATCCGCTAAGTATGCTCGTATCTATTGTAGCTATTGTGGTTGCGATTATAGGACTGTTAGTGCCGTTTTGGGGATTTGGGTGCATAGCACTTGCAATCGTAGTCGTACAAGGCAACTGGCCTCTCGCGCTCATACTTGGCATGTGTTTCGACATTTTATACGGCACTCCGACAGGATCACTACATATAGTTGCAATTCCCTTTACGCTTGCGACTTTAGTGTCACTCAGCATACGTTTTTTTCTGGTCAAACACATGCGTGACCAAGAAACCTATACGCTATAGATTAAAGGAGTATACTGGGCGTTCATGTCGCCTCTCTTTCGTCGAAGAAAACGTGTTCAGACTGAAATCCAACCTGATGAGATATTTACTGACTCTTCAAATATATCAGACTTTAATCGTGATCAGTTTGAAGGACGAATAGAACGCCCGCTTAACGCCCGCTCTTTTATTTTTTCAAGTGTCCTGCTTGTTGTTGTATTTGCATCACTCTTACTTCGTGCCAGTAATTTACAAATAGTGCAGGGCGCAACTTTCTCAAAGCAGGCGCTAGAAAATCAATTATCCCAAAAAGTTCTTTTTGCAGATCGTGG
>JAYTFN010000023.1:0-1309 GCA_043734325.1 Candidatus Adlerbacteria bacterium
TTTGCGAAAAGCAATGTTTTTTTGTATCCAAAAGGGTTTATTCATGACAAGCTTTTGCATCAGTATCCAACATTCTCAAGCGTACAAGTTCGAGCTAAAAATTTCCAAACGCTTGGCGTGACTGTGGTCGAAAGGCAACCGGTAGCACTGTGGTGTGGGGAAAATGTGGCTTCTTCGTCCGGATGTTATGTGCTGGATGAAACCGGTATAGTCTATGCACCCGCCGCTATATATTCAGGAGACGCCTACGAAAAGTATTACGGCCACGTAACCGGCGACTCGCTGCCTCAGCAATATTTAGACCCGCTACGTTTCCACTCTTTGTCAGAGTTTGTTGACGCACTACAAAAAAAGGGTACTGCTCGTATTCAAAGTGTTGCTGTAGACGAAAGTGAAGATGTGCACCTAAAATTCGATACAGACTTTACTCTTATTTTCACATTGGATTCAGAGACTAGCGATGTTTTTAATCGTTTCGAATTAGCGCGTACGTCAGATGTATTTAAAACGCACAAAGTGTCAGATTTTGAATATCTTGACCTTCGATTTGGAGACAAGTTGTACTACAAACTAAAGTATCAGGCTGGCAGTACCTCGACTAAGGCTGTCAGTAAACCAAAATAACTATCTACGCTGCTATGCGCTTTTGAAATTTCTAAAGTTAGACAGTATTTTTTTATACGCAAACTAGTGCTATGGTAAGCCCATGCAAAGTTTTTGGGACAGCTTGCCGAAACCGTTCTTTGTTTTGGCTCCCTTGGCCAACGTCACTGACGCGGCCTTTCGGCGTATTATAGCCAAGTACGGTAAACCGGATGTACTCTGGACTGAATTCGTATCAGCCGATGGGCTTGCACTGGCAAGTGAGGAGGGTAAACGTATACTTATGCGAGACCTTGTATACACTGAGGCAGAACGCCCCATTGTCGCGCAGTTCTTTACCTCTAGTTCCGAGAGAATGCAAAAAGCAGCAGCACTTGCGCAAGACCTTGGGTTTGATGGAGTTGATATAAACATGGGATGCCCTGACTCTTCGGTCGAAGGTCAAGGTGCTGGCGCAAAATTAATTTTAAATCCAACACTGGCGCGCGAATTGATTGAGGCAGCTAAGCGAGGAAGCCCTGCATTGCCTGTATCGGTCAAAACTCGTCTTGGATATAATAAAGACACGTTAGACGAATGGCTTCCGGAGATTCTTAAAGCTTCGCCAGCTGCGGTGACTATCCATGCACGCACAAGAAAAGAAATGTCAAAAGTACCCGCACATTTTGAACGAGTAAAGAGAGCTGTTGAAATCAGAAATGAAATG
>JAYTFN010000024.1:0-1456 GCA_043734325.1 Candidatus Adlerbacteria bacterium
CGAATTACGTCTTTAAGCGCTTCAGCAATTTTCTCTGCCGGAAGCAAGGTTGCGCGCCCTATTTCAACACCGGCATAGGGGCCAAGCGCTATCGCTCCATAGGTTTCTAACACAACCCGACCGTGTTCTCGTTTGAGTTGTACGACCTTTATAGATGAGGTGCCGATGTCCACTCCCAATACGCTTTTTGACTCTTGTTTAAAAAATGTAGAAAAATTAAATGCCATAAGGAGAAGTTTATGGTAATAGTATAACACCAATGACTAAAGAAATTTTAGAGGGAATTTTAATGTTACGCGATGCAATTATACCCCCGCGCACAACGGAGCGTCTGGTCCGTCTCCTTACCCTTTCCGAATTCGAGAATGTGGCCCGCCTTGAAAACGGCGCCTTGCCGTACCATGACGAGAGAGTTCGCGCGCTAGTGTGGGAAGTGAAGTACTACGCTAACCGTCGCGCTGCCCTATTGTGTGGCGGATTATTAACCGAACCTTTTATGGAAATTGCTACTGACTGTATCGGCCGCGCGCTCCTTATACCAATACCTATGCACCCTACTCGTCGCCGTCAGCGAGGCCACAACCAAACGGAAATCCTAGCAAAGGCTGCTTTAGCCCTAACCGGAAATATTTTTGAGTACGCTCCCCAGGTACTCGCAAGGATAAAAAACACAGTCCCACAGCAGGGATTACCGCAAAGTAAACGTCACACAAACATTGCCGGATCAATGGTTGTGTTACACCCTAAAACCGTGCACGGGAGAGTCTGCATTCTCCTCGATGATGTTTCAACTACAGGTGCAACGTTTGCCGAAGCAAAGCGCGCCCTCAAACAAGCAGGCGCACAAGAAGTAGTAACAGTCGCACTTGCCAATTCATAGACATACACAGAGACACTCGTGCGCATTTACAATTTTGTATATTTAACTTTAATGCGGTTTAACCGAGCCTTTATTTTACCTAAAATTGATTGTGCATCAGTTAGGTTCGAAAAAAGGTGCTTCTCTGGTTCCGACGCATCGCCCGGCTTTTGATTATACTCAAAGTTAAAATATTCTCGCAGCTTCTCGACAAGCGCGGTGCGGCTCGGCAAAATTTGCTGTTGAAGAAGTAAATCTGCGTTCACTCGAAACGACTCACGCATACCCGGTATTTCATTAAGTTTGCGGATAGTACTAGCAATTGTTTGGCCATTTAAATCATATACAATAAGCCCGTTGATATTATTGCTTAGGATTTTTTCGGACACGATGCTTTGGGCGGCTACAATAGGCAGCGTAGCAGTCGAGGCTGCGCGAATAAACATCACATCTTCATCTTCTCCGCCATTTAAGTAGAGAAATACGTTTGCGTTCGTAAAAGGAAAGGACTCGGGCTCTATCACCTCGAAACGAATCCAGTTGGTAGCATTCATACGTACTACTTCTGCGAGCATCGCGGAGGTTGGTTTGCGTGTG
>JAYTFN010000025.1:0-18085 GCA_043734325.1 Candidatus Adlerbacteria bacterium
AATGGTTTTTATCAATCGCAAAACAACACTATAACGTGGTCAAAGGACCAGGACGCTTCGCTAGAAAGTGTACCGCCCGGAGGCACCGGCACGTTCCCATTCTCGTTTAGTACCGTAAATCCGGGAGCGAATGGTACGGTATACACGAATCCTACGGTTAATTTAAACGTAACCGTGTCAGGTGTGCGTGAGGGACAAAGCGGTGTGCCCGAAGTGGTCTCCTCGGCTGCAACTCTGCAAGCGTCCGTTGCGTCTGCAGTCGATCTTCAGGAGACCGCACTACATTTTACCGGACCATTCCAAAATTCCGGTCCGATGCCGCCGATTGCAGAGCAGCGCACTACATACACAGTTATGTGGAGTATTCGAAATTCCTCCAATACGATAGCTAATACCATGGTGTCGGCAATATTACCTCCCTATGTGCAATATGTTACCGCTAAAGAATCGAGTGTCACCTACGACAAAGCAAGTCGAACAGTGCGCTGGTCTTTAAATGACCTCAAAGCGGGAACCGGTTTCAGTTTGCCCGCTCGCAGCACCGCGTTTCAAGTATCGCTTTTACCAAGCTCGTCGCAAGTAGGGCAGTCCCCGCCACTGACGGGGAACGCAAAACTTACTGGCCAAGATCGCTTTGCTCAGGTACTAATAGAGGCGACGGCACAGGCCGCGTCTACTGCGCTAGTAGGTGACACCGGCTATCAGGATTCAATGGGTACCATTGTACCGAAACACTAATAAACAAAAACGCCGCGTCTCAATGGACGTGGACCGGATTTCAAAGGAAATTCTGACACGATTCTGTGAGAACTACATAATTTCGACAAAATAACATGACTGAAACTAATACGCTGATGGAAAAATTGGTATCGCTGTGCAAGCGACGCGGCTTTGTATACCAAGGCTCCGAAATTTACGGTGGCCTCGCCGGTACCTTCGACTATGGCCCGCTCGGAGTAGCACTTCGAAATAATATAAAAAATATTTGGTGGAAGATGTTCGTTGATTCGCGCGACGATATGTACGGCCTGGATGCTGCAATACTCATGCATCCAAAAGTGTGGGAGGCGAGTGGTCATGTGAGTGGATTTTCTGATCCAATGGTTGAGTGTCAAAATATAAATTGCAAAGATCGGAGGCATCGAGTCGACCATCTTTTAGCACCAGAAATATACGAAGAAATTTTGCGGAAATTAAAATCTCCTGAAATTGTTAATGAGTTAGTCAGCAAAGTTTCAAATGAAATTGCAGAGTTGATGCCTCAAGATTTGCCAGAGACTTACAAAGGAGAAGGTGATTTTTTAACACGAAAAAGAACAGAAGAAAAAATTGATGAATTCCAAAGTAAAGTAGGAATCATTATGCATACTGCTTTAACGGTAAACAAAGTCAAATGTCCTGGATGTGGACAGGTAAATTGGGGTCTGCCGAAGCAGTTCAATATGATGTTTCAAACACAAATCGGTGCTGCTGAAAGCTCTATTTCATATCTGCGTCCTGAAACCGCGGGGGGAATATTTGTAAACTTTAAAAATATCGTTGATTCTTTTCATCCGAAATTGCCGTTTGGGATCGCCCAAATTGGGAAAGCTTTTCGTAATGAGATAGCTCCTCGGGATTTTATTTTCCGTGTTCGAGAACTTGAACAGATGGAGGTTGAATATTTTGTAAAACCTTCTGATTGGGAAGTAAAATTTGAAGAGTGGCGACAGGGAATCCATTCGTTTGTAGAGGCGGTGGGTATTTCTAAAGACGCAGTACACGAGCTTGAGGTGGGGGATGGTGATCGTGCACATTACTCTAAACGCACAATTGATTTTGAATTTGATTTTCCTTTTGGTAGGAAAGAGTTGTTTGGTTTAGCCTATCGAACAGACTTTGACCTTACTGCACATCAAACAGGCTCAGGACAGAATTTAAAATATGCTGAAGAGGGGCAGGAGGCTATAATCCCTCATGTTATTGAGCCGTCGCTTGGGGTCGAACGTACCATGCTCGCGGTCCTTTCCAGTGCGTACTGCGAAGACGAACAAAACGGCGAGATCCGGGTGTTTCTTAAATTTAAACCCGCAGTTGCCCCTATCAAAGTTGCGGTGTTCCCACTCCTCAAAAACAAACCCGAGCTTGTTGAAAAAGCGCGCGAAATATATGTAGCCCTCAAAAAAGAAATTCCTCAAATAATGTGGGACGACAACGGCAACGTTGGTAAGCGGTATCGTCGCCAGGACGAAATAGGTACGCCTTGGTGTGTTACGGTCGACTTTGATACCCTCGGTGAAAATCCCGAAATGCTGGACACTGTGACTGTACGTGATCGCGATACGGGTACGCAAGAGCGCGTTGCTGTTTCTGACTTGGTGCAGATGTTCAAAACGCAGATACAAAATTCCTAATGTGCTAGGATAAACGCATGCAAGACCGAGACGTGAACATCACCATCACCTCGGGTAGCGTAGTCAAGACCATTCTTTTTCTCGTACTTTTTACCGCGCTGTGGTATTTACGCGATATTGTGCTTATTGTGCTTACCTCAGTGGTTATTGCCTCGGCGATAGAGCCGGGTATTCGCTCGATGAAGCGGTATTTCAATCTACCCCGACTATTCTCGGTCATCTTCATTTATCTGGCTATTGCCCTCATCTTTTTCGGTATCCTTTTTATATTTGTGCCGCCAGTGCTCGACGATGCAGCTGGTTTGCTTCAACAATTGCCCGCAACACTCTCGACGCTGAAGGTAAATGACTTAACGCATGGTCTCTTGCCGCTAAGTGGTTTTGACGCCTTTTCCTCCGGCGATATACTCCGCAGTCTTTCCACTACGTTGACCGACTCTACTGGTGGCGTTCTGACCACACTCTCAGCATTTTTCGGCGGTCTTATGTCGTTTGTGCTCATTATTGTATTATCAATCTATTTCTCAGTTCAAGAGACTGGTGTTGATGATTTTTTGCGTATTATTACTCCACCGCAAAGCCAGGCGTATGTGCTCCATCTATGGAAGCGCTCTCAAGATAAAATAGGAAAGTGGATGCAAGGGCAATTAATATTAGGGTGCATTGTGGGTGTCCTTCTGTACCTTGGGCTCACTATTTTAGGGGTGAAGTACGCACTTCTGCTTGGAGTTTTGGCTGCTATATTTGAACTTATTCCTGTATTTGGTCAAGTGTTTGCCGCTGTACCGGGTATCGCTTTAGCATTTTCGACGGGCGGTCCAACACTGGCTTTCTTAACGCTTGGGTTATATGTAGTCGTACAACAATTTGAAGCGCACCTCATATACCCCGTGGTAGTTAAAAAGATAGTAGGTGTGCCTCCGCTTCTTGTTATCTTGGCACTTCTCATAGGTTTCCGACTTTTTGGATTCTTAGGCGTCCTACTTTCGGTCCCTGTGGCGGGTGCGGTTCAAGAGTTTGTGGCCGATATGGAAAAGAAGAAAAGTCGCATACTGAGCCGCCTTAAAGTTGACGACGAACCACAGCAGCAGTAACTTCTCTATATGACTAACAAACCTTTTTATCTGACAACCACGCTTCCATACGTAAACGCCGACCCACATATCGGTTTTGCACTTGAAATAGTCCATGCCGACATTGTGGCGCGCCACCTGCGTAACAGAGGAAGGGAGGTGTTCTTTACAACCGGCACCGACGAGCACGGGCAAAAAATATTTCAAAAAGCAGCTGAAATGGGTCAGGATGTGCAGGCATATGTTGACCACTTTGCCGGACAATTTGAAATGCTAAAACAAGAGCTTAACTTGTCGTACGATGCATTCATCCGTACGACCGATGAAAAGCATATCCGTGCTGCTCAGGAGTTGTGGCGACGCTGCCTGCAAGCGGGGGATATATATAAAAAGAAGTATAAAGGCTTGTACTGTGTTGGTGACGAGATGTTTCTTAAGGAAAATGATCTTTCAAACGGTCGCTGTCCAAATCACCCCAACATGGAGCCTATAGAAATTGAAGAAGAGAATTATTTCTTTAAACTAAGTGCGTATCAGGACAAACTTCTTACGTATCTGTCGCGCGAGGATTCAGTGTTACCGGACTGGCGTCGTGGCGAGGCAATAAAATTTATAGAGCAAGGACTTGAGGACTTCAGTATTTCTCGCGAAAAAGCACGCATGAGCTGGGGAATCCCTGTAGTAGATGATGAATCACAAGTCATGTATGTGTGGTTCGACGCGCTCACGAACTATATTTCGACACTTGATTGGCCGGATGATGCAAAAGGGAATTTTCAAAAATTTTGGATTGATGGAGAAACAGTGCAAATGGCAGGTAAAGACCAGGTTCGTTTCCAATCAATAATGTGGCAAGCGATGCTTATGTCGGCCAAACTTAAAACATCTGATACGGTTGTATACCACGGGTTTATAACCAGTGGCGGACAAAAGATGTCGAAGTCGCTCGGCAATGTTATAGAGCCGTTTGCAATAGTACAGGAATACGGTACCGATGCGTTGCGCTATTATCTAGCGCGTCATATCTCGCCCTTTGAAGACAGTGACTTTACGATGGAGAAGTTCAAAGACGCGTACAACGCCAACCTGGCTAATGGTCTAGGTAACTTGGTTAGTCGCGTTATGAAGATGGCAGAGGATAATACTCAGCCAATTTCAGACCTAGACGATATTGTCGGTATGCTAGTAGCTGACGATGTGCACGCCAAAATGGATTCATTCGATATCTCGCAAGCAATGGATGTGATATGGGAAAGAATTTCTAGTGCTGACCTGCTTATTGCTGACCTGCAGCCGTTTAAACTGGTGAAGACCGACCCTGAAGGAGGGGTTCGGCTTATAAATAGTCTGAAGATGGAGTTATACTCTATTGCGAACGACCTCCAAGCCTTTCTGCCCGAGACAAGCCAAAAAATAAAAGATGCCGTACGTGAAAACAAAAAGCCTAAAACACTATTTCCTCGCAAAGAATAAAATAGCATACTGTTGATATGGCCCATATTCACGAAAAGATTGATTTTACCGCTAGTGTCTACGTGGTTCAGGCTGGGAAAGTACTCCTTCATAAGCACAAGAAGCTTGGTATCTGGTTGCCTCCCGGTGGACACATAGAGCTAACTGACGATCCAAATGAGGCAGCGGTGCGCGAGGTTGAAGAAGAATCGGGATTAATAATTACACTCTTGGGTAATAAACGACTACCAAACGCGCCACATGACGGCTCCCAAGACCTTATACCCCCATTCTTTATCAATAGACATTACTTTAATGATGTTCATGAACATATAGATTTCATTTATTTTGGTACTGTGGTGAGCGGCACCATTCGTCCCGAAGAAGCGGGGGGTGAAATTGAGTGGGTCGATCGCAAGGTTATTGAAGATAATACACTAGAACTTAAAGAAGCGATTCGAGCATATGCGCTTGCTGCACTCGATTATTTTTCCAAAATTAACCTTGAGTCAAAGACTGGTTTTTAATGTCTGGTAATAAAAAATAGATAGTAGGTATGAAATACTTTGACGCACATACTCACTTGCAATTTGCCGCTTTTGACGAGGACCGGGAAGCGGCTTTTTTGCGCTCAAGCGAGGCGGGAGTAGGAATGAACCTTGTGGGCACGCAGCTCGATACATCAATAGCGGGGGTCGAGTATGCCAATTCCCACGACGGAGTATGGGCATCAGTCGGTTTGCACCCTATACACACCGCAAAATCTTACCATGACGAAAAAGAACTAGGTGAGGGCGGCAAGGCGTTTACGTCCCGTGGCGAAATATTCAATTTTGATGCATATAAAGCGCTCGCCCTTGAACCAAAAACGATAGCAATTGGAGAATGTGGACTCGACTACTTTCGGCTCGACGAAGAAACAAAAAAAACCCAGACCGAGGCGTTTGTTTCCCAAATTGAGCTTGCAAACGCGGTCAAAAAGCCTTTGATGCTCCATATACGCTCAGGCAAGCACGGCGAAGCAGAAAATAGCGCCTATGACGACGCTGTAGAACTCCTCAAAGCACACGCAAAAGTACAGGGTGACGTGCACTTTTTCGCAGGGAAGTGGGACACGGCTAAAAAGTTTCTCGACCTCGGGTTTACGCTTTCCTTCACGGGAGTCATCACCTTTGCTAGGGACTACGAAGAGGTGGTGCGCAATACACCGCTCGACATGATATTGTCCGAAACCGATGCACCCTATGTCACCCCAGCTCCACACCGTGGTACACGAAATGAACCTATATATATTCCCGACATAGTACGCAAGATTGCTGAGATAAAAGGAATTGAGGAAGAAGCAGTGCGCGTGCAGATCCTTCTGAACGCAAAGAGGGTCTTTGGGTTGTAATCCGTAAAGTGTGTGGTAAGCTCACCCCATGACTCAAACGTCGCAGACCGAAGAGGTCTTATCCCAAGCGAACAAGAGTGGGGTCCCTGTTTACGAACTGGGCTTTCACCTTGTACCGACCGTCCAAGACGACGGTGTAGCAGCTATTGTCGAGAAAGTGCGTGCAGCTCTCGGCGATGCTGAAATTATTTCTGAAGAGGTGCCTGCACGCATGACGCTAGCGTATATTATTGAGCGCTCAGTCCAAGGTAAGCGCGAAAAGTACTCGGAGAGTTATTTTGGCTTTATCAAGTTCGCAATGGAAAGAAGCGAGTTAGCGGCATTCCAAACAATGTTGCGTGGTACCTCTGAGGTCCTACGCTTCCTTATTATAGAAACGGTTCGCGAAGATGCACCCGCACCTCGTCGCACCGTTTTTACTTCGACCCGACTCGAAGGCGAAACTATCAAAAAGCCCGAAGCGGTAGCTGAGAAGTCAGCGGAGGTGTCTCAAGAAGAGCTCGACAAGACCATTGACGCGATAGTTACGCAGGAGTAAATCATATGTACATCAACAAAGTAATGCTTTTTGGGAATCTCACCCGCGACCCAGAAGTGCGTGCGCTCCCTTCAACCGGTGGTAATGTATGTTCATTTTCAGTTGCGACTAATCGCATCTACAAAAAGGCTGACGGCTCCAAGCAGGAAGATGTGCAGTTCCACAACATTGTTGTGTTTGGTCGCCAAGCAGACACCGCCGCGCAATATCTTAAAAAGGGAAGTTCAGTCTATATTGAAGGACGCATCCAAACGCGCAGCTGGGACTCACCAGACAAAGGGAAGCAGTATCGAACAGAGGTAGTAGCCGAAGTCGTACAGTTCGGCCCTCGTCCAACAGGTGCGGGAGGCCCTGGTGGCTCTACGAACTCATCGCAAGCCTCAGGTGGTGGCTATAGCGACGCTGAAGCCCCTCAAAAGGCTCCATCAGATGATGCTATAGACTATCCAACTGAAGACATTAACCCAGACGACATCCCTTTCTAATTAGCTACAGTTGTAGTTAATTAGAACAATATAATAAGAAATTAAAATAATAAACTCCCATGGCAACTCAAGACAATTACGTAGCTCAGTTTCAGCGTATCGACTATAAAGACGTTGAGACACTTAAGAAATTCATAAATCCACACGGCAAGATACTCCCGCGCCGCCGTTCCGGCCTTTCGGCTCCCAACCAGCGCGCACTTTCCGAAGCAATAAAACGCGCCCGCTTCATGGCGCTCATGCCCTACATCATCCGCTAAAGCAATCAAAAAATCCGGACTTGTCCGGATTTTTTGATGCTGCGAAGTAAAATTATTTTCTGGAAGGGTGCGGAGGCGCGTCGGCGCCGGAGGTAGGAAATTTTATCAGCAGGAAAATTTCTGCCGTTCCAGAAAGTGATTTTACGGAGCTACTTCTTATCAACCCGTTCGACGTAGTCACCGGTTTCGGTGTTTATTCGGACTAGATCGCCTTCGTTAATAAAAAGGGGCGCGTTAATGGTGGCTCCGGTTTCAAGCACGATTTGCTTGCTGCCGCCTTGCGAAGTGTTGCCTCGAACAGCGGGCGGCGCCTCCTTGACCAAAAGTTCGACTTTGATAGGAACGCGTACCGATATGATGTTCTCATCAAATACAAGCGCTTCGATTATAGAGTTTGCTTTCATGTACGCAGCCGCCGGGCCGATAGTAGTCTCGTCGAGTTTAAATCGGTCTGCTGGTTTGGTAGGCGGACAAAACCAATATTCGCCTTTATTGTTGTAAAGAAACTTAACCTCCTTAGTGGACAAGTCAGCCTCGGTTACCTTTTCCATCTGGTGGAAGGCCTGCTCGGTTACTTTGCGGGTGATAAGGTGGCGAAGTTTAGTTTGGTTGACTGGCTTGCGCATCTGTTTGCGAAAGACGTGGGCATCTAACACTTCGTATGGCTCTCCGTCCATAAGAATGACTCTCTTTGGTAATATTTCGTTGTATTCAAGCATTGCCATAATCTTATGCATAATAGCCAAAAAACCCTTTTTGTCCAACCTTTCTGCCAAAGTATACAAAGGACAGTCCTTTGTATACTTTGAAACTTTGCTGCGCGTCCTAGTGTTATAGAAGTTGTATAGAACATGTTGTACAGTGAGGCCATGACTGCATATCGTCAAGACTCAACAGATGCGCTTGAAAAGGATGAGGATATTCTGATTGCATCCCTCGGGACACCCTCGCTCTTTGCAAAACTCGTTCATAAGTACGAAGCGCCGTTCTTAAGGAAAGCGATGAGTATCGTGCATGAGGAACGCGAAGCCGAAGATATTGTCCAGGAGGCGTTCGTTAAAATATACCTCAACGCACGGAAGTTTAAGGTGATAGAAGGAGCCCAGTTTTCTTCCTGGGGCTATCGCATCTTGATAAACACCGCTTTAACCCACTATGCCAAGCGTAAGCGTGAAAAAATGACGCGGGCCGACCTTGATCCGGAGATTCTCGAACTCTTTCCCGACAAATCTGTTGAAGAATTTGGTAAAAAGGAAATCTCAGACGAAGTAGTGTCGGTGTTAGTCAAAATGCACCCTCTGTTCGCTCAGGTTCTCACCGCCTTCTTTATCGAAGGTAAACCACAAGAAGAAATAGCGAAAAACGAAGGGGTGAGTGTAGGAGCTATAAAGACCAGAGTGCATCGGGCGAAGCGAGAATTCGAGAGGCTGTATCGCGCAATAACCACCCAAATATAATTTGTATGAATAAACTAGAAAAAAATATTATGGCCGGCGTTGCGGTGATTTACATCACTCGTCGTTTGACGAGTCCTCGTGCGTGTAAAGCCTATGCACTCGTGTCGTCCTTTATTGGCATAGCATTTTTTGCCTCTGTTCCACAGGTTGTAGCTAACTTTTTGCACGCCGAAAGTGTCGGGATACTAGCTTTCGGTCCCTTTTTACTTTCCGCAGTCAGTAAGACCAACGGAGTTGTCCAAGTGGCGCTACTGGTCGCAATTGCAGCGCTCTTCTCCATAGCACGAGACATGGTAAAGGCATCCCAGCTGCGCCACTTTGCATAGGAATAGTCTATTCTTCGGTCTCGCTTTCGTCGTCACCCTTTGCAGGTGCTACCTTGCCTGCAGCAGCGTCGGCAAATGATTTTTTGATGTCTTTAAGTATGTCGTGCGCTATTTTTTTATTCTCGCGAAGCATGGTGCGGGACGCATCATAGCCGCGACCAAGCGGTAATTTCTCGCCGCCCGAAGCAGGCGTGTACGAGTAAGAGCTTCCGCTTTTCTGTACAACACCGATGCGTTCTCCAAGCGCTAACAATTCTCCCTCTTGTGAAATGCCTTCGTTGTAGAGTAAGTCAAACTCAACGGTGCGGAATGGAGCTGCAATTTTGTTTTTAACTACCTTGATTCGATGACGGCCGCCTACCACCTCTTCACCCTTCTTTATCTGTGCGATACGGCGAATGTCGAGTCGCACTGAAGTATAAAATTTAAGTGCCTTACCACCGGTCGTTGTCTCCGGGTTACCGAACATAACGCCAATTTGCATACGAATCTGGTTGATAAATATAACCAGCGTCTTAGATTTTGAGGTAATAGCAGTGAGCTTGCGAAGAGCCTGGCTCATAAGGCGCGCTTGCTTACCCATGTGGCTTTGGCCCATGTCGCCCTCTATTTCGTCTTTTGGAGTGAGTGCCGCGACCGAGTCGATAACAATGATATCAATTTTTCCCGAGCGCACGAGTGACTCTACAATTTCCAAAGCCTGTTCGCCTGTGTCCGGCTGGCTAATTAAAAGCTCGTTAAGTTTGACCCCAATTTTTCGTGCATATTCAGGGTCCAGAGCGTGTTCAGCATCAATAAATGCACAAATACCGCCTTTCTTTTGTGCTTCAGCAATAGCGTGGAGCGAAAGAGTCGTTTTACCGGATGACTCAGGTCCAAAAATTTCTATAATGCGTCCCCTTGGGTAGCCGCCAATACCGAGTGCCCAGTCGAGTCCGACCGAGCCGGAGGGGATAGCGTCAACGTCGACCTTTACTTGATCGCCCAGCTTCATGATAGCTTCGTCGCCAAACTTTGTTTTAATTTCACGGATAGCTGCGTCTATAGCACTCATGTCAGGCCCGCCAGAAGCCCCGATTGCGCTTTTCTTTGTTTTCTCTTTTTCTTTTGCCATATATGTGATTCTGTTGGATTCATGTCGCGTACCCTCCACTAGGACGCGACTGAGATTCAACGTTATTTTATCTATTATACCGCCCGCTGTGCCACAGGGCAGTAATTTAATACAGTAATAAAAACCGACTTTCGACTGTGACGGCCAAACCGGTCAGTCGCCGCTACACTAACCACAGTATATCCATTTGGTGGAGATATTGTGAGCGCAAAGTTTCCCGCCTGGTCAGTGTACGCAGGCTTGTCGTTAATTGTCAAAAAAGAGATGTTGTATGCTGTGCCGGTAATCACTAATAACGCAGTAGAAGTAGCACTTCCGTTTTTAGGTGACACTATCGTTATAGTCGGGCCCTCGATAATTCTGCGTGCTTCAAATAGTCCGTACCCCAGCAGTACAAGGCACAGTGTCAGAATCAGTACGCGGCTCATAACTCACCCTCGGGGCCAATGCCAACTACCCCCTGTGTGTTTTTTTCTAACACGTCACGCGGTTTTGCACCCTCACCTTTCCCGATAATACCGCGCTCCTCAAGGGTATCTATAATACGTGCGGCGCGGGCATATCCAATACCCAGTTTGCGCTGTAGATACGAAGTGGAGGCCTTCTGCGCTTCGACAACTGCCGCGCGAGCTGCTTCATACATCTCGTCATCCTCCTCGGCTGACTCCTCTGTAAGATCGCCTCCGTTGCCTGCAAGCGAAGTCAAAGGGCCATTTGTCGCCGGTATACCCATTTCAGTTGGAATTTCTGCCTCATTATTTTTAGCAATAAAGTCTACCACCTTCTTTACCTCGTTCTCTCCTATGTAGGCACTTTGCAGACGAACCGGCTTGTTCATCTCCGCGGAGAGGTACAGCATGTCTCCGGCACCCAAAAGCAACTCTGCACCTCCTTGGTCGAGTATGGTGCGCGAGTCAATTTGAGATGCCACCTGGAGCGCTATACGTGTCGGTATGTTCGCCTTTATGAGTCCGGTAATAACGTTAACCGAGGGTCGTTGAGTCGATAGAAGGAGGTGGATACCTACCGCACGACTCATCTGTGCCAAACGAACAATAGCTGCCTCCAACTCGCGGGGGAAGGACTGCATAATGTCGGCAAGTTCGTCGATGATAACCACGATGTACGGCATAGCTTCCGGCACCTTCTCTCCTTCCGTAGGGGTTCCTTTATTGCGAAGCTTCTCGAGTGCCGGTGTTAAAATGTTTTGGTGATATGACTCTATGTCACGTACACGCTCTTCTTCTAAAGTATTGTAGCGTCTCTCCATCTCCTTGCCTGCCCAACGCAGTGCGGCGACTGCTTTTTTAGGGTCGGTAATAACCGGAGTCAAAAGGTGTGGGATAGAACGATACAGGGTAAGCTCGACGCGCTTCGGGTCTATCATGATAAAACGCAGCTGTTGCGGTCCACAGCGGTACAGAAGCGAATTGATAATGGTATGTATAGACACCGACTTTCCCGAACCGGTAGCACCGGCAACCAAAGCGTGCGGCATCTTTGCAAAGTTACCAAATACTGAGCCGCCTGCGATATCGCGGCCAAGCGCTACAAGAAGTGGTTTTGGTGAATCGCTAAACTCCTGAGACTCCAAGAGCGTGCGTAGTCCCACCGTCACTTTCGCGGAATTCGGTACCTCAATGCCGACAAGCGCCTTACCGGGGATAGGGGCTTCGATACGGATGCCTCCCTTGGCCGCAAGTGCTAACGCTAGGTTTTGCTGGAGTGCCACAATTTTTGAAAGTCGAACGCCTTCAGCCGGTTTTATAGAGTAGCGCGTAACCGACGGGCCTATGGATATCTCGTCGAGTTCGACCACTATGCCAAAGTTGGCAAGCGTTCGTTTGATTATGTTTGCGTTCCCTTTGATGTCGCCAACGCCGGCTCGACCCTTGTCGTGCTCAAGCAGGGACAGCGGTGGGGGAGTGTACTGTCCAAGTAAGGTTTTAAGTATGTCGGCTGAGCTCTTGGCTTGTACTTCGTGGGTGCTGGCGGCTAGAGTGGGCATGCGCTCCGGCAGTACTGCTCGTGGCTCTTCCACCATTTCCTCCACTTTAGTATCTTCCTGTTCTTCCTCACGTCTATCTTTCGGTAGGCCTTGTATCTTAGGCTCCAGCAGCGCAACGCTATCGGTACGCATGCTACTTATAAGTGCGCGTGGGCCAGCAGCTAGTGCGCGACCAATAAGAGAGAAAAGTTCGAGTGATATAGCACCCTCCAGTAGGACTAACATCGAAATAAGTGACAAGCCACCCAATAGTACGAGCGCTGCATATATATCAAACAGGTGTACTGCCGGGTATGCTATCGCTCCTCCAACCAACCCGCCTTTTTTAAACACTACTTCTATATACCCGAGTCCCGCAAGAATAAAAATTAAACTGCTTACAGCCTTTACGCCAGAGAACCCCACCGACTCTTCCTTAAGCGTGCCTATCGCCAGCACAAACAAAAGTGCCGGCAGTAAAAAATACCCAATACCCAGCAAGTATCCAAACAGGCTATAGGTGTCAGAGCCGGCAACCCCCGCTGCACCAAAGGCAGCAAGTAGGAGAAAGAGTCCAAGCACTGCAAAGATAATAACAACTATGCCCCGCTTAGTGTCAGTTGGTAGGGACTTCTTATTGGGTTTGCTGGTGCGGTCTATTTTACCTTTCTTCTTAGCCATTTTTCGTCTCCAATCATACCACGATTCAAAGCAATTTTTTTCAGAAAAAGCAATATTGCAGCACTCAATTGACATTGATACACTTACGGACAAGAAAAGTCGTATAGCAGTCCTTAAAAAGACAAAGACATTTCAAAGACATTTAAAGGACAATCGTGTCGGACAAACCAAAAAATTTTCATACTTTCGCCTTGCAATCAAGCCTTTTTAAAGGACACAGTGATTGGTACTTTTGTTTTCTTAAATCTGAGCGTATTGCACACGTGATTTCCATACTTTCAGAGTACGCAAAGGATGAGCGTGAAACGTTCGAACCGATCCTAGAAAGCGCTCTCCTTGTCCCATCGTCCATAGCTCACTTGGCCGCAGGGGAGATGGACCTTCCACAGGTGCTTGCCGAGCTGTTCTCTCTTATAGTTTCTATTAGGCTTCTTAGTACCAGGTCCATTCTCGATAAAGACACTGCAAGGATTTTAGTAGACGAGTATGAAGCTTTGGCTGAAAAGCTAGACGCAGGAACACGACTTTCCCCATTCGCTACATCCGATGATTTTCTTGTCCAGCCGATGTCGGAAAAAATAAATACCGCTACCCCTATTCTTTCCACTGAATTGCTCAGAAAAGCCCTAACTGCGCCGGAAACGATAAAGGACATTTCAAAAGGACATAAAAAAGATACTAAAGATACTAAAGATATCAAGGAGCCAGGAGACCGGTATGCAGTCATCCTCCAGTTTGTAAAAAATCATACGGGCGTGTCAATAAAAGACATAGCCGCTGTGGTAAAAGAGTGCAGCGAGAAAACAATTCAACGTGAGTTAAACGAAATGATCCGCCAAGGTCAAGTGCGAAGAGTAGGGGAGCGGCGTTGGAGTTTATACGAGCCTACATGAGCCGGTACAGTACCGTTGACCCTGTGCGAGCTTTGGTGTATTTTTACTGACGTGTGTTCAAAACATATGACGCTCCTCTGGAGTTAATTTGCTGTTGTCCACAGTAGTTTTTAGGGTTCTACCATAGTGCACTCTATACTTACTGAAGTTTCAGTAAAGACAGTTTTGCCAGAGCCGCTTGATCATTGACAATTGAATAAAATATTGACCCTCAAAAGACGCTGTAAGTAGTGTGCATTTTATGCGTCTAACACAACAGAAGCACTCATCAGAAATTCTTGTCCCATCACGGTTGCTAACGCCCGCACATCCACATCCCAATTAGCTACCAATCGCTCACTCTCTTGGCGGAAGTGAAACTCTTTAGAAGAGCTTTGCATACATTGCTAAAGAGATACGGCGGGTAGATTCGTTTTCGTTTATTGTCTAGCGAGCGAGAGAAATAAAATTTATTTTATTTCCGAGCGAGCGACGACAATACAGGACTCGTTCCTTTATTAGTCGATTACAAGCAATTATTAATCAGTTCGAAAATTAGAATATGACAATTACTCAGAGGTCTACACGACTTGTCGCAGTTGCGGCAGGTACCGCAGTCGCTCTCGCGCTTTTGCTCGGAGCCGCGATGCCAGTTCGTGCAGCTGCATTGAGCCAGACGCAGATTCAAAGCATTTTGAATCTTCTAACGTCTTTTGGCGCAGATACAGCAACGCTCTCAAATGTTTCTTCAGCGCTTAATGGCACAGCAATGACCGGCGGTACAACCGACGGCTCTACTATGACCGGCGGCGTATGTCCGTTTACTTGGTCTCGTAGCCTTAAATTTGGTTCAAAGGGAACTGATGTTATGACCCTCCAGAAGTTCTTGAACATGGATTCAGGTACAATGGTGGCAGCATCAGGTGCTGGCTCAGCCGGTATGGAAACCTCGACCTTCGGTCCTGCAACTAAAAAGGCAGTTATGAAGTTCCAGGCTAAATACGGTATCACTAAGGTAGGTAACATCGGCCCTATGACTCGCGGAAAGCTCAACAGCCTCTGCGCAATGGCGGTGACTCCAGGAACACCAGGAACACCAGGAACACCAGGAACACCTGGTACACCCGGAACTCCAGGAACACCTGGTACTCCACCAGGTACAGTTACTTCGGCTATCTCAGTTATGATGTCGGCAGTACAGCCATCTCGCACTTTGATAGCGGGTCAGGCAGCTGCTGAGCTTGGTAACCTTACCTTCACTGGCAACGGTGCAGTTAAGCAGTTGAAGCTCCAGCGCACAGGTATCTCAACCGACACTACTCTTGACAATGTTTACCTATACGAAGGAAATGTCCGCGTATCAGACTCAGCGTCAGTAGTTAACGGAGTTATATCGTTCAATAGCACAACTGGCCTCTTCACGGTCGCTGGCACACGTATGTTGTCAGTTCGTGGAGATGTCTCTACAAACGCTCAGGCTGGTAACACGATTGGATTCAATGTCTGGTCTATAACCGGCGTAGGTGCAAGTGAAGTAATGGTAACTGGCGTTACAGGTCCTATGCAGTCGATTTCGACTCTAGCGGGCAACGTGGCGACTGTTAACATTACTTCTGCGCCACAACCTTCAGCTGCTGTTACCTATATCAATGCAGGAACAATGGGATACTCTGTCTTCTCAGCTCCTTTCAACATTGGTACTCGATCAGTTAATTTGAAGGCAATTACCTTCAAATACACAGGATCAGCAACAACGGATGCACTTGCAAACGTAAAATTGTATGTTGATAGTGTTGCTGTCACGTCTCCTGCAATGTGGTCAAATACAAATGGTACAAGTCGTATCGGATTTGATCTTAGTGCATCTCCAAAAGTTCTTACAACGGGTTCACACAACATTGAGCTTCGTGCCGATATTGTAGGTGGCTCAAATCGAAACTTCACAATCGCAATTGAAAACAAGGGTGATGTCATTATGGAAGACTCACAAGTTGCTGGCTTCAACGTTGGAGCTACATACTTAGGTGCAGTAACTTCCTTCGCTAATGTTTCAGCTGGTCAGATCGCTGTAAATCAGGGTTCACTCACGATCACGCTTGACCCAGCATTTAGTGCTACTACAAAGGTAGTAGGTGGTGCATCAAATGTTCCAATTGGTTCATTCAAATTCCAAGCGTATGGTGAAGACGTGAAGGTTGAAAATCTTACGATTCTTCCTTCATTCGGTACTACTCCAAATGAAGGAGCAAGCGGTCTTCGAAACGTTACTCTCTACGCAAATGGCGGAGCAATTGGCTCAGCTGTTTCAACATGGACTACAGGTAATCTTACATATACATTAGGTTCCTCGTTGGTTATTCCAGCAGGAACTTCAGTAATTGTCTCAGTCAACGCTGACTTGATGACATCAACTAGTACGACTTACACATCAGGTACAGTTGGTGCAGATCTCGTAGCTGGTACAAACAACTACCGAGGTATGACCTCTTCTGTATATGCAGGAACGCTTGCTGCGGTGACTATCAAGAAGACTATCTCTTCAGCAAACGTTACGTTTGGAGCTTCATCTAACTTTACTGCAAAGACTGTTTCTCCAAACACTACTGCAGTTAAAATTGGTAGCTTCGAACTTCAGGCAGGCTCTGCTGAAGGTGTGATTGTTACGAACATTGGAGTTGCACTTGGCGGAACTCAGCTATTGACCAATATCTCTAACCTTACGGTCACAGATGGTCAGAGTCCTGTTGGCCAGCCCACTGCTTCAAACAATTTCTCAGTGAATTACACAATTCCTGCGAATGGTTCAAAAACTATCGACCTGTATGCTGATTTGTCTAGTGCTACGGGTGTAACAGTTATCCCAACAGTTACCGTTTCGTTCCGTGGTGCAACATCGAATGTTAATAGCACTACAGCTGGTGTAGTTGGACCAACAGTTACAATAAATGCAGGTACACTATCAAATGTAACTCTCGATTCTTCTGCTCCAATTGCTCAATATGTAGTTGGCGGAACAGTAGGATCAAGTTTTGGCCCACTTAAGGCTACTACTGCACTATCTAATATCATCATCAAGCGCATTAAGTTTGCGGTGACCGGTACAAACGGCATCTCTGCTGTTACGGTTGGTGGTGTTACAAAGTCAGTAGTAGGTGCTACGGTTGATGTTGATGGACTAAATATTCCAGTTGCACTTGGTGCAGGCGGAGCGCTTATTCCTCTCAATGTAAATCTTGCAACTGTTAACTCTCAGACTGGTAACTCAAACACTAACGTAGGCCTTACGGTCTCGGAAGTTGAGTACGCTGCGGGTAGTGCAACACTAACTTCTACAGGTGGATTTACAGCTTCCAGTACTGCAACTCACAAGTTGGTTGGTACCAAGCCTGTTGTCACTGTCGGAGCTTCACCTGTAACTGGCTCACTCACAAATGGTCTCGTTCAAGTTGGAACGATAACTATCGCGGCTGACCAGGCTGGTCAAGCACGTGTTGCAAGTACTACTTTTGCACTCACTACATCTGGTGGTGCAACAGTCGGTCTAAACACGGCTATCGTGAAAGACAACGGTAATCCTGTAACGCAATTCGCTTGTCTAAATGCAGCAATTGCAGCTAACGCTTCAGGTTCAGTTACCTGTAATGCTGGCGTTGCTGGTTATGATATCCAAGCTGGAACATCAAAGACCTTCCAATTGTTTGCAAACGTAGGTGGTTCACTTGGTGCAGCTAACACCTCTGCTGTGACAGCACAGCTCACGGGCGGCTCAGGCTTCCTGTGGTATGACCTACAGGGTGGAACTGGAACTGGTGTCGCACTTGACGCAACACTCATCTACAACTTCCCATCTAACACTTATTCAGTACGTAACTAACGTCTGTTAGAAGCGAAACAATTAGTGTTGAGTAAGAACAAGTAGTGAAGCAAATTCTTGAGATTTACCTAAGGTAAGTCAAAGAAAGCAACAAAAACCCCCTCACCCGAGGGGGTTTTTGTTTTATACCCATACTGGTCATTCCTTAAAAACACCCCATACCTACCGTTTTATAAAAAC
>JAYTFN010000026.1:0-1564 GCA_043734325.1 Candidatus Adlerbacteria bacterium
GAAATCCCTACCCCTCTTCAAACACCAGAAGGAAAGCTTAGCGCTTCTAGCAGAGCAGCCCAAAGTATTTGATATGAGCGACCCCGGCACCGGTAAAACTCGTGTAGGCATAGAAGCCTTCGCCGCGCGCCGTCGTAAAAAAGGCGGGTGCCTCCTTATCCTCGCTCCTAAATCTTTGCTTGATAACGCGTGGAAGCAAGACTTTGCGAAATTCGCACCCGACATGGCTTGCGTCATTGCTGACGCAGGGCACCGCGAAGAAGTATTTAAGATGCCGGCGGATGTCTATATAACGTACCATGATGCCGCCGTTTGGCTACACAAACAGAAACCCGCGTTCTTCAAAAAATTCGACTCTTTAGAAATCGACGAAAGCACAGCGTTCAAACATAACACCAGCGCAAGAGCGAAAGCAGTATCGAAAATTGCTAAATACTTTAAGTATATTCGCCTGGCATCAGGAACACCCACCAGTAACGGCGTATGCGATCTTTGGCATCAGCTATTAATTCTCGACCAGGGCGTACGCTTAGGCAGCAGCTTTTTCGCATTCCGTTCCGCGGCATGTAGCCCGGAACAAGTTGGGCCTCTCCCACAACATGTAAAATGGGTAGACAAACCCGATATCGAAAACGTAGTCGGCTCGTTAATTAAAGACATCACTATCCGCCACCGGTTCGAAGATTGTGTGGATATTCCGCCCAATCATAAATACTCAGTCTCTTACACTCTCTGTAAGAAACACATGGCAACTTATAAGGTAATGGAAGAGGAACAAATACTCGCAGTAAAAGATAAAATGATCACCGCTATCAACGCCGCAACGGTATACCCAAAACTACTACAAATAGCTTCCGGCGCGGTATATAGTTCTGAAGACAATTATTCAGTAATAGATACCGGGCGCTATCAACTGGTACTCGACCTCGTTGAAGCAAGAAAACACAGTGTCGTATTTTTCAACTGGAAGCACCAACGCGACCAGCTTATCGAGGAAGCAAAACTACGTAAAATAAATTACGCAGTATTCGATAGCAGTACTACCAGCGCCACACGCACAACCATTGTAGAAGACTACCAAGCCGGTAAATACCAAGTACTATTCGCGCACCCACAAAGCGCAGGGCATGGGCTCACTCTTACTAGGGGCACCGCAACAATATGGGCGTCCCCTACCTATAATCTAGAACACTTTGCGCAAGGATGGAAACGCATACACCGTATCGGCCAAACCGAAAAAACTGAAACTATTGTCGTTATCGCAAAAGATACAATCGACGAAAAAGTATGGTCAGTACTACAGAACAAAGGCGCGCGCATGTCAGATTTCCTAAACGAACTGAAAGAGCTTACAACATGAAAAAGGTATCGGAACTGGAAGGCATAGAACTGGATTGGGCGGTATACAAGGCAAAAAAATGCCAGGCAACGAAGCTACTTGGCACGTACAGAGTGGATCCCAAAGAATTTTTACTAAGTGACTTCCGCCCATCCACCAACTGGTCACAAGGCGGACCGATAATCGAGCGCGAAAGAATAATGATCGAACCATACAACAAAGAAT
>JAYTFN010000027.1:0-1468 GCA_043734325.1 Candidatus Adlerbacteria bacterium
AGGTTGATTATCAATATCTTTTTATCGTCCATCGCCTGGCGAATATCGAACGACGACTTGGGCTGCCCGATGATATTTCGAATGAGCGGGTTGCTTGTGAACTGCCCCACTTTATTTTGAATAGCGGGGGTAGCCTCCGCTGCAAAACGGTCGGTAAAGTTAGCAAATTCTTCGGTCCAAAACTTTTTAACAATAGTGTCTTTGCAATTGTCGACCACTTTCTTTCGAAATGCTTTGTTGGTGTACATAGTGTTCACGTCTAAAAGTGTCGAGACTTCATACTCGAGAAGTGCTAGGAGCGTGTTGGAAAGGATATATTCCATTCGAGCACTCCACGCATCTACCCATAACTTTTTAAAAGCAGACATGAGGCCGGACACCACCAGGTGACGTTTGTCATAGCCAACATCTTCCATGACATTAAACGCAACGGGATGCTCCATATCAAACGGCGCAAAATAAATGACATCTTTAATGCGATGCTCGGGCACATATTCCAAAAGCCGATCAACGGTCGAGCCGTGTGGGTCGATAAAGGCCATACCTTCGCCGTTTCGAATGTCTTGAATGGCCATATTCTCAAGAAGGGTCGACTTGCCCATGCCCGTCTTGCCTATGACATACATATGCCGTGCCCTATCGCGGCGTTTAATACCAAAAGGCGTTTCCTTTCCGCGCGAATCGGTCTTAGCAAAATAGGTAATTTTGTTTGGATCCTCCTGCATATAATAATTATACCATTTCCCTTACAATCATTAGTATTTTCTCGAGGGTACGCGCAAGAGGCCGCTCAGGGGCTTATTCAGTAGTAGGATCTTCAGCTTCCTCGGGGTCAACTACCACTTTGGAGCGCTTCTTGAGCGGACGGCTTTCTGACCCGACTGTACCGCGCGTGAGTATCTCTCCGCGGAGTAAAAATCCTATCAGTGCTATAAGGAGACCGACAATCGCAAAGGCAATAACTTTTATTTCGCTCGGAAAACCGAGATGCGGTAAGACTGCAACAAAAATACCCAGCAAGATAAGACTCATTTCTTTTGACATACAACTATTCTACCATTAGCTATGACTTTGCCTCAACAATTACAACAAACTCCCCACGCTGCTTATTCGGGTCAAGTGTAAGCGCTTCAGTTAATTCGTGCGGCGAGCCTATAAGCGCCTCTTCAAACATTTTTGTAAGTTCTCGGTAAATACCAACACGACGACCCTCCTCTAAAAACTTGTTGAGTGAATCAAGCGTTTTGAGTATACGATGCGGAGATTCATAAAATATGCCAGCCCTGCTTGATGCGGCAATGTCTTTAAATAAAGTTTCGCGTCCCTTCTTGAGCGGTAAAAATCCATAAAATACGAACGAAGCCGCTCGCAACCCCGCAATTGAAAGCGCTGCCGTCAGTGCCGAGGCCCCCGGTATAGCTTCAATGAGGCAAGTCGGACTTGCCTGACGTATAATGGACACTAATTC
>JAYTFN010000028.1:0-10119 GCA_043734325.1 Candidatus Adlerbacteria bacterium
CGGGTAAAATCGCTAGCGGTTTAGACGCGGTTAAGTGGTTCGCTGAAGGCAAATTAGACCTGCTACGCGAGTACTGCGAAGACGATGTTCGAGTCACAAAAGAAGTGTACGAATACGCAAAGAAAAATAAGTCACTAAAGTATAAAGACTTCGACGGTGTCCGCGAAGTAAAACTCAACCCCACCAAATGGGAAGTAATAGAAGACGCTCCGGCAATCACTCACACTCTACCTTTTTAATACTCATACACGTACAACGATTTTCCCAGTCGTGAGTTTTTTTTGAACTGAATTACTTCTATTGCGGTTTTATGTGCTATTTCAAAATCACACGATATAACTCGAGTGCCGGGTTTGAGCTGTTTTAAAAACTTTTGATGTAGTTCGTCCATAACGTTTGGATACAGGTAACAATAGATATGAGTCGCATTACTCAGGTCGAGGTTGAAAAAGTTTGCTTTAATGAGTGTTACATTTTTGGGATTTCCTACATACCAGCGTCTCAGTCGAGCCAACAGGTACGCCGCAAGTGCCACGTCCACGCCTACACACCTTGCATTCGGCACTCTCCTTGTTGCGGCAAACAAGACGCGCGCATCCCCGCAACCTAAGTCATAAAGAACAGCGCTTGACGTTAACTTTAAGGCATCTAAAATTTCAGGCAATTTCTTTTGTGAAAGCCACAGAAACGGCACACGAGTCAGCAGTAATGACTGAAGATATACAATAAGAACACACAGCAATAGAAACAGACTTAAAATATATACTATATGTAAAAAGCTGAGAAATATGACCATCACACCTACTATGGTACAATGTTCGCATACTAAATTATAGCTTCATATGAAAAGCCAATACGTACTCCCCATCACCATAGTTGTTGCAGGTGCTTTAATTGCAGGTGCGGTTTTTCTAGCCGGCAAAACGAATACGACCCCACCCCCAGACGGAACAAAAAAAGTAACCGCGAGGGAGTACCAGCCGGCAAATGATCATATTTTAGGCAATCCAAACGCGCCAGTTAAGATTGTGGAATATGCCGACCTCGAGTGCCCCTACTGCAAAGTCTTCCATGCAACCATGCACCAGATCATGGACTTTTACGGTCAATCAGGAAAGGTGGCGTGGGTCTATCGCCCGTTCCCGCTTGGTCAGATTCACTCTAAATCTCCGAAAGAAGCTGAGGCAGCAGAGTGCGCCGCAGACCAAGGTGGCGATACTGCGTACTTTAAGTATATTGACCAGGTGTATGCAGTAACTCCATCGAGCAATAACCTTGATTTAGCGCAACTGCCGATTATAGCCCAAAAGGTAGGATTGAATGTTGATGCATTTAACCAGTGCTTAAACAGCGGCAAATTCTCCGCACGTGTCCAAAACAGCTACACTGAAGCTATTGCATCAGGCGGCGACGGGACCCCATTCGTACTCATTATGGTTGGCAAAGACGCAGTGACGCTCAAGGGTGCACAGCCATATGACTCTATGCGTGCAGCCATTGATGCAGTTATAGCGCAGCTCCCGGGAGGCTCAACTCCAACCGCTACCACTTCAGCAACACACTAGGTTATTTACGAAATAAAAAAATGACTCCGTCTGATGTAGGCGGAGTTTTCGTTTAATTGGGAAAGTAACGCAGTCTGACTACCGTTTTAACGTAGTCAGACTGCGTTACTTTACTTTGGTTTGGTTTGCTTGATACGCTTTTTCGGCTCGATCATCATATCGCGCAATGCGCAAAAGTCGCATTTTTTATTGTCGCAGCGCCTATCCCAAAAGTCGAGATTGAAAATTTCATTGGTCGTATGTTCAATTATTTTTTTTAATTCTGATACGTCCTCCTCACCTATCACAAAGCGCTCTTGGTGGAAGCGGTTCTTTGCATCCGGCTCGACGAAGTCAAGAACCCCTTCGTGCATTACCCACTTACCGCGCTCATACAAAGTAAGTAGCAGTTTGTAAAATACGAGTTGGCGTTTATAGTCTCCATTGCTTGTTTTAGTAGTACCTTCTATCTCTCCGCGCGTCTTAGGCTTTCCCGTTTTATAGTCATAGACAACCACTTCGCTCCCAAGGCCAAACTCTACGCGGTCGAGAATGCCACGCAAAGGTATGACCGGGACCTTAAAAATACCGGTCGTATATTGGGCATTTATTTTAAATTCACAGAGCGAAGGGGCACCCCATGTCTGGTGATACTGTGTGTAATAGCCACGTAACACTACTGTTCCTTTTTTACGCGCTTCGACTAAGTCTTGCTCAGAAAATGGCTCACGCTCTGTCGCCTGCACGAATCTTTCAATACACTCCTCACAACTCAGTGTGGCTCCGCGTTCGATACTCTCATATAACTCGCGCAATGCTCGATGTATTGCGTTCCCGAACAACGCAAACTTGTCGGGCGCTTTGGGTATGCGCAGTAAGTTGCCATAAAAATATTTCCATGGGCAGTCGAGGTAATTATTAAGCGCCGTAACCGAGAGTCCTTGGTCAACAAATACCTCATTAAGAAAGAGTTTGTCTTTAGCTGAGTGTTGTGACGGATGGCGCGGTACCAAATGGGCCACCGGCGACAGGCTCTTTTCAAAAACAGAGGTGTCTTCTACCGTTAACAGTGACGGGTGTATCTCTTCTACATACTGCGACGGGAGCGCAGGCGAACCATCTTCTTTAGTTTTTGAGAACGTAAGCGTAGCCACACTCCTGGCCCGGGTAAGCGAGACATAAAAGAGTCGACGATCGTCAGCCTCGCCTTGCGCTGAATCATCTTTGGATCCAAACGGTACATAAAAATAAGACTTATTTCCGCGCGTGCTCCAATGCCCATCTTGAAGCCCTACCACATATACAAGGTCGAACTCCAATCCTTTTGAGCGGTGCGCTGTCATGAGCCGTACACGCTCCGGCGACAAAACCTCAGTGTCTTTGCGCACTGAAATATTGTGGCGTTCAAGCAGGCTTATGTACTCTACTAAGTCCGAGAGTGTGTAAGCGTGATGTCCGGCTATTGCTTCTTTAAATGAGTCAATGAGCCCGTTTAGTTTTGCTAACTTTTCAATTGCAGCCGGAAGTGACAGGACATGCGAGATATATCCTGACTCGTCGAGCATATGCTCAAGCGCTTCAAGTGCAGGTTTGTTTCGCGCAAGAGTCGCAAACGACGACAAGAGCGAGTAGAGGCGGCGTAGTTGTGGCGGACGGCTTACCCCCGCCTTTTTTAGATGTGTAAGCGAGGAAAGCGTGTCCGACAGGGACACACCTGCCCGCAGTCTATATTTAGCAAGTTTATAAATATCCAGTGGCGCAATATTGAGAAAGTCGCAATGTAAGAGTTGGAAGAGGAGCGGCTCTTCGCCAAACCTAGTGACCGCACGCATAAATATCGTTACTTTGCGAATTTCTGCATCTTCCAGCACATTCTCAGCGGACTCTATAACAAATGGAACACCGAGTCGCTCGAGCGCGGTTGCTATAATTTTAGCGTCACTATTCTTTCGATACAGTACCGCTATGTTGTGCGGAATGACTCCTTCGTCTATTTTTTGACGAATCTCTTCTGCCACAAATTGCTGTTCCATCGCAAGTGTTGAAAAAGTAAGCAGTCGCACGTCCGGCTGTCCAACGCCCCCGCGCGCAGCGGTGAGTTCTTGGTTAGGAATCTCAGGAGATGCGGTTTTTTCTATCAGACTATATGCGGCGTCAAGTATAGCCTGGCCCGAGCGATAGTTAGTTTTAAGAGACACCAGCAATGCTGTTGGGTACCGTTTTTTAAAATACAGAAAATTCTCAAGCGACGCACCTTGAAATCTATAAATTGCCTGCTTCTCGTCGCCGACTATAAAAAGATTCGGCTCTTCATGATAGCTCGTCAGAAGCTCCAGTAACGTGTTTTGGGCATTATTGGCATCTTGATGCTCGTCTGCTAAAACATATAAAAACTCCTCCTGAATACGAAGTAAAAAGTCTGAATTTTTCTGCATCGCTCGCACAACCTCGAGGATCATGTCTTCAAAGTCATAGAAATGTTTTATAGCAAGCTCTTCTTCGTAGCGTCGATACACTTGAAGCAATTCCTCACTTTTAGTCAACTTGTCGAGTTCTGTTTGATAGGCGCCTTTTATTTTTCCTGCATGTGCACCTTTTACGTGGGTGATGTCAGGCAGATGCAGAATATATGCCCTACGCTCTGCTATTGATTTCGCATACTCATCCGGCGAAATATTCTCGCGCTTTAAAGTACTTATAGTGCTTAGTATCGAGCGCAGATAGTAAAATGTGTCTCCAAACGGACGCAGTAATTCCAACGGCTCACTTTTGATAATATCTTCCAGAAGGAGGATATGGTCCACGTCGGTAAGACTTTTTGCGCCAATAATCCTTGGAAAGCTTTCCGGATAGCGCTCAATAATGTTATTGCAAAAGCCGTGGAACGTGTGGATGTGTATTCGATATGCGGGACTACCTATACTATCGACCAAACGCTTTCGCATTGCAAAAGCAGCAGACTCAGTAAACGTAAGTGCGAGTATAGCGTCCGGTGGCGTGTCCGTCTTTTCTAAAATATTACTTATACGAAGCGTTAGTATCTGAGTCTTCCCCGTTCCTGGTCCCGCGACCACCATAACCGGCCCTTCAATAGTATCCACCGCCAGCTTTTGCTCGGGATTAAGCTTGCGATACATGCCCTTAAAGGATGTTTTTGCCATGACATAAGTATACCAAAGTTACTCACCTCACCTTTTTGACATATTTATAAGCAGCAGTAGTATGAGTAAGGACTGTACGTGCGTAAGTTGTCGAGAATCTTGTTAGCTCTCTTTTAGAGGGGAGCAGGACCCTCGAAGCCTTAGTAAACCAAAACTGGAGTAAAAAGACGTGGGAATAGATCTCAAAGATCCGCTATTACAAGCGGACCAACCATACATCGAGGCTATGCTGCGGGGTAAAATCCTGCGCCCAATGAACGTTTCGTTGTTTCCAGGGCAAAACGGCATTCAAATCATCCGATGTGCCGATGGCGACCAAGATCATCATCTTACGATCGCTCACAGAGAAATCTGCAGAGGAAGAGACTGTCACCATCCGCACTCATTAAATGGTTTACCTATTCGCTTTTCGCCCATCTCGCCTCTATATAATGCCCGAAATCATCTGGATGAACTCATCTGCGAAGATGTCGTTGCAACCAGCGGATTGAAGGACCTTCATGAATCAATTGCTCTTTACCCACACTGGCCGTGCGGCGCAGGACTTACTGCACGACTTTCTATTTGGGAGCAGATGTTCATCGTCACTTCCGGCAAGCAGCTGTTGCTTGACTACCTTGCTAAAAAGGGCCACCGGAAGATGCAAATCGTATTAGGAATGCACCTCGACCTATACTATCGAGACAGGCGAACCAAACTCCTCATGAATTGGAATCGTCGCGACTGGTTCGATTGGCATCAGAAAAAGTATCCGAACCTTTTGTTCAACCAATTTCAGGCAGCTGCCTGAACCAATAAAGCCCCGCTGCATTTCGCAACGAGGCTCTTTTTTTATATGTACCTTTAGTTTTAAAACTCTACTCTTCAAGCTTTTCGAAAGCGCGCGTATTGATATCAAGCGTTCCTGTAAGCGTTACGAGGTGTGGCATGAGGTCCGGCACATCATCTTTAATACATTGAAGCGCGAAGTCGGCCAAGGAACGAGCTTTATGCTTAGCTATACGCGGCTCTGACCCTCGCGTGTCCCGATACGCGGCGGAAGTGAGGATAACTACTCCTTCGTCTTTTGGAATGCGTCCCTGATGTAAGTTATCCAAGAGTATTGAAGCCGCAACTGAAATAGGCGAACGCAAGTCGTAGCTATACGGGCCTACTATAAGCGCCTTGTTTGGGATGTGCAGCCAGTCAAAGCCACGCCCAACGCCTAAAATTTGTTCACGATGTTCACTGTCGAGAATAGTACGGTTACTTGCTATCACCTTTTTGATATGGCGTTGATTACCTTTGAGAAGCGGTAAAAGGTCAATAATAAATTGTTTGTGCATATCAGGGAAAAGCTGACTGAGTTTTTGCATGAGCTCTTCTTCTGAAAAATCTATAGCAGTAAACATATCTAACTCGCCACCATGGCTCCCATGTATCACCAGCGTGTCTGAGTCGGTCTCTATACCCACGGTTATTGGGTACACAATTTGGTGTGATGAACCAAACACATTTTCAATTTGTTTTCGCAAATGATCTGCGCCCGCTTTAGCCGAAACTGTGTCATACGCATACCCTTTGCATCCACGGTGATGGTCCCCTTTGGAGTAGTGGTATGTGACAAGAAAAATCGCATTTCGGCCTTGAGAAATTGAATAGTCGACCCACTCGCGCATGATAATACCGAAGTAGGGCCAGCCAAGGTCAAACTTTCCGCCAATGTTACGAAACGGCTGGATAAGACCCGGCGGCGTTTCGGTCATAACCGCCATATTTAGGCGCCCATCCATACATTTAAGCGCCGCAATTTCGGTCGGATGTTTTACTCGATACTGCCGACGCCACAGCACCGCGTCCGGACTCGTATACGCGGCACTTTGTTCTTGATTTCGCTTTAGTAAAAAGGTTGTTAGGGAATTATTTTGTTGCATACAAGATTGAACAATATAAAAAATATGCGTCTGTGTCTACCCTTCCACGCAGTTTGTGGATATAACTACATAGCTTATACAGCCATATTTTAGTATCGCAAGAAATAAATAGTTACACTATTGTCTAAGTTAGACACATAAAACTTGTCCCTTGCGTGAAGCGGAAAAATATACAATAGTTACATTGGACACTTTTTTTGGGGGGGGCCGCAAGAGTGATTTTCTTTATTGTCGCCAATGTAGCTACCAAATATCGAATTCCTTGTCGTCTCAGGACATACCGTGACTGGTATCCAGCCACCCACAAAAGGTGGTTTTCGAGCACACAACTACCCAACTGCTTGAAATCGAAATGGCTGAAATTTGCGCGTAAACTGGCCGATCGGGCCCGGCAAAATTACTGCAGAATACAACACGCCAACATACGATAACCAAGTCAATTGAACCTTTCTAACTTAGATTGACACACACCAAACAACCGGCCCACTCAGGCCGATTTTTTATTTACATGAACGATTTCAAACACCGAACACTTTTCACCTTTTAAAAATTTTTTACTAAGATTTATACAGCGGAGACATACCTGTTGAATAAATAATTCAGCGCGACCGGGTAAGGGTCGCGCTGTTGAGAAACTTAACGATGTGTTCTCCATCCCTCCTGTTCGATAAGATGAGCAATGTGTAACTCTAACTCTTTCAAGTTTTGTTCATAAGGATACAGCTCGACAAGGACGTGAGGGCTTTTGCTGACATAATGAGCAACTAGTGCTACCCTAACCTGAAGATGTTTATCTCCAAGATAGATGTCACCTTCTGGAACAACCCATTCCATCTCTTTGATGAGACGGATTACTAGCCTCCCTTTGTAAAAGGCGGGTGGTGAATCTTTTTTAGAAGATTCATGTGTATCTGTATATGCCCAAAGCATAAAGTGTATCCGCATAGTGCGCTCCTAAGAAAAGTTGCGTGACGGGACCAAAATGGCCAAATGACCAAGCGGTCTCATGACCTATTGGTCGCTGGTGACCAAAGGTCTCTGTCGTCATCACTTCCTAGGGAGACACCGTGTCGGGTTCGCCGAGATCACTTTTAAATGTACGTTTGCTCGGATTATACACTATCTAACGCTTTTGTCAACCTCAGCGCTTTCCCTTCTGTTTGCCTTCAGGATGACTGTCGGAGGCGACGCCTCCGACTTTATATATTTAGTAGCTACGCAGGCGTTTGATATGCACCCCGTTTTGGGAACAGCCCCTAGACCCAACTTCTCAGTCATAATTAATTTATTTAGATTGTTGTTGAGCAGCAAGTTCGTTTAAACCATTTGCAACAAGCTGTATTACTATCGGGTTAGTTGGATGACCATAAAAATCATCAACTGTTTTGCTTATTAAGCCTCTTTTTAAAAATTCTGCCCTATATAGAGAAACTTTTGACTCAAAATCTGTATAGTAATGACCAATAGTAGCCGCGCTATATGCTTCCGAATCTCTCACTGATTGATCCCAATTATTGTAATCAACTTTTGGCTGATTTATATCTCTCTCCGTTAAGTACAAACTCATTTCTTTAGCAAGTTTTCGAGATTGAATAATAAGATCATTATCACTTAATTTTTTATTTTCAAGCCTGATTGTTATATATTCAATACCATTCCATATTTTATTTACCGAATCAATAAAATTTCCCAAAGCACTAATTGATAGATATACTATCAAAATCACAACTATTCTCTTCTTACTTAAAAGAAAATTAAAGAACTCATCTTTATAATTTCTTTGCATTTATTAGGCCTTTATATCAAATCTACTAAAAAAATAGATGACCAATTGTTGAGGCGATAGCAGCTAACCAACCAGCAGGAATCGAAAAGGTCACCCCAAGTAGAAAACCGGCATCATAGAACCAACCAGTATTGTTTATTGCGTACATTCCTATATCACTTATAAACCACCGAGCAATTAATGACCACGGTGCTAAAAGTCCGTGCCAGATTCCAGCAAAGAATCCTGCTTGTGAATAGGTAGTGTATAGCGACTGCTGAACGAAAGCATTTGCCTCATTAGGAAACATAAAAACAACTGCAACTAAAAGCAGAGTACTGAATATATATCTTCGATACATGATTTTGTTAGTAGCTGCGGAGGCGTTTGGCTTTGTCGTGGGTGCGGATGCGCTCTAAAGCTTTAGCTTCGATTTGACGGATGCGTTCGCGGGTGACGCCGAACTTTTTGCCTACCTCTTCTAGAGTGTGGTAGATGCCATCTTCAAGGCCGTGGCGAAGTTTAAGGATTTCGCGTTCTTTTGGAGAGAGCTCGTCGAGAATTTCTTTGAGCTGGTCGGCTAGGATGCGGCGAGCCACCTCTTGATCAGGAGCTAAAATTTTGTCGTCTTTGATGAAGTCGCCGAGCACTGACTTACCATCTTCGTCGGCGTCGCCAACTGGAGACTCCAAAGAGACAGTATCTTGGTCGATTTTTTCAATTTGATAGATTTTATCTACATCGACGCCCATCTCAAGAGCTATTTCTTCGGCGAGCGGGTCGCGACCGAGGTCTTGGCTCAGGCGGCGCGAGACTTGCTTGTACTTAGCGATAGTCTCGACCATGTGGACAGGAATACGGATAGTACGAGACTGGTCGGCAAGTGCGCGAGTAATGGCCTGGCGTATCCACCAAGTGGCGTAGGTTGAAAATTTATAGCCTTTGGTATAGTCGAATTTATCGACAGCTTTAAAAAGACCAAGGTTCCCCTCTTGTATAAGGTCAAGGAGCGTGAGGTCAGGAGAGCGTCCGACGTATTTTTTAGCAATGGAGACAACCAAGCGCAAGTTAGCGCGCGCTAAAAGATTGCGCGCTTCTGCATCATTTTCTACAATGCGTTTTGCCAAGTCGCGTTCAGACTGAGCGTTGAGTAGTGGGTACCGGCCAATTTCGCGCAAGTACATTTGAATTGAGTCGTACTGAGAGTCGGAGCGAGCATAGCCTTTCTCAGGTGCGTCTTCGACTATTTCGAGCATACCACCACCTTCCAGAACATCTATGTGCGCTGTGGAAAATTTATCGTAAAGCTCCTCAAGAAAAGAAACATCGGTTTCAATTGTTGGAAAAGACTTAAGAATTTCGTCATAGGTAATAAACCCGCTTTGGCGACCACGTGCCATTAAGGCTTCAGCTTTCTTGTCGCGCTCGTTGGTAGCCTTCGCTGCCTTCGGGCTTGGGGGTGCCTTTGTTACCACCTTTTTACCCGCCACCTTTTTGGGTGCGAGATCAGCTCGACGCCGAGCAGCACTATCACGAAACTCCTTTGCCTTTGCTACAACGCTTTTAGAAGCGCTAGCAGGCTTAGCAGCCTTTTTAATTTCGCTTTTCTTAGTATTTGCCATGACTTTTTATATGTTGGAGACTATAACACAGATTCATAAAAACTTCATCTTGAAGCGATCTTTCTCCACTGCTCGCTGAATATCCTGTAACATATCAGCGGCTATAACCTCACT
>JAYTFN010000029.1:0-3424 GCA_043734325.1 Candidatus Adlerbacteria bacterium
TTCGTATGCGACGTTGCATGCGGTAGACCCGAGGGCAGGACTCAAGCGCACGATGGGTAACGCGGTGCTGTATGTTGCAGAGGCGATGTACCTGCGCGACAACCCCGACTGTGTTGTCGGCAATTGCGAAGTCCTCGACACCTACTGGAAAGGGCTCACACCAATACTCATGCCAATCTGGAATGAGCGTGTCCCCTATATTGGAATGATGCAGGAGCAATATCGCCAACCATGGGGCTACTAAGCGCTGACATGGGTCTCCGAAAGGAGACCTTTTTTTGTTATACTGAGCACCTATGCAAGAAACTCAAATAATCACTTTTGAAACTCCACAAAAATTATTGCTTCAAGGTCTATGGATTGGACCCAAAAATCCAAAAGTGCTTTATATTTTTATTCATGGATTAAGCAGTGCGCTCTTTTCACAAATCAATTTAGCGCAGTCGCTCGTTAGTCGGGACTCTGCCATACTAACTTTCAATAACCGAGGAAGTGGCACAGTGACCGGTATCAAAAAAGCGAGTAACACAAAAAAAGGTTACACAAGGGAGACGATGGGCGCTGCGCACGAAGTGTTTACCGACTGCGTCGACGACCTCGAAGGGGCCGTTTCGTTTGCAAAAAAAGAGGGTGCGGGAAAGATCTTCCTCGTCGGCCACTCAACGGGCTCACAAAAGAGTGTATACTATTTGCACAAAAAGAAATCTTCACCTGTGGCGGGCGCGATACTGCTTGCACCTATGAGTGACTACGCGGGGGTAGTTAAAGAGACTCCGCCTAAAGTCTTGGCAAAAGCTGTTGCCTATGCAAAAAAACTTATTGCCGCTGGCAAACCGCATGAATTACTTCCTACCTCAATTTGGCCTCAACCTTGTGACGCACAAAGGTTCATAAGTCTATACACACCTGAGAGCGCTGAGGAAATATTTAGTTACGCAGTCCCCACTAAAAAACCAACAGCGCTGCTAAGCGTCTCTAAACCACTCCTTGTTGTGCTTGCAGACCAAGACGAGTACGCCGACCAACCCTTGCCCCAAATTGCTGAGTGGTTCAAAACGACTCTGACAAAAAAAGATGCCCAGGTCTCAACCGTTGCCGATTCTAGTCACAACTTTAACGGTCACGATAAAATACTCCGCTCACTTATCCTCGACTGGGTTCGGAAGTTAAATTAGTTTTCAACTCCTCGTCTATTCGTATAAACAAATCTTCGGGGGTGTCGTCGGTAAGGAAGGTTTGGTCTGCCATTTTCATGACTGTTAGTCAATTTCTCAAAGGCTTTTTATTTATGAGAGGTTTTCAAAAATATAGGCAACATCCTTCACTCGTCCGAGTCCAAAAAAAACGCTTAATCAGTACCTCTTTGCCGTTTATTAAAACACGAGTATTTCGCACGGAGTCATTCAAATACGGTCGCTCAAAATATGAATCAAATACACGGACCTCATGACCTTTAATATGACCCGAAAGTATATTATTTTTCCAATTTCGCGAAAAAAAACCACGCAAGCGACCAAGCGGTCGGTTCGCTTTTGCGATAAGTTAGACCAAATTTTTCCGACAATCGAATAAAAGCCCGTTGTCGTAGCATCTTTGGAATGAGCAGTATTGCTAACGAAAGTCCGACTATTATATGAAGAGACAACGTAAGTAGTAGATACAATTCAAGCTGCACGATATATATATTATCAGCCTAACGTGAGCTGGCAACAGAAAAAGTCTGACAAAGGTGCGCGATAATACTTATCACAAATGGAGGGTTTGCGATAAAAAAATAGTGTCGTTCTACTGAAAGCCACCAGGATACGGTCGGAAGTTTTAATTATTCAAGACGTCCTCGATCTGTGCAAACAACTCCTCCACAGTGCCATTATTAAGAAAAACATGGTTAGACATTTTCATGACTGAAAATACGTTCATGTCCCACGGTTCCGTACTGCTCATCTCACGGTCTTCGTGCATGCAAAAAGTCTCAAAGTCGACTCTGTCGGTTTCGGACCAGCGCTTGAGGACGCGCTCGTAGCGAGTCTTCCTGTCGGCATCGACCGCCCAGATCAAAGCGCTGTGCTTCTTCAAAAATTCTCCTTCTCCAACCGTTCGGATAGATTCGATAACTGAATTGCCTGGTGCATGGGCGGCTTGTTCCATAAGTTGTTCAACAACATATGAAGGCCCGTGTATCTTGCGCATTCCGTTTGCAACTTGCCGCATATGGGTGCGGTCGACGGGCAATCCTTGACGCTTTATTTCCTCAATGAGAAAATTGCGCGCAGAGAAATGGTTGAACTTCTTTTGATCGACCAAAAAGTCGACTACTGTCCCCTTTCCCGCGCCGTTAGTGCCGGTAACGCCAACAATCATAAGTGATTACTTATTTTTAATTTTGACCGGTTCTCGCTGCATTTTTTCCCACAACACAAGAAGTGGAGCCGCGAGAAATATTGAGGAATAGGTTCCGGCTATCATACCGACAATGAGTGTGAGCGAGAAGTCTTTTGTGGCAGCGGGGCCGAAGAAGTAGAGCGCCACAAGCATAATAACTACAGTGAGCGAGGTGTTGATAGAGCGGGCGAGGGTTTGTGTAATAGAGCGTCCAACAACCGAGTCGAAGTCTTCACGGCGATTACGTGACTCATTGAGTCCCAAGTTTTCACGAATTCGGTCGAACACGACAATTGTGTCGTTAATGGAGATACCCAGAATCGTGAGAAGCGCCACTACAAAGAGTGTATCTACTTCAGCGCCGCGCACGTATCCGAGAATAGCAAAAAGTCCAGTCGGGATAAGCACATCGTGCAGGAGCGTCACAATGGCGACGACGCCATACTTCCATGAGGCAACCGGTTTTGAAACGTGACGAAATGCAAAGGCAATAAAGAAGATTATGCACAACGTTACCAAAGTCAACGCTATCCACGCCTTCTGAATGAGCTCGCGACCTAAGATAGGGCCCACTGTGGTGAACTGGTCTTCGTGGATGGGACCAAGGCCGCCAAGCACCGCCTCTAACTGATTTTTTTCTTCCGGAGACACATCGCGCTGACGTAGGATGTAGCCATTAGTACCAGTTGGCTGAATGCGCACTTCGCCAAGATTAAGCTTTGATGTAAGCGCGTGCACCTTTTCAACCGGCGGTCTACCATTGGTATATGTTATCTGGAGGAAGGAGCCGCCGGCGAGGTCTATACCTGGCTTAAGCCCAAAAAAGAGAATAGCCAGCAAAGCGAGCGCTGAAAGGGCGACCGGAAGAATAAAGAAGTACGGTAATTTATTTTTTATTTGTAGCATATTAGCGTTTTATACCTGAGCGCATTAAAAAGCGACCAACGGAGGACGAGGCATTGATACCCAGTGCCAAAAGGAACGTTCGGGAAATGGTAATTGCTGACAGAAGCGAAACGATAACACCGAGTCCAAACACAAG
>JAYTFN010000030.1:0-1258 GCA_043734325.1 Candidatus Adlerbacteria bacterium
AGAATGTTTGAAAATACAACATTTTTAAGCATCTTACTTGCATTGAACTGGTCACTTTGGAGCGCAACTGTTGAAAAGCCGTCGGCAATTCCAGTCAGACTAACCTGGGCTGCACCGGTCTCTTGAAGCTCGTACGTAAAACCTGTAAATTGCACGTTGTTCAAAGTTTGCTGTGCATAGAATTTAAAAATTGAAAGTACCGTAATATGCTTTTGTAAAAGCGTTACCGCATTATTTATACGCATATCAAGACGTACCAAGTCTTGAATAGTGGAAGGGTCAAACGCAGCCTCCGCTTTTTGAAGTGTTTCACTTTTATTTTTTATAGAAGAGTTGAGAAATCCTTTATATACAAACGCGCCGCCCGCAGCGAGCAGCGACGCGACAAAAATTAAAGCTGCAATTAAAACAAGAAACACACCAAATACACCACCACTACTACTGCGAGCAGTTGTACCACTTAGTGGTTTTTTTGGAATAAAAGTGGGCTGCAGAGGATTATCCATGTACTTTGTAGTATATCCCCTATATTTAAAAATCATCTGTACAATCCACACATACGGGGAGAACGTAGGATGTACTATATTTGTGCACCCTTACCCTACATCTTGCAAACGACGCAGCCCTAAACCAACAGCAACTGAAAACTCTGGACCTACCTCTTTAAGAATCAATTCCAAAAATGCAGGAGACTGTGTTTTACTAAACGGATCAGCTAAATACACTTCAGTTGGTATACGCCCTTGAGCAAACTCTTTCATGCCTTTGAGCCCTGCCCCGCCGCCCGTGAGCACCAGCATACTTATTGACTGATTTAGTCGTGCCTCATACGCGGCGATAGTACGTGATAATTCAGACAATAAAGGGTTGAGCGACAACGTAAAGGACTCTGCAAGATTTGCCTGAGCTGCCACGGTATTGTCGGTGGCACCTAAGCCGAATTTACGCTTCCATTCTTCAGCTTTTATCACGGGAATATTTAGCGCTCGCGCCGCAGATAATGTTAAATCTTGACTGCCGTGGGATATAATATGACTTTCGCGAATAAGTCCTCGTTCTACTACATAAAATTTTGTTGTTGCAGCTCCTATATCCACCACGGCAACAGGGGCTATGCCATGTTCCAGTGCGGCGCGAACGGCACTAAAAACTTCTATCTCAAAAAAAGTAACGGCAAGACCTGCTCCACTCGCAATATTCTTAAATTTAGAGATCGTATCATTATGAATAGCCACAAGGAGCACTTCTATCTTACCGG
>JAYTFN010000031.1:0-1556 GCA_043734325.1 Candidatus Adlerbacteria bacterium
ACTTCCTCGCGCAGGGCGAGCGCCGACTTGGTAAGGGGTGGCGACACATCATGCTGCGACCCCTCGTGTGTTAGATTATCTACCATAGCTAAAAATATAGCACCTTGAGGCTCTTTTACCACCACACCCTTTATCTTACATCTCCTCCGGTGTGGGAATACCAAGCAAATGGAGACCACTTCGCATTGTATGTGCGAAAGCCTGTACCAAGAGCACTCCGTATTCGGGATTATCACTACCTATTACGCGTTCGTTTGCATACCAGGAATTAAAATTTGAGGCAAGTTCAGTGAGGTAGGTGGTGATATGGTGTGGCTCAAGCTCGGCCGCTGCTCGCGCCACTACTTCAGAGTAGTGTAGGAGTGTACGTTCCAGTACACATCGTAGATGGGAAGCTGTGGCATTGGAGGTTGAGAGGTTTGAACTACCTGCTATTCCTGCAGAATGCGCAGCTCGAAGTAGCGACACCGCACGGGTGTGCGCATACTGTAAATACGGACCCGAGTCACCTTCAATTGAAAGCGATTTTTCAGGATCAAACACAATATCCTTCCCGCTTCCCTGCTTTAGGACTGCATATTTTATAGCCCCAACCGCTACCTGCTCGGCAGTTTTTTCTACGTCTTTCAGTACTCGTCCCAACATCTTTTCTTTTGCAGCGTCTTTAATATCCATCAAAAGCGACTCGCCGGTAATTACGTTTCCTTTGCGGGACGACATCTTACCCTCTGCAAAACGCATCATGCCGTGAGAGATGTGTTGGAACTGCCCTGCCCAGTCAGGATGCACCAGCTCGAGTGCCTTGAAAATTACTTTAAAGTAATCATCCTGCTCGTTTGCGGTAATAGTTATAGACAGATCAAACGCGGCTTTTTCCTTTTTTACTTCTGCAAGGCCAATATCTTTTGTCTCGTACGTAGGGAGTCCTAAACGATTAACAAACACACGAGTATGAAGCCCATAGTCTTCTCCATGAAAAACAATAGCACCTTCACTCGGCTCAAAGATGTGGGTGTGCCTACGTACCACTTCCATACCTTTAGTTGCTGTCTCGCTTTCAAAAAAATATAAATCAAACGTAGTACCAAGCAGATAGTAGAGTTCTTCAAAATGTTCCAGTGTGAGCGTTCTTCCCTTTTGGTATAGGCTCCAGACTTTTTCGTCGGTTACCTCCTCATATTGTTGGTAGATATGCTTATTGAGTTGGTCGATTAACTCTTTTTTAGCCGGATCATCTTCGTACATGCGCGCTCCTTCCACATACGCTAAAGAAATATCACTGACCTTGGGGTTAGTTTGGCCCGTTTCCAAAAGAACGAACAGCGCTTTCGCCACATGTGGCCCCACGTCGCCTTGATAGTTCGCACGGATGACGGTGGCTCCTACGTGCTCGAGTATGCGCGCAATAGACTCGCCAATTGTGTTGCTCATGAGGTGTCCAATATGGAACTCTTTAAAAGGGTTCGGGTCGGTGTACTCAACCATAATGGTCTTCCCTTCCACATCGGACAAAATAGTAGCCCACTCCTTGTTCGCGGCTTTTTGGACTTCCCCTA
>JAYTFN010000032.1:0-3410 GCA_043734325.1 Candidatus Adlerbacteria bacterium
ACAACCGGGCCGATAACCTGCTTTATGATTCCCTTGTTATTTACTGTGTTTTCCATAAGATTTAGTCGGAATCTGACCACGCAACTTTTTTGAAGCGCGGCTTTAATTTATCATTAATTAGCCATCGCCTCCATTCCTCCAGTAATTTCGCTGACTTCCCTCGTAATCGCAGCTTGCCTTGCTTTGTTGTACTGAAGCTTTAAGGTGTGCTCCATCTCCTCTGCTTTGTCTGACGCGGACTTCATTGCCACCATGCGAGCGGAGTGCTCTGAAGCCTGGGATTCTAAAAGTGCATGAGACACAAATACGGAAGCTAGCTTTGGCAAAATTGCATTAAACACCACTTCCTCTGACGGTTCCACTGTATACAGTATCGAACGTACCTCCTCATTTTGTATATCTGAATATGCGCCTTTTGTAGGAATAATATCTTTCACCACCTGACTTAATTCTTCAATTGAGAGCGGAAAAATGGTGCGAATTGTGGGACGCTGCTCAAACGTAGAAATAAATTGTTGGTACACTATTTTTACCGTATCAACAACACCGGCAGTAAACCTAGTAGCAGTTTCTGCTACTATCTCTTGCATCAAATCATGCGTCATCTCCTGGGTATTAGGATGAAATACCTCAATAGAAAATCCCCTAGTCGTAAAAAAATCAAGCGCTTTTTTACCTACAGCGACTATAGAAACTTGAGCAGTTGAGAGGCCGAGTTCTTGAATGTCGTTTTGCACGCGACGCAAGACCGCACTATTGAGCCCGCCCGCAAGACCCTTGTCGCTGGTAATCACAATATAAAGTGCATGATTTAGGGGCTCAGGAGAAAAGGCTTCTGCAGCGTCCCCGTTGTGACCTGCAGCGGAAGAAGTCTTTTCTCCTGAGCCCCGGGTAAGCGGATGATTCTTAAGAGCAGCCGAGCCCGAAACTCTCGCGAGTATAGAAACCGCAGCACGTGCATACGCCCGACCACTGAGCGCAGCCACTTGCGCTTTACGCATTTTGGCAGCCGAAACAGCTTCCATGGCTTTCGTTACGGTTTGTGTCTTTTCGACTGAGCGTATTTTAGTTTTTATTTGTTTGAGGCCGGCCATGCGTGTTTATTCTTTTACAACAAGATCCGGGTGTGTCTCCTGAAACTTTAAGAGCGCAGCTTTAAGCTGATTCTCACTCGCTTCACTAATTTCGCGTGACTTAGCTATCGCTGGCAATAAGTCTTTCGCATTTGAATCGAGAAAGGCTAGAAATTTTTCCTCGAACTCAGGAACCCTATCCACTGCAACATTCGCCAGGTACCCGTTCACGGCTGAGTATATGATTACCGACTGTCTTTCAAACGGCATAGGCATACCGTTTTTCTGGCGCAAAATAGCCATGAGCCTTTGCCCTGACTCAATGCGTCGTTTTGTGTCCGGGTCGAGGTCTTGGGAGAACTGCATGAATGCTTCAAGTTCGCGAAATTGTGCCAACTCAAGCTTAATTTTTCCTGAAACGCGCTTCATAGCCTTTGTTTGCGCTGCTGAGCCCACGCGCGACACTGAAACTCCTGCATTAATAGCAGGTCGCATACCTTTATTAAAGAGGTCCGTTTCGAGAAAAATTTGACCGTCAGTAATAGAGATAACATTCGTTGGAATGTAACCGGACACGTCGTTCTCCTGCGTTTCGATTATAGGCAGAGCAGTGAGGGAACCACCGCCTTTTTCTTTTGAAAGCTTTGCGGCGCGTTCAAGTAAACGTGAGTGAAGATAAAAGACATCACCGGGATATGCTTCACGACCCGGTGGACGTCTAAGCAGGAGCGACAACTGACGGTACGCCACCGCGTGCTTAGAAAGATCGTCGTAAATTATGAGCGCGTCCCGACCGGAGTCCATAAAGAACTCACCAATTGCAGCACCAGCAAACGGCGCCAGATATTGCAGTGCAGCAGGAGCAGAAGCGCCTGCATCGACAATTATTGAATACTCAAGTGCGCCTTTTTCACGCAACAAACCGACCAAACGAGCGGTTTTTGATTCCTTTTGACCAATCGAGACATAAATACAAATTGGACGCGTTTCTTTTGGCTCAGACTTTTGGTTGAGTATTGTGTCCATGGCGACAGTAGTCTTACCGGTATAGCGGTCGCCAATAATTAGCTCACGCTGTCCGCGGCCAATTGGGATCATCGAATCGATTGCCTTGATGCCGGTGTGGAGTGGCTGGCCCACTGACTGGCGGTCCATAACTCCATACGCTTCCCGTTCGATAGGGTTTCGCTTTGCAGCAACAATAGGACCTAAGCCATCTAGAGGTTCACCCAGTGGTGACACTACTCGTCCTAAAAGCGAATCTCCAACAGGAATAGATAGTACTTGGCCGGTAGCTTCTACCAACATACCTTCAGCGATGAGTGACGCGTCTCCTAAGATAATTGCGCGCACCGACTCCTCTTCAAGATTTAGGATGACGCCAAATACGTCCGCTGATTCGAGTCCTTTTTCAAGTGTTTTTCCACCTGAGGTGTGGAATCGAACCATCTCTGACATGACGGCCTTTTCAAGACCCTCTATCTCGGCGACACCGTCCCCTACACGTATGACTAATCCTGTGTTAGTCGCGCGTGGCGTCGGCGAAAAGTTCTCTATTTCCTTTTTGAATTGTTCAATAAAATTTTGCATGTGATTTTGACGAAATGATGCGATTCAGTTACATCGTGCTTAATTCCCCTGTGAATTTTGCCCGCGACGACTGAAACGCGACTGGTTTGCTAATGAATTAGTGTTCGATAGAGCTCAAGCAGCACTCGTGTACGCTCACTCTCAGGTGTTACGTCTGCATATCTCTGTGTCCGTGCTTTTTTTTCGAGAATTGTTTTATACTCTGCAAAAATCCGCGGCATGAGTTTTTGATGACCCTTTGCTGCCAGTGTTTTTTGTAGATTTTGTAGGTACTCGTCTGCTTTGTCCGAATGGGCCGTGATCAATTCGTGTAGTGCAACTGCGTATTGCTGCTCAATTGTCATATGTGTCGCTTCTCTAGCGCTGTACGCTCAATACCCAACACGATTAATTTGGCGACTTCTTGTTTACTTTTTTCAATTGCTTCGCGTTTCATTTCAGTCGCTTGAGATAGTGCGTCAGCTAACACAGCCTTCGCCGTTGCTTCTCCTTGAGCTATAAGCTCGCGCTGCTTCTCACCTGCAGCGGCTCGTGCCTTAACTAACACCTCGTCAGATTCTCTTCCAGCTTGCGCAAGCATTTCACTCCTAGAGTCTTCTAACTGCTGCAATCGGTGGTCCGCTTCATCCGCTTTACTAACGCCTTCGGCAATTTTTTCACGACGTGTCTCGAGCATGGAGGTGAGTGGATGGTACAAGAAGTACCACAAAACACCGGAAAGAAGTCCGAAGTTAATAAGATTGATGA
>JAYTFN010000033.1:0-1045 GCA_043734325.1 Candidatus Adlerbacteria bacterium
ACTGGAGACCACATGGCTGGTAAAGCGTAGACTTAGTCGGCAAACGAAAGCAGTTGGGAAACCAACTGTTTTTTTATTCACTTATTTAACATTTATGAGGAATCAAAGTCCTCCGTGAAACAACTTTTGCTATTTGTCTATATTTATTGTATTGTAACTTAACCCTCTGTTCAGGTCTTCTTAGGTACATTGTACAGTGGGAACACGACAGTCTTTGGGAGAAAACCATGTCGCAGGAAAGCCGTACCAGCGAAATTGCACGGCTCATGCAGCAGTACCAAACGTGTTTAGACGAATACTTCCGGTACGTTGAAGAGGCGGTTGCGTCATCCGCACCGCTCATCACGCCACACCCGAGCTTTTTGCGAGCGCAAGAATATGCCATAGCCCTCGATTTACTTCGCGAACAAAAACGTAAAGAGTGGGAGGAAGCCTGCAAAGAACACGCTAGCAGACCCACGCCGTCGCTCATGCAACAAGCTGCCTGACCTATCTGGTCGCCGTTCCTTTTTGGGATTGGCGACCATTTTTTATGTTTAGATAAAAATCGATGCAAAAATTTTAAAAAACCTAAAACAAATTTAAGCGTGCAAATCGGGGCGGCATTTAACACATTTACATCCCTTAGGCTTTATATACTCATTGTAAAAGGACGAGCCGTAGTCATAGCTTAACTCCTCACATGCTTTTATATTTCTCCTCGCCATAACAAAGACCCGTTGTTTATAGATTTCTATTTCACAGTTGGGTCGGTGCGAGTGGTTGATGTAGCGCGCCGTATTTGAACGTATCTTACCGTCTATAGTTTTTGTTTTTGTTATTTCAAACAAATACTGGCTTATGATAGTTTCATCTTCGCCCTTTTCCAGGGTTCTTCCTACGTACTCAATAACACAAGCACCTTTAGGTAGATCTTCCATAGCGAACAAACCTAAACCTGCTTGAGAACGTTTTACTTTTAATTTAAAATCTCCGGGAGCAAATTTCGGCTTTTTTGTTTTAGTTACGGTCTTTTTTTTTGCTACAACGTTCATGATAATAGATA
>JAYTFN010000034.1:0-1066 GCA_043734325.1 Candidatus Adlerbacteria bacterium
CTGGCCTGGTTTTTTGGTGTTCGAGGATTTACCGTTGTGTACAATGCACATTCAGTAAAAAAAACGGCATTGCTTAAGTACGCCCTCCCTCAGATTGCAGGGGTTGTGTGTAATTCTGTGGGAACTGAGGAATCTATACGAAAACTATGTAGTGTACCGACAGTGGTTATTCCGAATGGTTCAGATATAAATCCCTATGTAGAGACGAATGTTTCGCTATTGCGCGACGAACTGGCACTCCCAAAAGAAAAAATTATTGCCCTCTACAGTGGACATCTATATGGGTGGAAGGGTATCGATACTATCGTTGGCGCAGCAGAAAGACTTGCAGCTGACACACGTTTTCTTTTTGTGTGTGTTGGCGGACTTCAAGCGGATGTTTCAATATATACATCGCTAGTAGCAAAAAAAGGACTTAGCAATATTTTATTTTTAGGGCATCGTGCAAAATCATTGATACCAAAATATCTTTGTGCTGGGGATATATTACTTCTCCCTAACACAGGCAAGGACGAAGAATCCAAAATGCAAACATCCCCGCTCAAGTTATTTGAATACCTCGCTGCGAAGCGTCCCATCATTGCGTCTGACTTGCCCTCAATACACTCAGTGGTAAGTGAAAAAGAAGTGCTGTTCGTACAACCAGATGACCCTGCCGCCCTCGCACTTGCTTTGGAGTACACTGTCGAACATAGACTAGAGGCACAGGAGCGAAGCTTGCAAGCATATGAGCTTTCAAAGAAATATACCTGGGAGTCACACGCGGCTAAGTTGAGCCATTTTACTGAAAAAATTGTTGCTAAAAAATAGTGTGATCGTATTGTATGTGGCATACAATACGATACTATTCTTACCTTTGTGAGGTTATACTATACGAATCAATATAATATTTTATGCAATCTGCGGGTAAAGTAATCGTTGTAAGTGGAGGGTTTGACCCAGTGCATATTGGACATGTGCGCATGTTTGAGGAGGCAAAAGAACTTGTGGGGGAAGAAGGTAAGCTTATTGTGGTGCTGAATTGTGATGCGTGGCTGGTACGAAAAAAAGGAAAAGCATTTATGCA
>JAYTFN010000035.1:0-1035 GCA_043734325.1 Candidatus Adlerbacteria bacterium
CGAGTGAAAAAGGGAACTGCAACAACACTCACTTGGTCTGCGCAAAATGTTACAAGCTGTACGCTCAAAAGCCCAACAGCAACTATAGATTCTCCAGCGGCAGTTGGAAACAATATAGCTTCCCACGGTGTATCAAGTGGACCAATTTTTTCGAAGACACTCTTTACGCTTTCGTGCATCGACATGTCTGGTGTACCAAAAGAACTGATTGTATCTGTAGGCGTAGTCGCAATCATCAACGAAAATTAAAAGAGAGATATACTTACTCTCATGATTCAAGATGACCAGCCTCTTGTCTTATTTCTTCAGGAAACAGGACTCCTAACTCGCACGCAAATTAACTCTATCGAAGGTGAATGTGCTCTTTCGGGTAGCTCATTTTACGAGGAGCTATTAAATAGCCGTTTTATGCATGAAGACGACGTGCGAAGGGCGTTGTCAAAAGCAATATCTATTCCATTCGTTTCGCTTTCAATTGAGAATATTTCTTCTGAAGCGCTGTTTGTTTTACCCGAGGCGTTCTGTCGCACTCATTCGTTGGTGGCATATGCAATTCAAAAAGGTGTGCTTTTGCTTGGTGTGCTTGACCTCGATGCGATACCAGTGGTGGAGAGACTGCGACTGCCCTACACAGTCGTAGCACATGTAACTGACCGGCAAAGTATAAAACGTGCTCTTCTTTATTATCAACAATTACTAAAAGACACACATGGTGCGGCGGTGGCAGAGCTAATTAAGGCAGTAGAGCCGCCCGCCTCGCCCGCTCTGAGTGATTTACAGTATAGTGCAGAGCGGATTTCCGTAGGGCAGTTGGTGGATGCGCTTATAGCCCAAGCGATTTCGCAGTCCGCATCTGACATTCATTTTGAGCCTCGTGTACATGATTTCATAGTTCGTTATCGAGTGGGGGAGCGATTGTATGATGCTCTTTTGCTTCCACTTTCAATTGCTACAAGTATTTTGGCCAGGATAAAAATTTTGGCAAACTTACATTTGTCTGACACTGGGTCGCAAGAGGGAGGTTTTAAGGTGGAG
>JAYTFN010000036.1:0-1734 GCA_043734325.1 Candidatus Adlerbacteria bacterium
ACAGAATTATCAGCATTAAGCACTAATCGTTTAAGGTAGCTATTACTATAGTCACCAAAGACATAGGAGCCTTGATATTCAGACGGGTACGCGCTACCCATAAATACGCCACCCATGACAGAGCCGGATCCGGATGAATGGTCATATACATAGATAGGATCCTTCGCGGCTGTAGTTGTGGTGCAGTTGTAATCGGTTGGACTATACCCTTCGCGGCACGGCCAACCATAGTTAGCTCCACGAACACCTACGTTTAGTTCTTCCCAAGCAGTCCAACCCACGTCACCAAAAAAAAGTGTTCCGTCAGTCGGTCTGAAAGAAAATCGATACGGATTGCGGAGGCCTAGCATGTACACTTTTGACTGATTATCATTCGGATTACCATCGTAAAATGGATTGTCCGCCGGAGCTGTGCCGTCTGCGTTTATTCGAAGTATTTTACCGGCAAGAGATTTAATATCTAACGCTCTGTGCGCCCACGGATCAACACTCACATAGCCGGACCCATCGCCAAGCGTCGCGTATAACTTTCCATCGGGACCAAAATGAATCGCCCCCATACTGTGCGTGTTTGAATCAGAAACTATACAGTCTGTAGTTGTGGCAAAATTGCGGCAAGACGGGTTAACACTGTCTCCACCCACCGTTCCGACTAAAACAATTTTAGTAGAAAGGTTCGCGGTGTCACCCGACATCGTAAGACGTACAATGCGCCCTGTTTTCATACCGGTATAATTTTGTCCCGGGGTATTTTCATACGTATATGCAAGATATATATATCCATTTACGGAAAAATTTGGGTCAAGGGCAATACCCGCCAGACCTCGGTCTCCAAAATCATTTATATCTGTCAGTTGTACAACTAGCTGACTTTGAAGAACGCCATTTTTAATCAATCGTACTGCACCTGATTTTTGCGCAATTAGAATACGTCCGTCCGTCGCAAAAGCCACTGAAGTAGGAGCAGCGAGGCCACCGGTTACTGTGGTAACTTGAAAACCTGGAGGGGCAGTTACCGCGTACGCTGGCTGGGGCCCAAGCATAAGAGATGCGTATATAAGGAGGCTTAGAACAATTACAAAACGATATAGACATGTCATAAGAATAAATATAATTGAACTTAATAATGAGCAATTATGACCTGAATTTATATCATATTAAGCGATTATACTCAACAATACTTTTTTTGTATGAATAATTAATTAAGACGTTATAATTGTAGTGTGCCTCAGAGATTTTTGTATACATGTAAAAAACGTTTTACAAAGTAAAAGAACCGCAAGAATAAGCATTGTACTCGGGACACGCAGGTCTACATGGGCGCCGGCAAAGAAAGGCACTTGGCTTGACAGAAATGGCATGTAGGCCAGAAGAGAAGCTCCAACCACCAGCACCGGCACCAACATACGCCGAGGATGATACAGCGCATACACTACAGACAGAATGTCAGCTACGTAAAAATAACGCTCATGCATCCGCGGTAAAAATAGCGGTATGAGAATGACACACCAAAGACTTACAAGGACAAGTATATCCGCCCGATGAGGGATACGCCATATGGAATACATACTTACAAGCGCGAAAAAAACCGCACACATAATTCCGACCCAAAACAACAACCCTTGCGTGTGCGTCGAGAGTGAAAATTTTTCAGCAAATGCAAAAAGGGATGGGGATGAGACGTTGAGGGATGTATACTCTCCTGACTGACTTGCATACACAAGGAGTGTGTGC
>JAYTFN010000037.1:0-2694 GCA_043734325.1 Candidatus Adlerbacteria bacterium
TCGATAGCATTGTCTGTTCGCCAAGCGCAAGTGTATGGTATATCGGTACGTTCTTCAGGTCCTAGCTCCGGTAATTTTTCTTCTGCACACGGTTTATACTTCGTAAGTAGTACGCCTTCAAGCTACGTGCTCTTTGCCGACAAAGATACTGACAAAAAATATACCATTAGTATTGATGGGGTTGACCAGAATTTTAATCTAAATAAGGGGTATGTGATAACCGAGTTTTGTGCGGTTAGCTCCAGTGGGAAAAGGTGTACTGGGGCGGACGACACGTCTGGTGTGGCAACGATTTCATCTTTGTCTATTATATTTATTCGACCAAATCCTGATGCATATGTGTACGCGTTTGACTCATTAGGAAATAAAATTTTATTCGGTGGTTTGCCGGAAATTTTCTCAACCGCGTATCTTCAGGTCGCTTCACTTAATAGTCCGGACAAACGCTTTATTTCAATTACTAATACCGGACAAGTGTCTGTGTGTGCACTTAACGCTTCACTCGGTAGTGCCGGATGCTAATATGAAAAAACTTCCTATATCTTCAGCAGGTAGCAGGGCACAGGGAGGTTTTACCCTCGTCGAGATGCTTGTTTCGGTCGCCCTCTTCAGTGTGGTCATGGTGGTGGCGCTCGGTGCGCTCCTGTTTATGTCTGTCGCTATTCGTCGCGCTCAGGCAATTAATTCGCTGATAAATAATCTTTCTTCGGGCTTAGAAAGTATGTCGCGTTCTGTGCGTACCGGCACGACCTACCACTGTGGCGCGGGCGGTGTTCTCACCAGTCCGCAAGACTGTGTAGCGCCTAATCCGGACTCATTCTTTACGTACTTGGCGTTTGATGGCACGCCTGTATCGTACTGCCTGTCAGACCCATCTTCTCCTCCCACAGCACCGACCTGCTATGCGGACACGCCAAACACTACGTGTCCCGTGGGTATGTCGTGTACTATTTTGCGCTCTCTAAACGGCTCTCCGTACAGCAGGCTTACCTCTCCGGAAGTACAAATTAAATTCTTTGGCTACTATGTTGAAGGTGCGCTACTTGGCGATAACAAGCAGCCTAAGGCTACTATTATTATATCCGGTACCGTTCCCGTTACGTCGGGACAAAACTCTACGTTCAATATCCAAACTTCAATAACTCAACGCATTTATGATTTGTAAACCAATTAAAAAAACCGTTGGTCGGGTTTCGGGTACGTGGGGATTCACGCTTATTGAAACGCTCTTAGCGATTTCCGTGTTGACTGTTTCTATTATGGGTCCGCTCACTATAGCTTCGCGCGGACTCAATGCGGCACTTATGGCAAAAAATAAAACAGTCGCTTTTTATCTTGCGCAAGACGCTATAGAGTTCGTGCGATATAAGAGGGACTCAAACACGCTTAATTCGCAGCTTTGGCTCACCGGTTTGGAAAGTTGTATAAGTTCGGATGGGGCTATCGCTTGCAAGATATCTTCTATTTCAAAAACAATTGATGGCTGTGGCGCCGGGTGTCCTGTGCTCAACTTTGACTCTAGTACACATATTTTTTCTTACGATGCGGTTGGAGGAACCATTGCGCCCACTATTTTTACTCGCAGGGTACTAATTAAAACGCCTGTGGGTATTGGTTGTCCTGGCGGAGTGAAGTGTAATGACGAACAAACTGAGGCTGAGGTAAAAATAGAAGTTTCTTGGAAGGATTTTGGAAGACAGGTGACGCCTCATGTAATAACTGTTCAGGAAAATATTTTTAATTGGCAATAGTATGCAAAAGTTTTTTAAAAATAGAAAAAGCAGATGTTCAGGGGGAAGTCGCAGATCGTCCGCAGGGTTTACTATGTTTTTTGCTGTACTCATTTCAAGTTTGGCGCTTGCTATTGGTGTTGCTATGTATGACTTAGTGGTACGTCAATTGCAGCTTTCCTCGACGACTGAACAGTCTCAATATGCTATCTATGCTGCAGAGTCAGCCGTGGAGTGCGCCATGTATTGGGATAGTAAGTATCAGTATGTTCCGTACCTTCCGCATAGTATTTTTGCAACTTCTTCAGGTGATGGAGAATTTGCCCACGGTGCAACTAAAGCAATTTGTGCGGGAACAGATATTACAAATTTTGGTACAAATGGATGGCTAGTTACTTCTACACCGACATCAGCCACAAGTACGACAAATCTACAAACAGGATTGAAAACCAATGCGTTCTTAATGGTAACAAAAACATTCAATCCAGTGACTGGTTATATAGAGACGAAAATTTATTCGCATGGCTTTAATGTGGCGTCGACCGCCAGCAACGCCGTAGAGCGCGAACTGCAGGTGACCTACTAAAACCAGAAGGCTTTCATGAGCTCTTAAAACGGCTATACTACGTACCTATGGCAATTGATGCACCCCTCAAAGAGCGCTACGAAAAGCTCAAAAAAATTCTTAACTATCATCGTCATATATATTATGTGCTTGATCGCTCTGAAATTGCCGACTCAGCCTATGATGAGCTTGAGCAGGAATTGGTGCGTATTGAAGGGAAATATCCAGAGCTTATTACTCCAGATTCACCGACGCAGCGAGTAGGGGGTGCGCCGGCGGCATCTTTTACAAAAATCCGGCACACGACAGCGCAATGGTCTTTTAATGATGCGTTCACCGAAGCGGACATGCGGGCATTTGATACGCGCGTAAAGCGCATACTCAAGTGCGATACTGTTG
>JAYTFN010000038.1:0-3235 GCA_043734325.1 Candidatus Adlerbacteria bacterium
CCGAGGTATCTCTGAGCGTTTGCGTATGTGGTCGGCCATTACCCATTCAACCTAGCACACTGGAGGACCGACGCAGAGCGTCGAGGTATGGGGAATCAAAACGGCGAAGTCCACAGCGTTAATACGACGACTTAAAATAGTGTTTTTAATGCACAGCACATATGCTGCGGCGTTATAAACTTGTACTCCAGGCACTTCCCTGTTTGAATGTACGGTAAGGAGAGATGGATGAGTGGTTTAAATCAACAGTTTACTAAACTGTCGGCTTTTAATTAGGCCCGCGAGTTCGAATCTCGCTCTCTCCGCAGAACGGCACAATTTTGCCATGAAACAACGTTTTCTCCTTTAGTTACTTCGCTTTGTTGAGTGATAACCTGAGATATTTCAGCTTCTGCTAATTCTATATTAGCGAATAAAGTTTTAAACACAGGGTGTAAGTCTACAGCCACTTTTTTGTCTTTTATTGTTAGGTTCGAACCGAGGCATGCGAATACCGCTCGCTTTGTTTCAGTATTTCCTTGTGCAAACCATACGCGAGCGTACCGAGCAAAATTAAAGGTGCGTTCACTCAACTCTACCCACTGCTCAATTACTTGTCCTTGTGACTGTAAGTCTGCTTCAAGTGTGTTTTTACGAGCTATCAAACCAATCTTAGCGGCTTGATACTCAATGTCAGATATGAGTACGCCGTCTTTATTTTCGGGTGAACTAAATTTAATTAGCAAGCTAGCAAGCTGCTCCATAATTTGTTGATGCTCTTTCTTTTTACTAGCAAGCGCATCTATTTTTGTATGAGCCTCATTCTTTCGTATCTCATGGAGGTATTTAATGGCCCACTCTTGGAACTTCTCTGAAATAGTAAGCTTTGAAAGCAAAAAGTCTATTTGCGAGGACAAATTACCCGCTTCAACGTATTTTTCTGGACACGTCTTGTTTATACGCTTTGTGCAACGATAGTAAATAAAATGCTGGCTTGTGCCATTTTTATATTTCCTGACCTTCTCTTCTGCCGTAATACCTGCGCCGCAACTTCCACAGCGCATGATACCTGTGAAAGGAAAACTCTTGTGCTGCATAAGAGGCCTACCTTGCTTACCCAATAATGCTTGCACACGCCAAAATTCGTCTTCACTACTTATTGGTTCGTGATTTCCTTTATATAGTTTCCGTTCAATTCCTGAGCCGTACTCAAAGTACCCATAGAAGTAAGGGTTTGATAAAATTTTATACATAGCACTTTTTGAGAGTGGCGTTGGCAACAAACCCTTCTTAGCATGGCGGGTAGTGAGGTTCCACTCTTTTGTAGCTTTATCTAAAATCTGCATCACTGAGTAGTTGCCGGTGAGCATCAACTGCCACATATTTTTGACTGTCTCAAACCTCTCCGGGTCGTTATAAATAAAAATTTTTTCATATTAAAATTAGTAATTTGTAATAAAGTCACCGTAACACGTATAATTAATTTTGATGGGAAAAATATACCGAAGCAAGGAATTTGTGCTTCAATTCATTCTCCTTATAATTGCGACAGCTTTTCTTTCGTACAATATAGATCGCACATTGGTCGATTTTGACGAAGCTACATATGCGCAGGTCGTCGTCGATACTATGCACTCTGGCCATTTTGCGAGTCTCCAGTTGCGAGGAGAAAACTGGTTTGAGAAACCTCCCCTCTTTCTATGGCTCGAAATGGCTAGTGTGCGCGTATTCGGAGAACGCGAAGTCGCATTTCGCATTCCAGCCATTATCGCAGCCATACTATGTTGCTACCTCACGTACTTAATTGTCCGCAAAACAACCGGGAATACTACTGCAGCAGCTTTTGGATTTCTTGTCTTACTCTTTTCAAATAGATTTTTTGTGTACGGCAGAGAGCTACGTCTCGACCAAGCTGCTATTGCTGCCATGCTCGCGGCGTTCCTATTCTGGCTACACAGTGACGAAGACGAAAAAAAGCTTTTCTGGATTTTCCCACTCGTCGGCATTGGTTTTCTTATAAAAAGCGTCATTGCGTTTCTTATACTGCCTGCAATTTTAATATACGCTTTTTTCTATATGCGGTGGTCCTGGGTTAAAAGCAAGTATCTTTGGTACGGTTTGCCAGTTATGTTACTCATTCTTCTTCCTTGGCATCTATGGGAATCAATACAATTTGGATGGCCGTTTTGGGAAAACTATGTAGGGTATCAAATATTTGAACGCGCAACTTCTTCAATAACAGGATCCAACAATGATCTCGACTACTTGTATGTACTTTGGACTTTAATTCCATGGATATGGGTACTTGTTGCCGAACTTGCAATACTGATTTGCTTAAAAAACATGCATAAATTCAAAAATGTAATTTATTTTTGGGGGATACTTTCAGCACTTACCTACGTATTCTTTTTAACCGTTATTTTTACAATTGCCAAAACCCATCTCGGGAGTTATCTACTGCCAGCATTCCCTTTTATTGCAATAGCTATAGCCGAATCTCTTTTTTATCTTAGTGTTGTTGCAAAAAAATACAGAATTTTGCTGTACGGTGGCTTTTCTGCGATCGTTATTTTTGCTGCGTATACCTGTGTTTCTCAGCGCATGATGCAAACCCCATATTGGACACCTGAAGAGCAGGTAATCGGAATGTACTATAAAGGGCACACTGAGCAATTATATGCTATCGATTGGCGAGTTGCAGAAACGATAGAGTATTACGGTGACACAAACCTGATCAAACTTGAACCGCTTACGGATATGGGCAAGCTTGTTAAAGGACCTTTTTATCTAGTTGTTGACCCGATAGATGAACCGTTTTTTGTGCGAAGTGGAGTGCCGCTGTACCCTGGACTCACCATTCTTTATCAAGGCTCCACACTTGCACTGCTTCACTCAGACCGTGATTTAATTCTTCCTCAGTTTGTACTCAAAAAATAATATATACGGACGCTTAAGTTTTAATCTGGAACGCACGCTTTTCATTAAAGCGGGGAAACTGGGGCCAGTCACGCTCTATTGAAAATATTTACTCAAGCATGAATGAGACTACCTATCGTTGAGCTGACAAAAAACTCCCAGCCTAATCATACAGCTTGCGTATGGCCCGCAAAATAACAAGCATGCGCATGTATTTTACGTGGTGCGTGGAACGTACGTTGCTTGAATTAGCACTCTAATTGCAACACTCACTTCTTCAGAAATACAGTACGTGGTGATTTGAATTTCAAGCGCTTGCGCGGTCGGTCATTGAGCTTCT
>JAYTFN010000039.1:0-1193 GCA_043734325.1 Candidatus Adlerbacteria bacterium
GGTTGAAGTCATGGCCTTTAACGCGAGCCTCTACCGTATAGTTTTTTCGCTGTGTGCCTATGTGGTGCAAAATCCCGCTGTGTGGGCGTCGCGTATATGTGCACTCCTCTTAGTCTGTGCCATTGGTTTTCTGTCGCGCCGCAGTCTCACACCTGCAACTCTTTTTCTTGCCGTACTCGCGCTTTTTGTATGTTCTTCGGTTGTATACCCGTGGTACACGCTTGTGGTGATACCGTTCGTATTTTTGATCACTGCTAAAAATGAAGGTCGACCCTCGATGTACCTCTACATGCTGGCGCTCATGCAGCTGCTGGTTTCGCTTACCTACATAAGCGAGTCAACTTTGCCACTGGAATTTAAGTACCAACTACTACGCTATGCGGTTGTACTGGAATATAGTATTTTAGTCAGTATAGTTTTGACGTTGTGGTACGGTCAAACGTTGTTACATTATTTTCGAAACCCGCAGAAGCTCGTGTAAACAGAGATTCGTTGTAGAATATTTTTGAGCTATTAAACGACGTATATACATCGGGTTTTTTATACTAAAAAAATTTGTACAGTACAATAGATATGAATGAACTCGTCCTTTGATTGGAAGGCGCTTAATTTTTTTATCAAGCTTCTTTCTATGTGTTTGCTCATTGGGGTCGTCGTTTATTATGATTTTTTTTATTACTCAACTAGGCAGGTTACTTCAACCCCAACCCCAGCTCAGCCCGCACTTGCAGTGGTAGAGTCACCTTCCCTTGTCCCGGTTGCCAAGGCTGCAGACTTCTCAACCACAACATCTAAGCGTGTCATAAACTCCCTAACCATTGCTGAGGCAGTGCCGGCTGAGGGAAAATTTATTGCTGCAGACTTGCAACGCATGAAGTTATATCTCTATGAAGATGGAGCTGTGGTCGCTGAATATCCCATTTTGACAAAAGGCAGGCCCGGCACTCATTGGGAAACACCGAGCGGTTTTTATGCCATACAAACAAAAGAGCGCACCCATTTTTCAACAATAGGCCATGTGTATATGCCCTACAGCATGCAATTTTATGGCAACTATTTTATCCACGGCTGGACATACTACCCGAATGGCACGCCAGTGTCTGCCTCCTTTTCGGGAGGCTGTATAAAACTTAAAACTGACATTGCACAAAAAATATTTGAGTTTGCTGATGTTGGGATAAAAGTGTTTGTAT
>JAYTFN010000040.1:0-5495 GCA_043734325.1 Candidatus Adlerbacteria bacterium
GCAAGCAGCACCCCGAGCGACACCGCAGCATCGGACACCAAATGTAAAAACGCGCCTCGGGCATTTAGGTCTTCCTTTTTATTTCGAAGTAGCCAAGCAGAGAATGAGTTGACGACGATTGCAACCGCTGCAACAGCGATGACCGTGACTCCATCTATCGGACTTGGGTTACCAAATCGTCGAATCGCTTCCCATATTATGGCACCGGTTGCGATAAGCAGTAGACCAGCGTTCAGTAGAGCCGCAAGAATAGAACTTGAGCGAAAGCCGTACGTGTATTTTGCGGTCGGGTTCCTTTTGGAAAGTATGACTGCACCCCATGCGAGCAATAGGCCTAACACGTCGCCAAAGTTATGTCCGGCATCAGCCAAAAGCGCTATCGAATGAGCAAAAATGCCATACCCTACTTGTGCTACTACCAGCGCAATATTGAGCACAGCTGCAACCGCAAATGCGAAGCTTGGGTTGGTGGGGATTTGGTTGTGCGAATGATTGTGACCTTCCTTTTCAGACATGAAAATAATTATATATTATTAAGAGTAATAAGACTCCCAGTCGGTATATGTGAAAATGGTATCAGGTATTTTATTCGGAAATAATGCACCAAACAAGTTACAACCCTGGGAAGTAGTCTGTTTTAATATTTTTATTCTTCACTCCCATAGACTTAAGCATTGATTTGAATTCTGACACCATGGCGTTTGGTCCAGAAATATAAAATCTTCTCTCCATATAATCAGGCACTTCTTTTTTAAGAACCACCTCGGTAATCTTTCCTTGTACCATTCGTTCTTCCAGCAAACCCTCTGCCGGGTCAGTCACAAAATACATTATCTTTACGCCCAGTTCAGCTACTGCACGGTTAAATATTTGTTTGTATGCAATGTCTTCTGCTGTTCGGTTTGAATACAGTACGGTAATGGTTCGTTTCTCATTTGTATCGAGCAGGTACTGCATCATGCTACGGAAGGGAGTAATGCCTATGCCTCCTGCAATGAATACTAGTTTAAGACTTGGGTCTCTTGGGAGCACAAAGTCACCTGCACGCTGGGCGGCTATAACCTCGGTGCCAATCTCCATTTCTTGTAGATATTTTTTGTAACTACTTGATTCTGGAAACTGCCTAACCCCCAATCGCACCTCATGCTCTGTGGGAGAAGAGGCCAATGTAAAATACCTACGATTGCCGCGTGTGTCTGCGTGCGGGTGCGCAAGCGTCCACTCCATATATTGCCCCGGTCGGAAAGTAATCTTTCTTTCGCCCGAAAACACATATTCAAACGTATTGTGTGCAATTTTTATACGCTCTCTAAGCTTTAGAATAAATTTTTCTTTTGGACTCACTGCATATGAAAAAATATTTCCGAGTACTAGCGCCAGCTCAGGCGTTGAATATAATGTGCCAACATGAAGATTTGGGGCAAATAGAACCCCGACCATTATTCCATACACGATACGAAGCCGTTTTGTGGGCGGCGCAGTGATTGGCTCAGTCAGCATAATAAACGCAAAGAAGAGAAAAGCGGTGTCAGAGAACGTTGTTGATAGCTTAAAGACAACGTCTGAGCCTTGTACAAGCGCAAGTCCCCCGATGGTTGCAAGCGCTGTAATAGCAAAACTAATAACCATGTCGAACCGCCGTATTTTCATTGCGACGAGCCATCCTCCGATAAGCACAAACGCGAGCATGTCGCCTCGACCTATCCACCAGCTAGCGGACTGATGAAGGGTGAGAGACGTTAGAACAAGGGCGAATGCTGCAGGGTTAAAGATATGTTTTTTACGGTACGCAACAATATATTTCGAGGCCATAGCCCAAACCGATGCCCACCCCGCAAGTGAAAGATACGCAACGTAGTCCCCTGACTGTGGCGGCGTAATGATACAGAACAAAATGAGCGCAGTGATATAGACCGATTCGATGTTCGAGGGTGCTTTATATATGTACGCAAAAACAAAATTTGTAATCCACGACACCCCGAGAATAAGGGCTAAAGAAAACAGCATATGTACTGGTGTAAATGGCACCAGACCAAACATGCCAAAAAATGAAAACACGAAAGCGATCGCGACAAAGAACATCAGCACATACAACACCAAGCGATACATCGCTACGTTATTTATAATTGCGTTCAATCGAGCATGACCCTGCTTAATAAAGCTTGGAATTTTTAATTTAGGCATATATTTTTGTTAGGTAGGTAGCAAAACCGGTAGTCATCGTTGCGGTTCCTTTTGTATCGATTGAGTACCCTTCAAAACCTGCGAGGCTTTCAATAAAATGGATGCCTTTACTACCCATAGCGAATGCTGCGGTGGCGAATCGATCTGCTTCGTACACATTAGGACCAATGACCGTAATACTGACAAATCCTTCAATATTTTGTTTTTTATTTACAGGATCGTATATATGTTGGCCTCGGACGTACGAACCAGAAGTTGCGATGCCTTTATCTTTGAGATACACCGTTTTTATTATTTCTTTTTGATTGGTAAAAGGATTCTGTATGCCTATGGCCCATCGATTACCTTTGGAGTTAGTACCCGACACTTGGATATCTCCTCCAGCTTCTACGTAAAAATTTGTTACTTGGTGACTCCTTAAAATCTGTGCCGCGTTAAAAATAGCCCAGCCTTTAACTAATCCGGATGGATCACAGCTCCCCTCTAACGTAACAATATCGAAATAACCATTTGTTAAACGTTTTGTTTCTTCCGCCAGAGACAGGACAAGCTTCATGTCGTCACTTGTTTCATCTTTTTGTATACGACCCTCGTTAAGTGCTGTAATTTCGCTTGTATCTTTGTACGTACTAAACGTAGCATCTACATATTGAAAGTACGCAAAAACTTCTTCAAACAACTCCTGCGAGACTTCCGCACCTGACACTTCAACAGTTACGGGTGTGCCCATACTAATGCGAGTTTGCTTCATATTTATGATGCGGCCTGTGAAAGCGCCGAGGTAAGTGACTCAAGGTATGCTGCGCTCGTAAGTGACGCGCCGGTAATGGAATCCACGTTCGCGCTTTGTACGGCAATAGTTTCAGTTTGTAGTCGTGGTATGGCATTTTCATTTAACCGAACTGAATTTTGCCTCTCTTGCGGATATTCGAGAAATTTTACCTCTGTAATTTTGCCCCCGGTGATTATTGCAGCGACTTGTACATTGCCGTAATACGCATCCGCGGCAGTCCCCACGTACTGACCGTCCTTGTAATGATTAACAGGCGCTGGTTGAGTCGCAACACTAGCAAAGGAAGGAACCATGAGGGAATTGTGGATTAAAAAAGGAACGGTGTTTTTACTTGGCACATACCACCCAAACACGAGAATAAGCACCGATGAGAGAAGAAGTTTTTTCATAATGAGATATAAGAATTATTGGATGTAACATGGACGCACAAAAAACAGACATCAACGTGTCTCAAGAACATAGCGCTTTTATTAGTAAGCTTTTCCGTTTAAAATACCGCGAGCTAACGCTTCTCGAATTGCGTGAAAATATAAAGGAGGGTCTCTGTATGAAATAAATTTTGTCTGCTGTATTAAGCGAGCGGAAAGCATGCGTTGTACCAAAGCACCAAACAAAAACAGGAGTATTAGAGATCCTAGCGTGTTTGCTAGCGTTGGAGAAATAACTGATCCAACACTAGCCCAGGCACTAAGGTCTTCGAGCATATCCGCATGTTCCCCACTTTTACTTATGTTGGAAAATGACACGCCAGAGCCGAGCTGCTTTGTGTGCATTTCGTTTGAATCAAATAATCCAAAAAGGCTTATGCCAATAAAGGCCATTGCAGCCATTACACAAAAAGCTTTCAGCTTGCTTGAATGTAACCTATCTTTAAACATGTATACCTACTTTATAACATCTGTAATAAGTGAATACAACCTGAACTGCCCAAATCCTACTGGGAGTAGAGCGTCCGTTCTTTTTTTAATCCTCCTGAAATAAGCAGCACTACAAATGACAGAAATGCTAGCGCACTACCGAAGTAGAATGTTGCCGAAGGTGATACTAGGCTCCAAAGTAGTCCTCCAACAATTGATGCGAAGAAGGTTCCGACCGCAGTTAGTGTATAGTAAGCTCCAAAATATGACCCTGACTCTTCTTTTTGTATAAATTCAGAAATATACGCTTTTGATACCCCATCCGTTGCCGCTATATATACGCCGTAAATCGGGAACAAAATCCATAGCCACAGTGATAACGGGGATAACGGGGACAGGCACCGTTTATTATTCTTTCTTTTTCTTCGGTCTTCCTTCAGCTTGTACCGTAGAAATTAGGTTGTATTAGGATATCATTTCTTCTTTCCATGAAGTGCCTTCAAATGGGGTCCCGCGTACAACGGAGCGCCGGATGTCATCCAACACCTCAGTATTCTCTGCTGCAGATGTGTGTCGTTTTCAATGACAGAGGATTTGTATCTGCCTTGATAGAGTGGCCCGGTGCCTGTCGTTTTCAAATTTGCATGCACTTTACGTGTATGCGAATTGGTGAGTTGGTGCATAAACCTTCCCATGTCGCCATCGCGCAGGGGAAAAAGTACCAGATGCCAGTGGTTTAGCATAACAACAAACGCTAGTATTCGCATAGCATGTTCTTCTTTCACCTTCTGCACGATATCGATAAATACCGCGTAATCGTTTGGCTTCGTGAATATACACATACGACCTACCGCCCGGTTAATAACATGATACGGGACACCTCCTACGTCGACTCGTACATTTCTTGCCATGTTAGAAATATACCATAGCATTAAACGGTGCCTGTCCCCGTTTTCGCGGGGACTTTTCGCACTTTGCTCCGGCGGTAGGACTCTTTGCTTACAGCAACAGTAGGGGTTTCGTATTTTTTAAAAGCGTAGCTTCTAAAAAACAAACTCAACCCTTTCGAGTCCTACCCGCGAGTAAAGCAGTTCACTCGCTGCTCGAAGCCAATACAACAAAACCCCTCTCAACTTGAGAGGGGTTTATATCGTTGGCTCCGCATGTTGCACGATGTTCGAACCTAAACTTTGATACACCATAAGGATATTTTTGGGGTACAAGGGTATAGCGCTTCCCCATCAAAGCTCGCGCAACCGAGGGCCACAGCAAGCCACAAGGGAAAGAAAAAAGCAGCCACCTCGTGATTGCTTATTTTAAAAATTGTATAGTATTCGTCACTAAATATTCTAATTCCTCTTCTGCTTTTGGTGAGTGGCCCATGCCCTGTACTTCTTTGAGTGTTCCGTGAGGCAGATATTCAGTGATTGATTGCAAAGGGGAGAGCGGCACCACGGTGTCTTGTGTTCCGCGTATGACTAAAGTTGGAGTGTTGATCTGACTCAAGGTTGCAGAATCTGTTGTAATTTCAAACATAGAGGATAAGTTCTTTAGTTCAGTATCCTTAATCGCGTCGTATGAATTTTTGTCAGACAACGCTACAGCAGGAGCCCATAAGACCATTTTTGAGATCTGAGGCCAACTGCGCAGAAGCAATACTC
>JAYTFN010000041.1:0-1551 GCA_043734325.1 Candidatus Adlerbacteria bacterium
GGTACTTTGAGTGCAGGTCAAAATACCGGTTCTACTAACGCCACCACAACTATTAACAACACCGGCAATGCGCTTATAGATATTCAACTTTTAGGAACGGACATGGCTTCCGGCGGTAGCACCATAGCAGTTGGACAACAGCAATATGCCACGACCACATTTAGTTATGGCTCATGTGCGTTATGCCAATACTTAAGCGGCTCTGCAACAAATGTAACCATCGGTATTCCAAAAACGTCGTCGACTTCAACGCCGACAACAGGTAATGTGTATTGGGGTATCAATGTTCCAACGGGTACTGGCGCAGCCTCCTTTACCGGCACAAATACCTTTATCGCTACAGGCGGATAATATATGAAAACACGTTCACAAAGATTTTTTACAAACATTTTACGCCTACGCTTTCTTGTGTGGGTGGGCATAGGTTTGGTGTGCGTCAGTGCTGTGTGGTATTACAGCGAGCACACAAAAGCGCAATTTGTACTTGCCTACACCAGATACTCAGTGGCTGCATCTCTGCAACAAAACGCAGCGTTTACCCCGGGATCTAAAGAGAATCCTCTTCGAGAATCTCTTAATCAGTCACTTGCTCGAATACTTACAAAAGAAACTACGTCTAAAGACCGGCTCTCGCTTGCACACGGAGGGCTTCAATTAATTCAGCACATGAATAAAGAAGTAGACGACATAGGTACAAACGCAAAACTTGTTGAAAACACTGTTGCTTACATGGATACGGCTGCCCATGCGCCGGGAAATATACTGCGGCGCCACGCCTTGCTTGAAATAGTACGTCTGGCAAAAAAACAAATGTCTACTATTGAAAATATTCGTGGTCTTTCATACCGTGCTAATTTTGAAATCGCGCAAGTGTGCAGTCGTATTATTGCTGACAAGGGCCTGCTCACTAACGCCTATACGATTGAACTTAATAACAAAGTGCCTGAAGTGGAAGCGCAATTTAATTTGAGACAAAATTCGTACGCAGACCTTGAAACAAGCATGGGTGCTCTGCAAAAAGCAATGGACACACTCACACATGCTTCATCCTAGGTATGTTCAGCGAGGCAGGAAGGGAGTAGAATATATGTACACATTCCAACATGTCCGAACACACTAAGTCAGAACACATAGGACGAAAAGGAAAGATTAGTAGTATGGCTACTACAACCTGGGTTTCAATTGAGTACATTGCGGTCCGGTTAGTCGAAGCCGCGTACGAAGACTTGAAAATTGTAAGAACGGAAGTAAACCTTTTTTTGGGCGTACTACTTGGGCTGCTCGGTTTGTTCAATTGGAGCACTGGTAAATATTGCGATGGTAACAGCTCTGACTATCTCTCCTGTACGCGTCCTACGGTGTACTACTACTATGGAGCCTTTGAAATCACACTTATTGTGCTCGGCACCCTGCTCGTTCTTATATGGTTGGTTAAAAAACGCCCAGTAAAATAATCCTTTGAAAATGCGGCTAGGAGAGGTGGTACACTGAATGTACTAAGGATTGTATGAGGAAAATTGAACGTACATATGTTTTTTTTGTTGCAATTGC
>JAYTFN010000042.1:0-1027 GCA_043734325.1 Candidatus Adlerbacteria bacterium
TAACATAAGCTGAACGCTAAAACTTTTTAAGTGCTTTAAATGGGTTATAATGCCCTTTTCACACGATGTAGTGCAAGTAAATAGCATACCGTTACCAAAAAGCACACACCTGTATACTAATCCGCAAATACTACAAAAAGTTTGTCTTGATATCGACCGGCAACCATTCTATATTTGCGACTCGAACGCACCTAAATGAATATCTTTTGGTGCTGTCGGTATCCTTTCACGCCAAGTACGGCAACCCCTGCTCGGCGACTCACTTGCCTCGTTCTTCTCCCAAAAAAGCTTATTGTCAATGTCTAATACCCCACTATTAATAAAGTCTCAGAAAACCCATGAATCTCGATTCCAAGAGGTAACCGGGATATCTCTGGACGACGTGTACAGCTCGAAGAGCTATAACCCCCGAAACATCAGTAACCCGCACATTGGTTTGCGCAATGGCTTAATTTTCCACATTAATAAGCTTGTCAAAGACCGTTTTGACGCCGAGGTAATCGCCGACGACGTGCTTACCAAAGTCATATTTGACAAACTTGATACGTACGATTCCGAAATGGCAAACTTTCCGACCTGGATGTTCCAAATTGGAAAACATGAGGCGCTGGCGCACATCAACCGCTACCGCAACAAGAAAACCGAAACCCAGAAATTTGTTTCCATTGACGAGGACCATAATGGCATGTGTTTTGCTGACTTCCTCTCCGAAGGCGAAGCCCTCGATACCATCTCCGCCGCCGAGCGCGACCGCCTCAACGAGCTGCGCTATGAGTTGGTAAAGAATGCCATGTTCGACATTGATGAGCGCAAGTCCACCGCGCTGGTCATGCGGCTGCTGGACGGGTTGAAGTACAAGGAAATTACCGAGTACACGGGCGAAAACGAAAATACCATCAAAAGTCGCATCAAACAGGGCAAGGTTGCCGTGCAGAAAGCTGTGCGGGTAGAAATGCGCCTGCTCAACAAACTGACGTTAGAGTAACCACTACCCGACTTGTGGAAACAAAAAGGCTCGTGACATCAC
>JAYTFN010000043.1:0-7190 GCA_043734325.1 Candidatus Adlerbacteria bacterium
TATGCGTTAATGCATCATACTCAAGCGCACGTACACACGCTCACACTCCTTAGTTTCATACTAGTCAGCTGGGTGTTCTTTTGCGCGGCTTCTTTCGTATATACCCAATCCAATAGAAGGTCGCAGGTAGAGTTGTTACTGCTTTTTGGTGCTGTTGAGTTACTCATCGTGTACCTCTTTTTTCATATTTCATTTGCGCTTTCGTTTTTTAATATCACGCCCGTATCACTTTCTGATACCGCACTCTTAAGTATGTCTGGAATTCTATTTGCAGGCTTGGAATACATTTTAATTAAAATGTTATATGAGAAGAACATTTGACACGGGACTGTAGGTTTGCTACACAGAAGATGGAGCCGTGTAAATGGTTCTTTGTTGAAACGAATACGTTAGGACGTGGTATGAGTATGCTCATATTTAGGCTTCGTGATATTCTATCTGGTCTTGCATCTAAGGTGAAGGATATGATATTTCAAGTGCCTATCGAATTATCCGAGGATAATTCGTACGGCATGAGAAATACTACCCCTAAGCCCAGGGCCATGCGTACTGCAATTTTCATTTGTTTAGGAATGTGCGTATTTTCCGCTATTGTCCGCCAGCTTGTCGGGTAACCCTACCTTCAGGCAATCCAACATAGTCGCGCACTCACTCCAAGGTGCGCGACTTTTTTATTGCTACACTATGCTCATGTATATGCACGCATTCTTCATGCAATGAGCCAGCTTCATCGCCCTGATTCGGGCTACCCGAAGGCGGGTGTAATTTCTGTGAGTGGTATACTGCATCTAGGGTACTTTTTTGTGCAATGTAGTGTGAGCGCCTACCTGTCCTTGCTCATGCTAGTGGGTGTGCTACAGGGTCTACCGCTCTACATTGCACTGTTGGGCGGGGCAATATATGTATTAAGTTTTGCGTTTGATGTTCGAAAGGGTGCTTTTAAACAACTTCCATCTATAGTATGAAAATAAGTTTTGTTATACCCGCATACAATGAAGAGGCCGTAATCGGTATGTGTCTGCAGTCACTACAAAAAGAATTGGCGCACGCCACGTGTGAATGGGAGGTAGTAGTTGTAAACAATGCTTCAACAGATAGGACAAAAGAAATCGCACAAACGTTCGCTGCTGTTCGCGTTGTGGATGAACCTACTAAAGGGCTCGTGACAGCGCGTAAGGCAGGTTTTATAGCGACGACAGGGGAGTTGGTGGCAAACATAGACTCCGATGTTATGTTGACTGAAGGCTGGCTCAAAAAGGTTCTAAGTGAATTTGAAAAAGACAAGACGCTTGTTGCGTTATCCGGACCATTCATCTATTACGACCTTTCTGTCTTCACGCGCTTTTTTGTAAAAATATTTTACGGTATTGGGTATATCACACATCTTTTAAATCACCATGTCTTTCATGCAGGGGCGATGCTTCAGGGCGGCAACTTTATTATTCGCCGCGATGCCTGGAATACAGCGGGCGGGTTTGACACGACCATTTCATTTTATGGAGAGGACACTGACGTAGCGAAAAGGCTAAGTAAAATAGGGAAGGTGAAATGGACGTTTTCATTACCGGTCTATACCTCAGGACGAAGACTTAAAGCGGAGGGTGTCATTCGTATGGGTCTTAAATATTCAATTAACCATATGTGGATAACGTGGTTTGGGAGGCCGTATACTCAAACATACGTCGATATACGCCCGAAGTAAGTTATACTTTTAATATGAATTTTCTTATTATCGTCGGCGCGGTATACCTTATCGTATTGCCTGCTCTAGCAATGCTCTACATGCTGTATGTCCTCAAAGGAAAGATACGTGTGTACCTACTGTTACTTAGTTTTATATCACTCCCTATTGCGTTTGTCCTGAGTCGTATAACAGGAGCTATTTTTTATAATGCACGACCGTTTGTAGTTGATAATATAGCACCGCTCATTATGCATGCCCCTGACAACGGCTTCCCCTCAGATCATGTACTGTTTGCGGCCACACTTGCCACACTTGTACTTTTTATGAATCGTCGGCTCGGCACCATACTGTGGGGAATTACCCTGCTCATTGGTATTTCACGTATAGCAGCGGGAGTCCATCATCCTATTGATATTGTAGGAAGCGCACTCATTGCAATTGTGTCTGTGTTTGCAGCGCACTACATACTTTTTTGGCGCCGTCAGTCAGCGCAACATTAGTCTTCATCTAAAGATTACCGTTACTTTGGTTTACTGAACAGTATGCCCTCCGCATATGGTATACAAGGAAAACGGTATTCATTTGAACATGGGCGATTAATTTTAATTGCCGCACTTTTGTTACTTGGACAAATCGTGTTGTATGGATATACAGCTAAGCTTTCATATGTAGCACTACCTATCTCTGGCCCGACTGCATCCTTACCGTTGGCCGTTTCGACAGAAAAATCACTAAACTGGTCCGGCTATATAGCTCATGAAGGGTATTTCACTACTGTATCGGGCAGCTGGATTGTTCCAACGGTAAAGTCGAGCAGCATTTTGGCGGCAGATGCCACCTGGGTGGGTATAGGTGGTGTTGAAAATAAAAATCTTATTCAAGCGGGCACGCAAGCGGTAGCAGACTTAGACGGGACCGTGTCGTATGAGGCGTGGATAGAAGGGCTTCCCGACGCTTCAAAACATGTGCCCCTTTCGGTGCACGCTGGAGACTACGTGACCGTTAGTCTTGTTGAAACAAGTCCTGGGTTGTGGAGCATAACAATGAAGAATAATACAACAGGCAAAACTTTTGAAACTTCTATGCCCTATGCATCCTCGCACTCTTCTGCGGAATGGATTCAAGAAATGCCAAGTGGTAACGTTGCTATTGCCCTTGATTCGTTCGATTCCGTACATTTTATATCAGGCAGTGCTACTAAAAACGGAAAAGTTGTAACTCCCAAAGAGGCGAAAGCAAAAGCGCTCAGTTTGGTTAGTCATACTGGCGAAGAGTTAGTGGTGCCTTCGGTGTTGGATACTTCCGGTGCGTTTCGAGTAGAACGCACAGACATTCCGTCGTATGCGGATTCAAATGGCCGTACCTATCTACAATCAGAAATTCCGAGCGAACAATACTAATCAAATTAAAAATAAAATTATTCTCAAAAATGAGAAACTGCATCAATGCGTCGCATCTCGTCTAAAGGTAATTCAAAATCAAAAACATCCGCGTTTTCGATTATTCTGTCTTTATTGCTCGACTTAGGAATAACCACCACTCCTTTTTGAAGTGCCCAGCGCAACATAATTTGCGCGGGTGTTTTCTTGTGCTGCATAGCTATTTTAGTAATATTCTCATTGTCTAAATGTATGCCACGTGTAAGCGGGCTGTATGCCTCTACAACAATACCTTTTTGTTGGCAGTAATCGAGCAATTCTTTTTCATAATTAAAAGGATTAAATTCTATTTGATTTACTGCTGGAGGAGTGTTGCAGTCTTTTAGAAGTTCATCCAATTGAGTCAGTGTGTAATTGCAGACTCCTATGGAACGTACTAATTTTTGCTCCAGTAATGACTCGAGTTTTTTCCATGTGTGGCTGCTTAAAAGTGGTATGGGCCAATGGATTAAGTAGAGGTCAATATATTCTAATCCTATTTTTTTTGCACTAGTCTCAAATGCAATATCAACATTAAATGCATCTGTGGTCCATAATTTGGTGGTAACAAATATTTCCTCACGAGGGATCTTGCTCTCGCGTATTGCTTTGCCCATACTAGCCTCATTGAGGTACAACTTCGCCGTATCAAAGTGTCGATAGCCTGCTTCTAAAGCCCACGTTACCGCTTGCTCAGTTTTAAATCCTTGCGGTATTTGCCAAACACCCAAGCCTAAAACAGGTATCACGTTGCCGGTATTAAGAACAAGTTTAGAGTGTAACGTCAGCTGGAGCATGTATACATTAGACCAGCGAGTATATGGGGGTTGGATGAGGAATTCAGCTAATACCGTATATGAGGTTTAACATGTTCCAATGCAGACTCCAGATCGGCAAGCGCTACCGGCTTGGTCAGATGGCGGTCAAATCCTGCTTGTTTTGCTTTGAGTTTGTCATCTTCTCGACCATAGCCGGTAAGCGCTACAAAGTATGCTTGAACGCCTTTATCTTTCAAGTCAGTTATGACGGTATACCCGTCCATGTCGGGGAGTCCAATGTCGAGCACTATAACATCAGGCGAAAGCGTTGGAGCGACCTCAAGTGCGCTCGCGCCGTTGTACGCGGTCGTAACCTTGTGCCCTTTGTATATAAGTAGTTTGGCCAACCCGTCAGCGGCAAGTTTATTGTCGTCAACTAAAAAAATTGAAAGCGGAAGGGAGGGGGCGGGTTGATTTTGTAGTAATCGATTTTGAGGAGGTGGAGGAAGTTTCGAGCTCAAGGGGAGGGTGAATTGAACGATAAACTCACTTCCATGACCTGCTCCATCGCTTGTGGCACTTATAGTGCCTCGGTGCATTTCGACGAGGCGTTTCGCAAGTGAGAGTCCAATTCCGAGCCCCTCACTTCGACGACTTTGCTCTACCTGAAGGAATGGTTCAAATATGCGTCCAATCATATCGCTTGGTATACCCACTCCATTGTCTTTGACTTTGATTGTTAATACATTTTTTTCTACTGCGGCAAAAAGTGATATAGTCCCGCCCGGCTCAGTATATTTTGCTGCATTATTTAGTAAATTAATCATCACCTGCTCGAGTCGAACAGGGTCAGCAGAGATCCATATAGGTTCAGCGGGTAGATTGATTAGAAGTGTATGATTTCTATTTTGCATAAGTATTCCTGCTGTCTGAGCGGAACGACGCAAAATACTGTTAAAGTCAACAGTATTTTTTTGTAGCTTAAATTTCTTTTGTGAAATACGTGATATATCGAGTAAATCGTCCAAAAGACGGGCCATTGTGCGCACTTGGTCATCCATTGTATTGAGGAGTTCGGCTGCTTCTGTGGGGTCGGTGCCATGAATGCGCATTAACTCTATTGAACTCATAATTGGGGCCAGAGGGTTGCGTAATTCATGCGCCAAAATTGCCAAAAATTCATTTTTAGCCTGATCCTCCAAAGAGATTCTCCTGAGTGCATTTTCAAGCTTCCCGATATGTTCTTGCAGTGCTAGAGAAGCAATTCTTCTTCCTTTTTCGCTAGAAGCAAAAATAAGAAAAGTTACTCCAATGATCAGGTTAAAGATCTCTGTTTGAATAAGCTGTGTATTGAGCGCCATATGTGTCGCTGCTTCGGTTGGAGTTCCCAGGAATACCCCCGTTGTTGAGAGTGCTGTCATAATAAGCAACGCCAGAGTTACACCACGCGGACCTATATAAATTGTCATCCAAATGAGCGGACCTAATATGGCATATATAAGTGGCACCGAACCAATGTGTGTGTAGGGGGTCCAAAAAACAAAATAACATACAGTTGTGAGTGTTATAAAAGACAACCACCACTGGATAAGCTTTGCATTACTGAGTGATAGGTTGGGATAACGTACAAACCAACGCATAATAAATGCCGAAATCACTATATTGCTTAAAATATTACCAAGCCACCAAGGTTCCCAAAAATCTTTTAGAAGTGCAAGAGAGATGTCGCTTAAGAGTAGAGTCAAACAGCTAAATGCTGTGCCTATGCTTGAAATACTAATTGAGACCAGTATAAGAATGATAACGTCTCGTAAATGGGCTAATAACGGGGAAAAATTGTAGCGTTTCAACAGATATGCGCCTATAACTGCTTCAAAAGAATACCCAATAGCTAAAAAGAGGGCGCCAAAAAAGGGAATACCGTTTACAACACTTACCAAAAAGGAAGCAAAAAATATAGCCGGCCAAAGACTCATCCCTTCAAGGAAGAGAATCGCAAGTCCTATGCCGGCTGTCGGCCAAAAAAGAGCAGGAGAATTAAAATTGTATACACCATGGCTCACATACGGGATAAAAGCATATGCCAGAAAAAGAATGAGGAATGTAAATAGTTTGCGTAGGGTGCCGTACTGCTTCTTCATACTTAAAAAGCGTGTTTGCATGTGTATAAAGAAACGTATTAGCATATGTAATAGAACAGAGTGGTGTTTCATACTCTAGTCAGGTGAACTGTAATTATGACCTATATGCCTGTTGTTTTCATGAACCCTTTGGATTTGTAATATACTCCAGGTTCTACCGTCAACACAACTCTTTTTGGCACTCTTTTTCTGGCACGCTTGATGCTTCTGTGTCGCAAGGTAATATTGTGACTAAAGTAGTTAAAGATTTTTCGATTCAAAAACAAAATGCAAATTTCTCCGGAGTGGTCATGAGGATGAATGCTTCAACTAGCTCGTTCATGCTCAGGGCGAAAGAGTGTGGTGATATCACGATACACCATTCATCACAAACAATTATTAAAAAAGGAAATAGTGCGGCTTCGTTTACGGTACATTCAGTACCCGTGACATAAAAAACACCGCTCATAATGTGCGGTGTTTTTTATGTCAGCTGTGTTAGTGGTCTAAGGAGTTGCCACTATGCATAACGGTGCGGCTAGTTCTGTTGGGTGTCCTCATTGCCCTTATGTGAGGAGGGTGGCGGACACGGAGCTGTACCGGAAGCATTTACCGACGTAGCGGAGCATGAGCTGTGTTCGTCTTTTCTATTCTTGTGAGAGGGGGATGGCGGCATGTTGTTATTGGTTGGGCAAGGAATGCCTTTTGGCCAATGCATTGAAGAAGAAGCAGTGCTCCAAGGATTTGGACACATGATTATACGATCGTCGACATCTTTAGTGCGACGATCGTCTGTTGGGATGTTACTGCGGGGAGTATCATCTGTGGAACTACCTGTATGTTTTTCCTCTGGATGATCGCTATAAGCAGAGTTATCGGATGTTGTCGAGTTTCTCATATCTTTTGGCATGCCTTTACATGGGGGAAATTTTGATTCGCCATTATGCTTTTGCCACCCAGGAGCAATCATATGACCTGGTGGAATACAAAGGCGTTTGCCTTCGCGATGTCCATTGGTGCTAGAACCCATGCGGTTACGTTGCATATCGTCCGTTTCGTTTGTTGAAGATGCTTCAAATGCAAGTGACGTACTTGAAAGCTTTTGGTTGAGCTTCATAAGTGTACGGGGTCCAACGTTTCCAATTTGCTCAAGACCATTTTTCTTTTGAAAACGTTTAACTGCATTTCTAGTTAGTGGTCCAAAGGTGCC
>JAYTFN010000044.1:0-1016 GCA_043734325.1 Candidatus Adlerbacteria bacterium
AATCTTGTGTATGATACGAGGCAACAAACGACACAAGCGAGTAATGTGCTTAAAACCGACATACACAAAACGGAGCAAACAGCTGTGTCTGCAAAACAAGCGTATGTGTCTTCACAAACCAAATATATGCAGGCACAAAACGAGTATAAAACTTTGGTTGCAAAATTTAAGCGTGCGCAAGGGTTGTACAATACTCATGTTGATTACTGGAACGCAAAAGGTGGCGCACCTAAAGATGAGTACGAAACTCTTGTTGCAGAGAATGCAACTCTCGCTGTGCAACAAAGTGCGGTTGAGGAAAAAAGACGCGAAGTAAATGCTCTTGCAGATGCCACGAACGCGCTTGTTGCAAAATATAATACTTTTATCGATGATATAAACTTAAAGGTTCATATGATAAACAGCGATGGGTTGGCGGGCACCGAATTTGAAGAGGGGGTATATATTTCTGACAGAGATGGAAAGCGAATAGACATTTACCAATTTGACAATCAGACTACTTTTATACGCGCACTAGCTCATGAGCTCGGTCATTCACTAGGATTGGCCCATAATGAAAACGCTGAGTCGATAATGAGCCCAGTGAATCAAAGTAAAAGTCTTGCGCTGAGTCCTGAAGATCTTCAAGAATTAAAGACAAAATGTAGACTGTAATAGAGACAGTGTACAATATGCCTACCGATGAAATTGAGCTATATATTTTGCTTTGCAATTTTTATATTTATTTCCTACTACGGGGTAGGTATGTACAAAAAAATTAGTATTTCAAAAAGCCTTATCGTGCGCACGCATCCTTTCCGATTGGATGATAAAAATAAGTCCAAATCTATTCTTGTACTTGGTGATAGTACTGGCGTAGGGGTGGGTGCCGACCGGCCACAAGATTCGGTCGCGGGTCTCTTAGCAGAGCACTTCGGTTCGCTCTACGTTGAGAATTATGCGGTCTCGGGTGCAGTGGTTGCTGATTTACCATCACAAATTAAACAGGCAAAGCTACAAGAATACGGCCTCATTGT
>JAYTFN010000045.1:0-3473 GCA_043734325.1 Candidatus Adlerbacteria bacterium
AACCCAACGGTACAATAGTTGAGTAAAATAATATTTTGTGGAGAAAGCGGATACGAATACCCCAAAAGAGTTGCCACAACAAATAACAGCGCTCCCACGCCCATTTCAAAAAAATAAAGACTGGATATAATAGCCGCATTTCCTATAATAGTGTCGGCTAAATTAATGCCGCGAGGAAGCGAGGAGAAGCTATTATTCATAAGTACAACTGATGCCAGTTGACGCGTTGCAGTCGCACCTTCAAACATGGCGATACCGAGGTCGGCTGTTTTTATTGCGAGTGCGTCATTAGCGCCGTCTCCCACCATCGCAGTAAAGCCCTGTTTTTTAAACCGCTCTATTAATTTTTCTTTAAGCTCGGGACGCACGCGTGCAAAGACTGTGTAATAGTCTAGCTTTTCAGTAAAATCTTTTTCGCTCCACTGCTCTATGACACTTCCCACAACTGACGACTCGCTGTGGTGTATGCCGGCTTGTGCCGCGATGGCACGGACAGTCTCGGGACTATCGCCCGAGATAACGCGCACGCGCACTCCACGCTTTTGAAAAAAATCTATAGTGTCACGTGTTCCCTCTCGAAGCGCATTCTCAAGTTCAAATACAACAATAGGAGTAAGCGCCACGCCACGCAACACGTCCGGTGGCACCACCACTTCCGCTCGGGCAAGACACACTAAACGCTTTCCAGGCTCGCTTGCGGAAGCAATATTTTGAAGCCAATCTCTACCCAACCCCGGCTCCATGTGCGCAAGAAGCGTGTCGGGGCCACCCATAATAAGGGCAAATATTTTTTCATCACGTTGTAGTGTAACAGCTCCAAACTGCCTTTGTGAAGTAAACGGGAGTGAGCGAATCACCTCGCTCGCAATGCTTGCGCGCGCATACGCAGCTATAACGCGCACGGTGTGAGACGAGTCGCCGGAGCCTTTGATATATGTTGCGGTAAGGGCGAGTGCCTCGTTGCGAGTTATACCGTCAAACACGTGCATACTGCGTACCGTTGGAATATTTTCGGTCAGCGTTCCCGTTTTGTCTATGCACAAATTTTTAATGTGCCCTAACTTTTCAGTTGCATTTACATCTTGCATAAGCACATGGTCGCGGTACATACGTATTGCGCCGTATGCGAATAAAATAGTAACAGCCACAATGAGCCCCTGCGGCACGAGCGTACTAGTGAGCGCCGCTGCTGTTTGTATAATATCAACTTTAGATTCATGCAGATATTGACCGCGCGCCACCACAAACGCAAGAAGCGCTAAAATACCATAGCCTGAATAGGTAATGACTGTTTGTATCGAATTTTGAATAGGACTTACGTTGATAGAGTATCGTTTAATTGCGCTCGTCATTTTTGAAAGTTCACTGTCGGCATATACCGTGTTGATACGCGCAATACACCATCCGGCAACGATGATATTGCCGGCTAAAACGGTATCCCCTTCTTTTTTTGCAAATGAGTCTGACTCACCGGTTAAAAGTGCTTGGCTTATTTCTAAAGTATGCGCTTCTACTAAAGTTGAGTCACAAGGAACTTGGTCCCCGAGCACAAGCAGAATACGGTCATTCACCTGGAGTGCCTCAACATACACACGCTGTGATATTCCACTTTTAGTTACACGATTGTACGAAGATGCAGTAAGAAGCTGCAGCTTTTCAAGCGCAAATCGTGCACGAACATCGTTGACGACTCCGATAAGCACCCCCGCCACAACTGCAACCGATAAAAAAAGAGCCGTTTGCACTTCTCCATAGAAAAAAAGTAACCCAAGCACAACAAAAATAATAGCGTTACTGAGTGTAGCAACACTGCGAAAACTAATGAGAGCAATATCGCGCCACATGCGCTGCGTAGATTGCGTCACACCTATAGTATACGACGCAAAGTCACCAGAGTTTAATACATACAGACTGAAAGTGTGAAAAGAAAAAGGCGCCCTCGCGATTGTTACCGCTAGAGCGCCCAACCATTCATGTAGCATTTAGGTAGCGTTCAGAGTCTTTGAACGCGAATCTGTGTGCACCAAATTATGAATACACCCATCCCTACCAAAGTAGCAAACCCTACTGCGGCATATCCCCCTGCGGCATACCAAGACATTCCGATAAGAAGTGCACATACTCCACTACAGGTTACCCAAGCAGTCTTGTTCTGTAGGAATTCCGGGCACCATTCCCACATATACACAGTATTCAACCATCCAAGCAATAGATGGGTGCCAATGACCACGTGAATAAGCAACCCTAGGCTCAGCAGGATAGCCTCGGCCATATGTAGCCTCGAGCAAAAGTATCCCAAACCGACGACTGTGAGGCCGGCGGCCATATAGAACAGATGTGACCATCCTGCAGGATGAGTAAAGCCCACCAACGTCCACGCGATCGGATCAGGAAAGGGGGTCAACTTATAGCTATAGTGCATAGCTATGCTCCCAATCAACCCAATACCACCCAGTATGGTTATCTGATTTATCGTCCATTCTTGCCCATGCATTCCAACTATGTAGGCAACAATCAACGAGAACAGGAGTGGATCATCCATCAAACCACCATGCGCCACGGCAGGTAGCCCTTTTGGGTAGTGTGGAAATCTTTCTCTCATCTGAGCGGGAAAGAACATTCCTTCTTGATGAGTGAACCATAGTGTGGATAACGACCAAACCACACTGGCTATCAAAGCGAACAGTACACCACGCATGTAAACCTCCTGTTGATTCGTTATTTACAAAGTTCGTTCAAAAAAAGCCTATCATTAGTGAAAATGTAAGTCAACGCTCAAAACCTATAGGAGATACAGGGAAATCATGCAGTAATAAGCATATGCGCATTGTTTATTTTTCGGACAATTTTTACCCAGAGCTCTCGGGGATCGTCGATTCTATTGTAATTACCGGCCGCGAATTAGTGAAGCGTGGCCACGAAGTCGCCTACGTGGGACCCCAGTACCTGCCGAAGGACTATGCAATGGTCGGCAAGCAATACACCGAAACCCAGGGGCGCGAACATATAGACGGGATGCCTGTCTTTCGGCTTCCTTCAATTCCCTTACCTATGTCTCCGACCAGGCAGTCGCGTTTTGCTTTTCCAACCGGCGCAGCGGTGGAGTTTTTACGCGAATGGAAGCCAGATGTCATTCACACCCAAAGCCCATACGGCCTTGGCTTTGAAGCAAGGAGGGCAGCGCGGAAGTTAGGTGTCCCGCTTATAGGCACAAACCATACGCCTATAGAGGAGTTTTACCCATTTGCCTCGCATATCATGCGTCGGTTTGATGCCTGGTATTACAACCATTGTCAATTTGTCTCGGCGCCGTTTGAAAAACTTATTACCCATATGCGCGAAGCGGGTTTTACTGCAACAGCACGAGCCATTTCCAACCCTGTGGAGCATACTGTGTTTAACCAGCCTACTGAAGGAGAGAGGGCAAACATTCGCCAAGAATTAGGGCTTGTGGGGCCAGTCATCCTTTACAC
>JAYTFN010000046.1:0-18383 GCA_043734325.1 Candidatus Adlerbacteria bacterium
CGTCGGTCCTCCAGTGTGCTAGGTTGAATGGGTAATGGCCGACCACATACGCAAACGCTCAGAGATACCTCGGGGCTCTGCCCCGGGGTTGTTCATTGAAAGAAAAAATCTTTTTGTTACCAAGCCCTACCATCCACTACTTAACAATCATGCGTTAACAGGGAAGTGGGCCGGCAGCAGGAGCATTAACCTAACGGGAGACTACCGAGTAATATTCAAACAAGATGCGGACAAAGCCGTCTTCCTAGCAATAGGCACTCATTCAGAATTGTATGGGTAAAATAAAAACCGCGCAGTCTCCTCCCGGGCTGCGCGGTTTGTGTTATGAAAGCAAAAACCGTTCCTCCAAACAGCTTTTGCGTTTGTTGAAACGGTTGGTCGAGCTACCACACAATGGAAATACTTTTGGCGCCCAGTGTCTCAGTCAGTTTTTAGCAAAAGAGGCTTGAACACTTCCTTCACCAAATCATCCCCATAAGTCCAGAGCGGGTCAATAACTGTCTCGAAAGCCGTCTGCGCAATCTCGCATTCGCTCCTCCCAAACACACTCCCCCAGTTGGTGTCGGGCCAGTTTTCTGTAAAGCACATCACAAGGTCTCCAACGGGAACGTTTTTGAGCGCATGAAGGAGTACATTGCGTACAATCTCCAGACCTATCTCAGCGGCTAGAAGTGGTTTCGTACAATCGCTCATTTATGTGGCTTCCTTGGCCGGTTTGTTTGCAAAGATCTGACTCGATGAAGTCGCGGTGGAACCGTGGCCTCAATAGAGGGGAGCATATATTGCCGTGCTCCCAAGTCGGTTTTGTCGATCAGTCGATTTGAGGAGCAAGGACGCTCCTGGCAGACTGGCCAGCGCTGTTGAATAATACTCGGTAGAGATGTCGCTCATGGTTCGGATCATGAATTTCGGTCCGACCATGGACACTCTTGTCATTTCTCCAAATTACGACGTCGCCCACATGCCACGTGTGCTTGTAACAGATCTGCTCCTCCATCGTCCGGTTAATGAACGCGATTATCTCGGGCAGAATTTGTGCGAAGCGCTTCCGATTAGGTTCGGAGATTGTGCGGTCCGGCCGTAGGTATAAGGCGCTGGACCACCGCATGATCTCCGTACCGCCAATCGCTTCAATGAGCGGGTGGCTGTACCACTTGCCGTCACGCTCCATGTACACCACCTGCATGGAGTTCAAGAGATTGCTATTGAACTCTTTTCTCAGAGCCTCGATAACTCCCATGGCTAGCGTGAAGAATGTTTCACCCCCAGTGCCGCCGGTTTGTTGGCAATAGAGGATTACAAACTGCGGTGGGAGTTTGTAGTAGACGCCATCGGTGTGGAAGGGGAAGCGATTAGTATTCTTTCCGTGGTCGGTTTCATCCTTGCCGCTGACGACGTCTGTGATATCGCCGTCCCATGAGGGTGTGGTTTCGAAATGGCCCACCCTCAAAGCTTTCAGAATGTCCGCCTTGGACAAACCCGGAATATTCCAGACTTCAAACATCGAGCGGGATGTCGAGGCAGCGAAAGCCTCAACTTTCGAAGCCAACAAATTGATTTTGCTTGCGTCCGTCATTGACCTAGCCTCCTTGGCCGTTTATTTGTGGTGGACCCTTCGGGATGAAGGTGCCCAGATCGTCTGAGATAAGAATACCCCGAAAGAGCGAGAATGTCAATAGATAGTCATTAAATAAGTTATACACAATTAGGACTATAAATATTGACAAATATAGGAGTTTTAGATACTATAGTCATGAAACAATGACTAATAAAATTGAAGAGTCTAAGGGAAATTACCTACAAAGTGCTGTTAAATCTGGCCTGTCGGCCAAGGGGGCGGTGGTGTATGTAGCACTGTTGGAGGCAGGTAATGCGTTGTCTCCTAAGGGTATTATCGCTAAAAGTCGGCTACACCGGCAGTATGTGTATGACGCTCTCAAGGAATTACAGGAAAAGCGGCTTGTTTTGGCTTTGGGCGAGGGCCGAGGGGTAAAGTACCATGCCGCAAGCCCGGACCGTTTGCTGCAAGAGGCTGAAAAGCAGCGCGTCGACGCCTTGGACGGAGTTTCGCAGCTTATGAAGCTGTATGACCGCTCGCCCGCAGGCGTGGTCGAAATAATCCACAGCTCACAAAAGGTGATAGAGGATGAGCTGCAAATTTTAAGAAACGCGAAAGAGGGCGACTTTTTGGACATTGTGGGCGGGGGAGGTAACCGCTGGGTGCAGCTGTTTGAAGAGCGCATTGAGGAGTGGGAAGCGCTGCGTAAAGAAAAGAAAATTAAGCTGCGGTATATCGGCACCGAAGACGACGTTCGCCACAACCGCGAAGAAAGCATTATCGAGAACGAGTCGCGTACTATCCCGGGTATCGGCGACCTGGTGACGGTGAGTATCCGCCCCAACAGTGTGAGTTTTAACTTCTACGAGCCCGAAGCGCTTATTGTTAGGGTCAAAAACGAAGCGGCGGTTTCGAGCCAACGAGCGCTCTTTGAAGTGCTCTGGAAGGCGGCAAAGTAATACGTATCAAAGTTGTGTCGTTTACTATAGAAAATGAAACAATGCTTACTTGTAAAGCAACGAGCTATGCAGACTTAGTCAAAATGCTGTTCCGGCGCATGAATGGATAAAAAAGGAAAAGAATACTGGGTTTGACGTAACGGATGTAGCGGGCAGATTTTATCGCACACTATGTAGTATCTACTAGTAACCTAAAAGTCGTCCTAGTATGCTAGGCTTATGTAAGCACATTAGTATTAAAGCGTCATGTAGGTTATGAAATCTCTATATAGTAAGGTTTTTATTGGGTTATTCGCTGGTATCTTGCTTCTGGGCAGTGCAACGGTTACGCACGCGGCGCAGCTAACTTCCGCCCAGGTGCAGGCGGTCATCTCACTCCTGCAAACTTTTAATGTAGACCCCTCGACCATTGCCAACGTCCAAGCCTCACTTACGGGTCAAACAAGCTCAGGCGGTTGGGTACCTTCTCCTGTCACCATTCCTAGCCAGTGGTGCCCTTCTCTCACCCGCAATCTCTACCAAGGGCTCACCGACGCTACTACCGACTATCAGGTGTCGCAGTTGCAGCAGTACCTCGGTCTCGCGCCGACTGGTTATTTTGGCCGTATAACTCGCGCTCGAGTCGCGTCATTGCAATCCCAACATGGTCTTTTGGTGACAGGAGGTGTTGGCCCACTCACTCGCGACTTGATTCAACGTGACTGTAGAGGAGGTATTCCTACTCCGATCCCAACTCCTCCTCCAACTGAGGGGACAACTTTCAATCTCAATGCGCCCTTCTCAGTTGCTGTCGGCCAAACCGTAACAGAAAATTCTCTGGGCCAGCTCAATATACAAGTGGTCTCTATAAGTGGTGCTAGTGCACAAGTTACGGTAGGGGAAAATTGCCAGCGTGGTACCCAGTGCTTTTATTATCCGACCAAGACGGTATGGATGTTGCTTAATCAGCCACTTGATTTCCAAAGCTATAGCATCATTCTCACCCGTATTTCTGACAGGTATGCGACATTCTCCGTGACCAGTTCTAAAGCACATACCGCGTTTAACGCGATGCCATTGTCGGGCGCGGCACCTCTTTCCGTGCTGTTTGCGGGCACGGCGAATGCGGGCTGTAATGGTGGCGAGTTTGAAATTGCGTATGGGGATGGTCAGAGTGATATTGTTTCGATTCCAGCGGATGCATGCACCCGTCAATTCGCAAAAAATCATACGTATGCAACTGCAGGAACATACACAGCTACCTTGTCGCGTTATATTGCATGTTTCTACACAACCCCTCGTTGCATGATGGCGCAGCCTGCGCCAATAGGGACAGTAATAATAACAGTTATGGACTCGGGTTCTATCGCAGCGCCAACCGTCTCTTCTGTAGTGCCTTCTCAAGGTGTAGTCGGTTCACCAATCACTATTAGGGGTACGGGCTTTACAAATGATAATACGGTTCATTTCGGGTGGGGGGGCACACAGCACATGGCTTCGAGAGAAAACGGGACGGTGATTACATATACTTCTCCTCAAGCAGTTGGCCCATGCGACCTTGTGACATCAGGCAAAACGATGTGCGCCACGGCTCTTCAATTGGTTACTCCAGGCGTTTACAATGTGAGTGTCTCAAACGCGAACGGTCAAAGTAGTAAAAAACTTTTTACCGTTGTATCTCCCACAAGTTCCTCAATCACTATTCAGTCGCCCTCTACCGGCTCGATATTTACTCGGGGACAAACTCTCCCAATCATCTGGATGACTGAACCAACTGTCCCTCCTTACTCATATCTTACTTTCGACCTCTACACCGAAGCCGCTGTAAACGTCGGTACTGTAGCCATTGTCCGAAATGATACTGGTTTTTATAATTGGCCCATTCCTGGTTTCCCACAGACCTATTTGTGCACTACCCAGTATCCCAATATGCTCTGTGGCGGCTCAATTCCTACAGGTACGTACTATATAAAGGCGACTGCTACTTCAAATGCAGGTACTCTATCGAGTGAGGCTACACTTCTATACGGCACAGGTAAGAGCGGACTCTTCACTATCAACTAGCAATAGTTGAGTCATTTTATTGACTCTTGGGGAGAGTTTGTTAGTATGAAATGTAACGCATCACTCGCTCGAACGTATGTTCGCTACGGGCGGGATGCCTGTTTTTCTTTGTTTAATGTCAAAGCAAAGTGGTGGGTTGCTCTAAAATTAGTAGAAGTTAGTATTATCACTTAGACAAGCATTATTATGGCAACATTTGATAGACAGAAACCACACATAAACGTTGGCACCATTGGTCACGTCGACCACGGCAAGACGACTCTTACTGCGTCTATACTCCACACACTCGACCTCGCAAAAGCAGACGGCTACGGTGCGCGCGTCGAAAACGTTGATGGTATCGACAACGCCCCTGAAGAAAAAGCACGCGGCATCACCATTGCGCTCCATCACTCTGAATACTGGACTCCTGAGCGCCACTATGCGCACATCGACGCTCCGGGCCACGCCGACTACATTAAGAACATGATTACCGGTGCCGCCCAAATGGACGGGGCGGTGCTCGTGGTTGCAGCTACTGACGGCGTTATGCCTCAGACGCGCGAGCACGTTCTCCTTGCGTGGCAAGTCGGTGTTCGTAAACTTATTGTTTTCCTAAACAAGGTAGATATGGTAGACGACGTTGACCTTGTTGACCTTGTCGAAGAGGAAGTACGCGAACTCTTAGGTAAGCAAGGCTTTGATGCGGTAAACACTCCGGTTATCCGAGGATCTGGCCTTAAAGCACTTGAAAGTAATGACCTTAGTAATGAGTGGAGTCAAAAGGTTCTCGAACTTGCGAAAACTTTGGACTCTTACTTCCCGCTTCCCGAGCGCGAAATGGACAAGCCATTTCTTATGCCTATCGAAGACATTTTCTCCATCGAAGGTCGCGGCACTGTTGTAACGGGTCGAATTGAGCGTGGTCAGGTTAAAGTTGGGGAAGAAGTTGAGATAATCGGCTTGCAACCTACAGCAAAGACCATCATTACCGGCATCGAGATGTTCAACAAGCAGCTTGAGTCGGGGATGGCAGGCGACAACGCCGGTATTCTACTGCGCGGTACTAAGAAAGAAGATATTCACCGTGGCCAGGTGTTGGCGAAAACAGGCAGTGTTACTCCACACACCGAGTTTGAAGCAGAGGTCTACATTCTCAATAAGGAGGAAGGGGGTCGTCACACACCATTTTTCTCCGGTTACAAGCCACAATTCTATATCCGTACAACCGATGTAACGGGGGAGGTTACCCTGGCTACCGGCACTGAAATGGTTATGCCTGGCGACACTGTGACTTTTAAAGTGAAATTGGTAGCACCAGTCGCTCTTGAAGAGAAGCAGCGCTTCGCTGTTCGTGAAGGTGGCAAGACTGTTGGTGCAGGAGTGGTAACCAAGGTCGTTGCATAATTTGGAACAATACTAAAATTGTATGTCAGCAGATACTGAAAAGAAAACACCTGTACGCCGAAGCCCTAAAAAAGCTGCCGTAGAGCCGTCTCAAAGACTGCGCATCAAGGTTCGTGCCTATGAACACAAAGTGCTTGACGCGTCCGTTCGACAAATAATGGACACGGCGCTTCGCTACGATGCTAAAATAGCCGGCCCCATTCCTCTCCCGACTGAAATAAAGAAGTACACCGTCAATCGCTCCACGTTCGTCTACAAGGACGCTCGCGAGCAGTTTGAGATGCGTGTACACAAACGACTCATCGACATAGTAGATCCATCTGCAAAGGTTATAGAGGCGCTCACGAACCTCTCGCTCCCGTCAGGTGTGACTATTGATGTTAAAATGGTATAAGTATTGATTCGGGGTGAAGTGCGCTCCAAATTGTTTTACTTCCACTATTTCAAAAACCCTTTACATGTAAAAAGTAAGGGGTTTTTGTTTGTTGTGCTTGAACTTTGTTTTTTAAATATTTCTGTGGATTATTCTCTTGAAATTATTACTGTTTTTTGTACTATGGAAACAAGTGGTGGTTCTTTCTGTTTGTGATCGTAAACATGTGCAGTAATGAGTCCTGATAGAATCGGGTTCTTTTGTTGGTTCGAAGCCTCTTTGGAGAGGGGCTGTAAGCTGAGAAAAGAATTACTACGAAAAAGTCCCTCTAAACCGTAATGGCCGAGGGGCTTTTTCGTTACACTTCCTTCCCTCGAGTCCTGTTGGACTTTCTCACTATTTTTCTTTGAGATCCAGTTGTTCACTAACGCTAGTGCCTCATTTTGTAGCTGTCGTATTTGCATAAAAATTAAGCGTAGTGTATATTCCGTGGAACGTTAGAAATAGCGTTGATCCACGTCCCAAAGACTTCTAAGCCAGAAGGGGACCAATAGACAACACATGAAATTTATTCTCGGCACAAAGGGCAAGATGACGACCATTTTCACTGAAGACGGTCGCTCTTATGCTGCAACGGTTATTGTCGCTGGTCCATCTATTGTGACACAGGTTAAAACTGTGGAGATCGATGGGTACAATGCAGTTCAAGTGGCGTCCGGTGAGACGAAAGAGAAACGAGTTAATAAAGCGCAACTCGGACATGCAAAAGGAAAGGCTTTTAAAATCTTTCGAGAGTTCCGCAAGCGAGACAGTTCGGTTGTAGAAGGAGTAGAAACAGGAGCTATTGTTGACCTCTCTACATTTGAAGTGGGCGATAAAGTAACTGTCTCTGCGATTTCAAAAGGAAAGGGCTTCCAGGGCGTTATAAAACGTCATGGTTTCCATGGTGGTCCACGCTCACATGGTCAAAAACATTCCGAGCGCTCTCCTGGCTCGATAGGCGGCTCAGGCGGTCGTGCCGGCGGTCGCGTTGCTCGAGGCATGAAAATGTCAGGCCGTATGGGCAGCGACCGTATCACGGTGCGTAATCTTTCAATATTGCAAATTCACCCAACTACTGGCGAAATAGTTATTTCAGGCGCTATTCCTGGTCGCTCAGGCACGCTTGTAGAAGTTCGCTCATCTGCACGAAGTTAAATACAATATGGAAGCAACACTTTACAACTCAAAAGGCGAAAAGGCGGGGAATATAACAATTCCTGAAAGCATTTTTGGCCTTCCCTGGAATGCCGATCTTGTGCATCAGGTTGTGACCTCCATGCAGGATAATGCCCGTACCTCTACGGCGCATACTAAAGACCGTGGAGAAGTGCGTGGTGGTGGTAAAAAGCCATGGGCGCAAAAAGGCACGGGTCGCGCGCGTCATGGATCTTCCCGTTCTCCTATTTGGCGCGGAGGCGGTGTTGCTCATGGTCCACGTAACGACAAAATATATGCACGAAAAATTAACCAGAAGATGCGTCAAAAGGCTCTCCTTGTTACTCTTTCTCGTAAGCTTAAAGACGGCGAAGTAATATTCATGGAATCACTTCGTATGGAATCTCCGCGCGCTAGGGAGGCAAAAGTGGTGCTCGACGCGCTTGCTCGTGAGTTCAGTGGATTTTCAAAGCGAAAAAACGCTGCGTTTATAGCAATTCCAAGCGCAGACATGGGAACAATGAAGAGCTTCCAAAACTTCGGCAACATTGTTATAGACGACGTCCGCAATCTCAACCCGCTTGCAATACTTCAAGCCAAGTATCTCGTTATCGCTGATCCAACTTCTGCAATTGAAACACTTTCAAAAAAGAAAGTAGTCAAAGTAATTACTGAGGACGGTGCAAAAGTTAAAGAAACTAAGCCAAAAAAAATAGTAAGGAGTAAGGCGCCTAAGGCCGCGAAAACCGCGAAATAAACTTTATGCAAAAACACACAGGCACAATTATTGTTTCTCCACGTATAACGGAGAAGGGCGCATATCAGACCGAAAAGGGCATCTATGTTTTTAACGTGGGACGCGAGGCTAATAAGGCCGAAATTGCCTCAGCTATACGCACTTTGTACAATGTAACTCCTCGTAAAGTGAATGTGGTTACCGTTCCTCGTAAGCGAGTTTCAACTCGAGGAACCAACCGCCACGGCAAGACTGCTGGTGCAAAAAAGGCATATGTGTTCCTTAAGGCAGGGGAAACGATTGAACTGATGTAAATGAACTACACTTGTGAATAGGTAGAATCTCAAAGGAGGATTCTGCAGATAAGGCAGGACAGTATGACTTCATACATCTGACACAACACAGAATTTCAAAAAAAATATGAAAAAGTACAAACCATATACACAATCCCGTCGCCATATGACGACTGTGAGTTTTGCAGCAAAGCTTACAGTAAGTGAGCCGCACAAGGCTCTTACTGCTGGCTTTAAGCGCCATGTAGGACGCAATAGTGCTGGACGTATCACCGTGCGTCATAAAGGCGGGGGACACAAGCGTCTTCTTCGTGATGTAGATTTTTCGTATAAAAAACATGTCCCGGCAGTCGTTGAAACAGTCGAATACGACCCAAACCGATCTGGTTTCATCGGACTCCTTCTCTATAAGGACGGGGAGAGGCGATATGCGCTCCTCCCAGGCTCTATAACCGCAGGAGCGACTATTCTGTCAGGCGACGAAGTGGTGCCGACTCCGGGCAATCGGATGTCCCTTAAGGCTATGCCCGTTGGCTCGTTTATTTACAATGTTGAAATTAAGCCGGGTCAAGGTGGCCGACTTGGCCGAGCCGCAGGAACGCATATCGAACTTATTGCGCGTGACCAAGGGTACGCTGACCTAAAGATGCCATCAAGCGAAGTTCGTAAGGTGCTCGATTCCTGCTGGGCTACCTTGGGGGAAGTTTCTAACGACGAGCATCATCTTGTGACCATTGGTAAAGCAGGACGGTCTCGCTGGATGGGTATCCGTCCCACTGTACGCGGTACTGCCATGAACCCGGTTGACCACCCACACGGCGGCGGTGAAGGCCGTCAGGGCCGAGGACTGCGCCGCGCTAAGTCACTGTGGGGCAAGCCAACCGGCAAAGGCCAAAAAACACGCAAGCCAAAGAAGTATTCCAACTTTCTCATCGTCTCCCGCCGTAAAGTCGGCAAACGCGGACAGAAAAAATAAAACTCAAAACAAAAAACGCTCCAAAAAACTGGAGCGTTTTTTATATACCCCACAAAATCATACACTGTATAAAGTATTGGCGTTTAAAGGCATCAAAACACTTCCTTTCTTTTGGGTGCCCGGGTATTATCATGCGAATTTTGTATGTGTTTTGCAAAAATTTAGGCCAACTTAAGCTAAGAGTTTGACTCTCTGTTGCAATTCCTGTACTATCTCTCCAATCCTGCTTCGCGGGTTTTTGATTGCTCTTCTCGGTGATTCTCGGTGATTCTCGGTGATTCTGCACATTTCCGATGCATCCCTGTGAGATCTCAATGTTTGCATAAAGATTTCTGACTTGAACTTGAAACGGCAAAAAATACACATACAAAACAATATATGGCTAGATCACTAAAAAAAGGACCGTACGTCGACGAAAAGCTTCTCAAGAAAATTGAGGGCAAGAAACCTCAGACCGCTGAGACTATTAAAACGTGGTCACGCCGCTCACAAATTGCTCCTGAAATGGTGGGGTTTAAGTTCGGTGTTCATAATGGTAAGACTCATATAGACGTGCTTGTGTCGGAAGATATGGTTGGTCACCGTTTGGGCGAATTCTCACCAACAAAAAAGTTTGTAAGACACGGAGGTAAGATGCAGAAGGAAATGGAGCAGAAGGCAAAACAGTCTGAGATTGCATCAGCGCAAGCTGCTAAAGCAGCGACGGACGTCACAAAGAAAAAATAATAAAATTCTTGTTGCGCTTCACTGAATGCAGCACGGCAAGATTTTGATAAAACCCTATGACAACATCAACTGCACATCTTAAGAATTACCGACAATCTCCTCGTAAGGTGCGTCTTGTTGCTGACTTGGTTCGCGGTAAGAACGTTGAACATGCGTTGGCGTTACTCTCGACACTCCCAAAACGCGCAAGTGAGCCGATGGAAAAGCTATTGCGTTCTGCGGTTGCTAATTCAGGTGCGAGTGCACAAGAGCTTTTTGTAGAAAAAATAGAGGTTAATGCCGGTATTATATTTCGTCGAACAATGCCTCGCGCTCGCGGACGCGGTGCTATGGTCAAGAAGAAGTCGAGCCATATCACCGTTGCTCTTCGCGATGCAAATCCAAAAAACGCTCTGACTAACGCCGCGACCGCACAATAATATGTCTAAAATTGTCCATCCATTTGCTCATAGACTCGGTATACTGCGTGACTGGCGTCATCGTTGGTTCGTCACCGGCCCTGCTTATCAGGAAAACCTTAAAGCTGATATCCTGCTGCGCGAATATCTCTTAAAGGAACTTCGCGGTCAGTATATTGGTGGCATCGAAATTGAACGTAACAAAAATCTCCGCATTATTCTCAAAACTTCACGACCTGGTGTTATCATCGGTCGCTCTGGCGAAGGGTCAGTAAAGCTTCGCAATAAAATCTCTGATTTCCTTAAGCGAAAAGGTCTTCCTGTGCCAGAAATCAAACTTGATATTGAAGAAATTCGCTCGCCTGAGAGCAACGCAGCTATTGTCGCGTACATGGTTGCTGAAGGACTCGAAAAGCGCATGCCCTTTCGTCGCGTCATGAAGCAGACTATTGAGAAGGTTATGGCTAACCGTGAAGTTAAAGGTGTTCGTATCGGTGTAGGGGGCATGCTCGGGGGAGGTTCGATGTCACGTAAGGAAGAATTGAAGAGGGGACGTATCCCGCTGCAGACCTTCCGCTCAGACATTGACTACGCTCGTGAACGCGCAAACCTTCCTCTCGGTGTTATCGGTATCAAAGTGTGGATCTATCGCGGTGAGGTTTTTGCTGAAAAAGGTAAAGACAAAAAGGATAAATAAAAATGTATGTTATTCCCGAAGAAAGTTAAATTCAGAAAATCACAGACCTTCCGTCGCAATCCAAAACGCGATATGCTTGCCTCTCGTGGAATTACTATGGCTTTCGGAAGTCATGGTTTGAAAGCGACTACTCACGCACGTGTTCGCTCCAACCAGCTAGAAAGTGCGCGAAAGGTTATCGCTCGTAATTTGGGTAAGACCGGTAAGAGCTGGATACGTGTATTTCCTGACAAACCTTTTACGCAAAAGCCGCCTGAAGTGAAGCTTGGTAAAGGTAAGGGCGATCCAATTGGGTATGAAGTCGAAGTCTGGCCAGGGCGTATATTGTTCGAGGTAGACGGCGTTATTGACGCAACGGCAGTAAAGGCTCTTATTGCCGCAGCTAAGAAACTTCCGCTTAAGGCAAAGGTAGTCACACGACACTAAAAACAGCACAAAATTATATGGCAACTAAAAAGAAAAAACTACAAGGTCGTGACACGGGGGAGCTCATAACTCTCGTTGATAAGAAGCGTGAAGAATTGCGCAGCTTGCGTTTTTCGGCTGCAGGTAGTAAAAATCGTAATGTAAAGCTTACTCGTGAGATCCGTAAAGACGTGGCCCGGGCACTAACTGAGGTGCGAGCACAGCAGTTAGCACAGCAAGCGCCGGGCACGAAGAATAAATAACATGGAAAAAGAAACGGTTACAACCACAACTCACAAGAAGACATTGCGCGGCACTGTCGTCTCGGACAAAATGCAAGACACTGCTGTCGTTGCCGTGCTTCGCTATGTTAAACATCCGAAGTACAAAAAGTACATGAAGATAACGAAGAAGTATCACGTACACAATGCGGGCAATAAGGCCAAGACGGGAGAGACGGTAACTATCCGTTCTTGCCGCCCTCTGTCTAAAACTAAATCTTTCGAGATTATTTTTACCTAATATGATTCAAGACCGCTCACTCGTTGTAGTTGCAGATAATTCAGGCGCCAAAATTGGACGCGTTTTCAAAATTCCCGGAAGCTCAAGGAAGCGCTACGCTGAAATAGGTGAAATAGTCATTCTTTCCGTGCAGTCAGCAGAGCCACGCAAAGGGGTAAAGAAAAAAGATGTTCTGAAGGCCGTAGTTGTGCGTCAGCGTAAACCGTTTAAGCGTAAAGACGGTTCCTATGTTCGCTTCGACGAGAATGCTGTAGTTATTATCGAAGGCACCGGTAAGAATAAGAAAGAGCCAAAAGCAGGGCGCATATTCGGTCCGATTCCTCGTGAGCTCCAAGAGCTTGGCTATCAAACAATAATTTCACGTGCTCCTGAAGTTGTATAGAAAAATTTATGAAAAATTTTTTATATAATCGTCGCTCGCTCGCAATAGAAAATAAATTTTCTTTTTCTCACTTCACTAGATTATAAATCCTATGAACACACTACACGTTAAAAAAGGTGATACGGTCGTTATTCTCGCAGGAAATGAGAAGGGTAAGACGGGTAAGGTTATAAAAGTATTTCCAAAGACGGGCTTGGTTGTGGTCGAGGGTATTGGTATGCACAAGAAGAATCAAAAAGCTCGTACGGCTGGTCAGAAAGGACAAATCATCAACAAGCACCATCCTATACAGGCAAGCAAGGTTATGAATACCGTTGTTCAAAAGGAACGCGCAAAAGCGAAGAAGAATTAATTTATGACAAACCTCATTCAAGACCAACAAAAGAAAGCATTTGAAACCCTAAAGGGCGGTTCGAAGTACTCCAATGTTATGCAAACTCCTCGTGTCGAGAAGATTGTTGTCTCTGTGGGTATTGGAAAGTTAGGAAAGGATAAGGCTAAGATTGCGCTTATTGGTGACAGACTAGGAAAGATAACCGGCCAGAAAGCGGCAACACGTGGAGCAAAAAAATCCATTGCGACGTATAAAACTCGCATAGGCGACCATATCGGCTACCAAGTAACGCTTCGCGGCAAGCGCTCCCAAGACTTCCTAAACCGCCTCGTCCATATAGCACTTCCTCGCACGAAAGACTTTAAAGGCATCTCCACTGCAGCAATCGACTCAATGGGTAACTACACACTTGGCATAAAAGAACACTCAGTCTTCCCCGAAACCGCCGACGAAGAACTCAAAGATGTCTTCGGCATGGCTATCACCATCGTCACCACCGCTAAAAACAAAAAAGAATCCCACGACTACTTGACCCACCTCGGCCTCCCGTTCAAGAAATAAACCTCACAGATTTGATGAGTGAGGAAGTAAAAGAAAAAATATATAAGGGTTTCGCTTTGGACCCAATAGTAGTTATCTTGCTTTGCATTAGTTTGTTTGACTTAGGTACTAGGACTTTAGTCCAGCAGCAATACGGCTTATCAGATGTTGGGTATATAGGTATTGGGGTTTTGTTAATTTTTAAATTGTTCTTTGGCACAAATATTGCAGCAATATGCATGACCACTACTTCGATTGTGCTCGGGCTCACGCCGGTAGGACTATTGATCCGATGGGGTTTTAAAAGCTGGAGAAAATCAAAGGATAAGCCTGTATAATTTCGAAGTTTAAATTAACAGCTTTCTTCATTTGGGAAATACCAGAGCCTCGACCAGATAAATCATATATTTCGGTTAGACCTCTAGTTGGTATTATTTGACAATGTATCGTACTAAAAGTAGTATATGGGTATGAATGAGGCCAATACAACTTTAACAATTAAGACTCCGAAAAAGCTGCGCGATGAGGCTAAGAAGGTGGCTGATGCGCTTGGTGTACCGCTCACAACTGCTATTAATGCGATGTTGCGTCAGTTCGTACGTGACCGTAGACTTGTTTTAGTAGAAGAGTGTTCATATACAAGTCATACACCAAACCTTGAAACTCGCGCAACTTTACGAGAAGCTAGCGATTCACAAAAGCGAGCAAAGATTAAAGGGTATACAACAGCACAAGAAATGTTTGACGATATTTTAGGTAAGTAAAATGCTCCAGACTTTATAATGAAGCGCCTTTTCCCTACGAATCTTTTCTCAAGAGACTTGAAACGCATTTCGAAACGAGGATATCGACTCGTTAAACTTGATTTGATACTATCAGTTCTTCTAAATGAAGAGACTCTTCCTGCGTCTGTCCGCCAACATAAGTTAACAGGAGAATGGGTTGGAGTATGGGAGTGTCATATCGAGCCCGACTGGTTACTCATATACGAGATAAAAACCGAAGGAATTGTATTACATCGCACAGGAACTCACGCTGATTTGTTTGACTAAGAAAGTCTTGTTTCTTTAAAATGTAACCCTCAAGTCAGATTTATGTGTTGTAATGTTAATTGAAATTCTGAGCGCTGAAGCAAACTACAGGTAGTTTTTACTTTAATTTGACTTCTCATGCGGTATCGCGTATATTCTTTTGAGCCCTTGGAGGGCTCGTTTTTGTAAAGCATGGCTAAAAAATCAACAGTTGCACGAAGTAACCGCACTCCGAAATTTGCATCACGGGTAGTTCGTCGTTGCTTCCGTTGCGGCCGCAAGCGCTCGTTTATGCGAGACTTCGGTATGTGCCGCGCCTGCTTCCGCGAAGCAGCAAACGAAGGGCTTATCCCTGGTGTTCGTAAGTCCTCCTGGTAAAACTCAAATAATCACTCAACACTAAATCAATGATCGCAGACCCGATATCAGATTTCATAATAAGACTCCAGAACGCATCACGAGCGGGGAAGACTTCCGTTTCTCTTCCACCGTCCAAGATGAAGTTAGCTGTTGCCGAAGTCCTTGCTCGTGAGGGCTACTTGGCGGAAGTAGAAAGACCGAAGAAGCTTTCTCCTATGGTAGTGTCCCTTGCTTTTAAAAACGGCAAGCCTGCTATTACCGGAGTAAAGCGCATTTCTAAGCCCTCTCGCCGCATGTACATGGGTGTACGCGATGTTCTTCCGGTCAAGAGCGGTCACGGGCTTGTGTTACTCTCAACTCCCAAAGGCATTCTCACCGGTCGCGAGGCACAGGAGTCTCGTGTGGGAGGAGAGATACTGTTCGAAATTTGGTAAAAATATATGTCACGACTCGCTAAACGTCCAATTCCAATTCCAAATCAAACCGAAATTACCATTTCCAATGGCCTTATTGCTGTCACGGGTCCTAAGGGCACTTTGACTAAACCGCTTCACCGCCATATTGCAGTCGAGATTGGAGCAGACGGCGTACAGGTGTCAAAAAAATCTTCTGCAAAAGAGGCGCAGGCTCTTGTTGGTACGTTTGCATCACACGTGCGCAATATGTTGGAAGGGGTGACTACAGGATTTTCTAAAAAACTTATTGTTGAAGGCGTTGGTTTTAAATGGGACGTTGCCGGCAAAACGCTTAACTTAGCACTTGGCTTTTCTCATCCAATCCGCATGACGATTCCTGAAGGGCTTACGGTAGTTGCTGAGCGAAGCGCGCTGACCATAAGCGGATTCGATAAAGAGGTGGTTGGTCAATTTGCAGCAAACGTTCGCGCACACAAAAAGCCTGAGCCATACAAAGGTAAAGGAATTCGCTATGAGGGAGAGGTTATCCGTCGCAAACAAGGTAAGAAGGCTGCGTAATCACTATGAACAAAAATATTGCAAAACAACAGTCTCGTGCACGTCGCCACAACCGTATCCGCTCGCGCGTTTCGGGTTCAGCAACACGACCTCGATTGGCTGTATACAAGTCTAATAAGTATTTGCACGCGCAAATCATAGACGACGTTGCAAACAAGACACTGGTGTCGGGCACTACGCAGTCGCTCGCAAAAGGAACCAAGAAGATGGTTGGTGCAAAGTCGCTCGGTGCTGACCTCGCAAAAAAAGCGAAAGCTGCGGGTATTACCGAAGTAGTGTTCGACCGAGGAGGTTTTAGGTATACTGGGCGAGTTGCCGAGTTGGCAGCAGCAGCACGTGAAGAAGGACTCAAATTTTAAACTATATGGCAGACACTGAAACAACTACAACTACAACAAAAGAATCAGCCGCACCGGCATCCACGGGCCCAGGTGCTTCTGCTGCGCCAGGTAGCGACCCGCGCCGCGCTCCTCGTGGACGTGCAGGTGACCGACGGGGTGGAGCAGGTGCGCGCGCGGGTGGTGATCGTCGAGGACCTCGTCCACCACGTGTCCGCTCAGAGTTCGACCAGAAGATGATCAATATTCGTCGTGTGGCGCGTGTGGTCGCAGGAGGTCGTCGCTTCTCTTTTTCCGTTGCAATAATTATCGGTAATAAAAAAGGAAAAGTCGGAGTTGGTCTTGGGAAGGCGGGTGACACTACACTTGCAATCGACAAGGCCGTGCGCGATGCAAAGAAGCACATGATTACGGTAAGTCTTACCAAAGACTCTTCAATCGCGCACGAAATCTCAGCTAAGTATTGTGCAGCGCTTGTGTCTATGATGCCGGCTCCACGACGCGGTTTGATAGCAGGTTCGTCAGTTCGTCCGGTCTTAGAGCTAGCCGGTATCACCAACGTCGCTGCTAAACTCCACTCGGGCAGTAAGAACGGTCTCAATAACGCTCGCGCCGCTATCGAAGCACTCAAATCTCTTAAAGCGTAAATATAAAGTGTATGCAACTTCACGAATTAAAACGAAAAACAGTAAACAAACAACAGAAACGCGTTGGACGTGGCGGTATTCGAGGTAAGACTTCGGGGCGCGGTACTAAGGGTCAAAAGGCTCGCGCCGGACACTCAATTCGTCCAGACATACGAGAAAAGCTCAAAAAACTTCCAAAGCTTCGTGGACGCGGTGAAGGCGGTCTAATCAGTATCCAGTCCAAGCCCAGTGTCGTAAATCTTGCTTCACTTGAGCGTGCGTTTATGTCAGGCGACACGGTTACTCCTGTGGTACTTATGGAGCGCGGGCTCGTCCGTGCGCGAAAAGGAACAATTGCTACTGTAAAAATTTTAGGTGATGGAGACATATCTTTGAAACTAAATGTGTCAGGGTGCATAGTCTCAAGCAGTGCAAAAGAGAAAATAGAAAAATCAGGTGGTACTATAACGAAATAATCCCGTGAATTCGTTTACTCAAAAGATAGCACTTCTTTTTTCAGATACGTCGCTTCGAAATCGTCTTCTGTTTGTATTAGGAGTATTGGCGGTATTCCGGTTACTAGCAGTTATCCCAATTCCAGGAATCAACGCATCTCAGCTGCAGCTTTTTTTGGCGAATAACCAATTCTTCGGTCTGCTCAATCTCTTTTCCGGGGGTGGCCTTTCAAACCTCTCTATTGTTATGCTCGGCGTCGGTCCGTACATTACTGCCTCAATCATTTTCCAGCTTTTAACAATGATGGTTCCCCGTCTCAAACAGCTCTACCAAGAGGAAGGGGAGGCAGGCAGAGCTCGTTTTAGTCAATATACTCGCATGCTGGCATTGCCTATCGCAGTCGTACAAGGAATAAGTTTTTTACTTATTTTGCAGCGCCAGGGCATTTTACCAAACCTAACTTCCTTCCAGTTCGGTGTTAACCTTGTGGTGATTACCGCCGGCTCTCTTTTCCTTATGTGGCTCGGCGAGCTTATCTCTGAGTTTGGTTTAGGTAACGGTATTTCAATTCTTATATTCTCCGGTATCGTAGCGAGCCTCCCAACACACGTGTCACAGGCGCTCTTTTCCTTTAGCGCAGCGCAGCTTCCTATGTACATCGCCTTTTTAGCTGCTGCAGTCGCAGTTGTGGCTGCAGTAGTTGTGGTGACTGAAGCAGAACGTCCTGTGCCGGTCACCTACGCCAAACAGGTTCGAGGAATGAAGTATTTCGGTGGAACCTCGACGTACCTACCGCTTCGTCTTAACCAAGCTGGTGTTATTCCAATTATTTTTGCATTGTCCCTTCTCCTTATTCCTCAAATGGCTGCAACCTTCTTCTCTACCTCCTCACACCTTTGGCTGGCACGCGCTGCACAGGCGACTCAAGGGTTTATGCAAAATCTTACCTTCTACGGCATCATGTACTTTATACTCGTGTTTCTATTTACCTATTTCTACACCGCAGTGACTTTTGACCCGCATAAGATCTCGGAGAATCTTCAGAAGAATGGCGCTTTTATTCCGGGTGTTCG
>JAYTFN010000047.1:0-2412 GCA_043734325.1 Candidatus Adlerbacteria bacterium
CATAGCTTCGCGTAAATCGTTTTGTGTCATGTGATTTTGTCGAAATCATGCCGCATCTACGTCCATTTGGACGCGGCTATTATCGAATTAATATTATAAAGTAGATAACAGTATAGTACCAAAATATACACTTCTCACCACTAGTAGTTCCGCCTGAGCTTGCGTGGTGGTAAACTTTAGGCATGTTTGAGATTACGATACTCGTTCTTTTACTAGGGAACGTACTGCTCGTCGGATTCCTTCTTTTTCGGACACAAAAAAATGAATTGCCCGAACAAGATACACAGGGAATGTTGATGCTCCAAAATCAACTACAAGATTTAACGCACGCAATGGATGCAAAACTGGGCGAAGGGACCCAGCGGATGTTTAACTCGATGAAAACACAGTTCGACCAGTCTCAGCAGTTGATGAGTACCATTACTCAGCAGGTTTCAGCCCAGCTCATTGAAGTCACTAAAGGGGTCACCGAAACAAAGGAGTCTACTCGGCAGATTTTTGTTATAGCCGAGCAGCTTTCCAGCCTCGAGAAGGTTCTTAAAAATCAAAAGCAGCGTGGCAACCTTGGCGAAGCGTCACTCGAGCTTGTCATGAGTAACATCCTGCCGCCAACGATATATAAGATGCAATATGAGTTTCCCGGCGGAGAGACAGTAGATGCGGCAATTTTTACCAAAGAGGGTGTTATACCGGTTGACGCAAAATTTCCATTGGAAAACTATACCCGCTTACATAATGAAAAAGACGATGTACAGCGCATTGTATACGAAGAGGCGTTTAAACGCGATTTAAAAAAACGTATTGATGAGACAAGTAAGTATGTGCGGCCTAAAGACGGCACGCTTTCCTTTGCGTTTATGTATATTCCGGCCGAAGGTATCTACTATGACCTGCTAAACGACAGGATAGGCGCGCTTAACTCAAGGAACCTAATCGAGTATGCCCAAAACGAACGTCACGTTATCATTGTTTCGCCGACAACTTTCGCGGCGTACCTCCAGTCAGTGCTCTACGGTTTCAAGGCGTTTAAAATTGAAGAGCAGGCAAAAGATATTGCCAAAAATGTCGAAGCGCTCGGACGGCACATCAACGCCTACCAGGAGTACTACAAAAAGCTGGGCGCATCGCTTTCGACCACCGTTAACCACTACAACGCAGGTACCAAAGAACTCGGTAAAATAGAAAAAGACGTGTTGCGTATAGACGCGTCAGCGGATATAGACATTAGTATCGCAGTCCTCGACAAGCCACTGCTTGAAGGGAAGGAGTAAATTTGACATTATTATAAATTTAGTCTATTATACTAACAGCGTAAATAAAATGGGAGTATCTTTTTCATGCGTATCGCTCTGCAACACTTCTACACTCTGTACACTCTGGAAAGTGTTGAAGAAGAACTGAGAGGCAAGCCACCAGGATTTACTGTGGGTCTCGTGACTTTGAACAGCATCTCTTCAGAAGATATCAAACAGCATCTCTGGAATAGAGGGCTCAACGTTAGCGTCATAAGTATCGCTACCCTCTACAGTCCTCCAGGTGAATTTACCTATGTCGTGGAAGTTATTCCGAACACTACTTAGTCGCTGGCTAACCCCAACGGCTTTTCTTTTACTTGAATTTGCATTTCTATTATATTTTAGGTATAGTACTTCCGTTATGGCAACCAAGGCAAATACAAAGGATAAGGCACCGAAAACTCCAAAAGTGGTAGTCGCGGCAAAGGAATTTGCGGTGATTCAGACTGGTGGGAAACAATATCTCGTTTCTGAGGGGGACACGGTCAAGATAGAGAAGATAAAAGGCCCTATGACTCCGACTGGACCAGCAGCATTTACTGTAGGTGACAAAGTCATATTTGAAGATGTGCTTTTGGTGGATAATGGTCTCGATACTACTATCGGCGCTCCTTTTATACCTGGCGCTAAAGTCTCTGCTGAGTTAAAAAAGATTGCCAAGGCTCCTAAGGTAACGGTTATCAAGTACAAAGCTAAAAGTAACTACTACAAGAAACGTGGCCACCGCCAACCTTATTTTGAAGTGTTGATAACCAGCCTCTCCTAGTTTTAAAATATTCAACAAAAAATTCGACTTAGAGTCGGATTTTTTAATATGTATTAAATTCTACGTTATAGCATCACTCCATATATTACTTAAGGCAGAGTCAGCTCCAACTTGCCTCAAGAGTATGGTCCCCTGTGTTGGTTGGATACAACGAGCTTGTGTTTAATGTCTTGAGTTGAGGGCGCTGAGTATGGTATCGGGGTCCGCGTATTCGAGCTCTGAGCCTGTGGAGAGTCCTCGACCAAGTGAAGACATTTTAAAGCTCATACCTTCTGCTATGGGCATTAATTTCTCTTGGAGAATAAGCCTTGTATGATCGCCCTCTGTGGTTGCTGAAAGGCCGAGTATAAC
>JAYTFN010000048.1:0-2253 GCA_043734325.1 Candidatus Adlerbacteria bacterium
AAAATTTATTATGCCATTCTGTTTTGCTGACACGTCTTCAAGCGGGTGTGCGTGAATAAAATCGAGCGTACCTTCGCGAAGCACTACTGAATGCCCTAATGCTCCTAGATATTCTTCGAGGTTTGTAACAGGAGCATCGCCTTGTGTAATATTGAAGGTAAGTTTTGCCTCTTTTCTTGCAACAAGACTTTGGTCTTTCAAGAGCTCTACGGCATACCCATCAAAGGTTTTATATGCAGCTTCGGTCCCGATAAATTTTGAAGCTACTACTTTTCCGATTGATACATCTTCTGAGATAGTCACCACCAAGGGTTGACCATTGGGATCCATTTGAGTTCCAGACGGAGCGAAGTCAGCAAAGATGCGATACTGACCATCGGTAGAGAGAGTCAGATTAGCGAGCGTAAATACTCCAGTTTTGGGATCAAATTCCGGATGCACATGCTGGAAATTAGCTAAATCTTTGCGCACGACTATAACATGCATGCGCTTGGTGTGTGTGACGGCAAAGTCCCGAACGGTAATGCCCTGGTCGTCCACTATTGAGAATGAGTATGAGGCAGGAGTATTAGGAGCAAACGGTATGTCTTTTATATTAGATTTGATGCAGTACGAGCGATGGCTTTGAATGGGCTTGGTGTTGGAGAGTATCCCTTCTGACCCACAATATACGGCGACTTGCTTCGCGCTTTTTTCACCTCTATCTTTTCCTGCAAAAGCGACAAGCACTCCTAATACAGCGATACACAGGCTCACAACCAGAAACACTTCCATTCGTTTTAATTCAGTTATTCTTCTCATTTTATAATTATAACATTTCAGCACATTATGCTAGCGAGCACGACAAAGCAGACGCTTTTTTGGTAGTTTTCTGCTTTTTGGCACACAGCGCCAGGATTGTAGCCAGAAAATGTAAACCTTACGGAAGTAGCAGGCCCCACTCGACCATTACATAAAAGCTTAGGTATAAAGGTAGAAGACTAACTCTTGCGAAAAAGATACGCAGCAACGGGGACAGCAACTAAAATAGTGCCGATAAACCAAATGACAGAAAGGAGGGCGTGGTTACCCATCGGCGTGCCGACCATGAGCGAACGCATTGCCTCTATAACGTGCGTCACCGGTTGATTCTCGGCAAAAAGACGTAGCGCCCACGGCATGCCTTTTGTAGGGACGAACGCACTTGAGGCAAACGTAAGCGGGAAGACAAAAAAGAATCCCATCCACTGCACCGCTTCTACGGTTTTAGCGATGAGGCCCATGATGGCGGAGAGCCAAGAAATGGCGAAGGTAAAAAGGAACAGGAGCCCCACAATATATATCCACTCTAAAAAGGTTGCCGTAGGACGGAAGCCAACAAGAAATGCTACGAAAATAAGAATGGTCGAAGAAAGTAGGTTGCGCGCCAAGTCAGCGATAACGTGGCCGGTCATAAGAGCCGAACTTATCGTCGGGAGGGATTTGATGCGTTCGACTATGCCGCGCTGCAGGTCCGCAGCAATTGAAAGCGATGTAGTAAGTGCGCCAAACGCCGCCATTTGTATCAGGATACCAGCTACTAAAAAATTGACGTACGTCGTGCTGCCAGTCTCTATCGCGCCGCCAAACACATAGCGAAAGAGAAGCATAAACATAATAGGTTGAATAGCCAAACCCAAAAGCTGGTCCTTGTTAGTGAGGATATGGCGCAGGCTGCGCAGGGTGAGCACCCACGAGTCGTGCACAGCCCAAAAAAACTTGGAGCGTTTAAGTGGTGTTACCTGGCCCATAGGTTTAAAATCGGTATTCATATATTTATTCAGCTTTTTTATCTTCAGCTTCGTGTCCCGTGAGTTTAAGAAAGACGTCGTCAAGCGTTGGCTTGTGGAGCGACAAGCTTTCAACGGTAATGTTTGCGCGCTCCAGGGACTCAAGAGCTTTGCGAACATCCGACACACCGCTAGTGACAGGGATACTGACAGAATTCTCATTTTCGTCGACATGCGCTCCCGCACCCATCGCCTCTTGTGCACGCTTCAACATGTCTTTTTGAACAATAATTACCAGCTGTTCGTTGCCAACTTTGGCCTTTAATTCGTTTGCCGTACCTTCGGCGATGACCGTACCGTGGTCAATAACCGCAATACGGTCGGCTAGCTTGTCTGCCTCTTCCAAATACTGCGTCGTCAAAAGGATAGTCGCGCCGGCACGTTTTAAATTCTCAATGACTTCCCACATAGCAAGGCGGCTGCGCGGGTCAAGGCCTGTCGTGGG
>JAYTFN010000049.1:0-1662 GCA_043734325.1 Candidatus Adlerbacteria bacterium
ATACCGGTAAGCCCTGTGTTAACAATCGTACCCCACAAAAGCAAAATGCCACTTATGAGAATTCCTGCTACAGGTACCCAAGGAACCATGTCCATATAATTACCGGAATGATTTGGACGCTTAGCAATAAAGGACCATAGCGCTATGGCGATTGAAAATCCAAGAAGTAGCGCCCACACCAATGGGAAGTGGATAATTGCCAGAAGAAGGACAGACATTGCAGCTGCAACCCCAATGAGTGTCTTTCGTCGCAGGCTCATCGTTGTGAACTCAATTGAGACAAGCAAGAGAAGGAGGAGTAGACCAACCATAAGACCCAAATCGTTCCATTTTCCAACCAGGTTGACTGAGCGATCAGTAAATATCGTAGGAAGTATGGAGGAACCCAAGAGAATAACTATACCTTGAAAGGTGGCAGCGAAAGCAGCAGCGCCCGCAACACCCAGAAGGAGCACACGAGTCGACCACAAACTCCTGAACATTCCGATACCGAGCACGTAGGCCAAGAAGCTGAGTAGCACAAACATAATAGTGTCTCCTTCAAGCGCAAAGCCGGTGAAGCCGACAGATCGATCGATAGAAAAAGCATACGACACAAGATAGACCAGAGGAAGCAGTGCGCCCATGAGGATAAGATGCGGGTTTCTCTCACGAAGCAACGATCGTGCTCCACCGCCCAGTACAAAGAATATTGCTGAGAGCAACATGAAAACAGCAGTAATCGTTACTTTACCAAGTTGAAGTGGGAACCATGGACTAGGAATAAGAAATAATAACCCAAGAACCAAGCCTGCTACGTAGAGACCTTGTGCCCATGAAAGGAAACGTGTATATCGCATACGCATTATTATAATACACACCAGCTTATTTCAAGCACGAGGAATCCACAGGTACGCAAAACTCCGCCCGTAAGGCGGAGTTTTACACATATAGCACGCGCGTCGATAAGCCGAATTCTGTCTCGTCTGCTTTCGCAAACCAGCAGTAGCAATTTATCTAGGTCCGACGTCGCCATCGGACTCAAGCGACTCTCCTTAACTATTACATCAAGGCACGGCCTTGCACCCGAACAAGGATTTAGCCGTTTCACTCCCACTAAAGGGACTCGTCTCTGTTCGCACCTCTTGTGCCTGCTATCAGCACATGACAGGGGTTACCTGCTGCTTTTTTAACTCACACTTTCGCATGAGTAGGTGTTCGGACTTTCCTCTCTAATTTTTACATTAGAGCTGCTACCTGACGCGCTAAAAAGACTGTAACACAATTTTGTCGCCCACGGCAATACCGTACTGTGCTGTGTATCCAGCGGGCACTTCAAGCACATATTGTGCAGGTACGCTGGGTTTAAAGACAGTAGGATACGTTTGCGGTGAAAGGTTTTTAAAAATGGTAACAATAATGCCATCACCATTCGCCCATATGATATCGAGCGATAGGCGCATATCTTTCATCCAAAAGCCTTCGGTGTGTGGAGCATCAAAAATAAACAACATGCCTGTGCCCACAGCCAACGACTCCCGTCCGGACAGTCCATCCCTTTTTTGCTCATCGGTGGACGCAACTTCGGCGAGAATGACATTTTTTCCTATAGTAATTGTTTTAGTCGTGAGCATGGGTTGGCCGTTGCCAATTTTTTGTGTTGGAGGCGGTGCATTCACCTTA
>JAYTFN010000050.1:0-2981 GCA_043734325.1 Candidatus Adlerbacteria bacterium
GCGCCCTTCTCCCTGCGCAAATTCCTTTTTCCTGAAAAGAGGCGTCGAAGCGCACTCGGTTTTTTTATGACCTGGCTGCCCGAAGAAGAAAAGACAATTGCTACAGAGTATCATGACCCACATTGGGTAAAGACCTACTACCTGCGCCCAAACCCAATAGCCTATGTCGAATACGGCACACTACTCATAAGTTTCGTCGTTTTAGTACTCTATTTCTCTCACGTTTTGTAGAATCGGAGGCGACGCCTCCGACGGCAATAGTTTTTTGATACGTATCGGATTCCTCACAATAAAGTTATTTGGAATGCCCAAGATTTTATTGTGCGCTCCAGTTTTTGTACTCTGCCAGAATAGTTTGGGCTACTTCTTCGAGCGTGTGCGAACCAGTGTCGACTACAAGGTCAAAATTTTGAACATTGGTGTAATCTATTTCGTACAGTGCATGGTAGCGTTTTTTTTCACTTTCGATACGCATGATCATTTTTTCGTATACTTCTTCAATTGTTTGAGCGGTTTGTCCGACGCGGCCGACTTCTTGTATGTGTCCAAAAATACGCGTGGCGGCGGTTTGAGGGTCGAGTTTTAAGTACACGCGAAAAGACTCAGGTATCCAGTGGTAGGCAAGGCGAGAGTCTATGACCAAGTTATCCAGCTCCCCTGCCTTTTTAATTTCGGCATCTATGGCGTCGTCCACACTGCGGTCACTTTCGGCTATTGTGCCAAGCTGCTCCAGGGTGATTCCTCGGCTCGCAGCTACTGCTCGCATGAAGTCGCCGGAAGAGAACCTTTTATATTCTAAAATAGTTGCAAGCCTGTCAGCGGTCGAAGACTTTCCGCTGCCTGGGTATCCGGAGAGCGTTATAATATGTTTTTTCATTACGCCGCACTGTAGCACCTTTTTGTATTTGTGTAGAGTGTATCTCTCCGTTACAATGCTTTTGTGAATCAACTAACTGTTATATTCCTCGGCCCTCAAGGCAGCGGCAAAGGGACTCAAGTGCAGCTATTAAAAGACTATTTAACTAAAAAGGACCCTGGTTCGGTGTTGTATTTTACTGCCGGTACAAACTTGCGTTCATTCGCTGCTGGCGAAGGCTATACTCAAGAGCGTATTCGCCCCCTTATTTCTTCAGGCAAACTAATCCCAACCTTCCTTATTACGCAGCTTTTCTCCGCCCGGCTCATAGGTGGCATGCACGGCGAAGAGCATATTATACTCGACGGTTTTCCTCGTACCGTTGAGCAGATACCTGACCTAGAGTCGGCGCTTCAATTCTATGACCGAAAGAATGTCGTAGTCCTCCATATTACACTTACAGACGAAGTGGCAAAAAAGCGTATGGCGGGTCGCGGGCGCGAAGATGACACACAAGAAGGTATAGAAGAGCGTCTGCGTTGGTCTCACAATGAAGCCTCGTTAGTGGACGAATGGTTCAAGTCACATTCGCACTATACCTACGTTGACATTAGCGGTGAGCAGTCTATTGAAAAAGTACATGCTGATATATTAGCTGCGTTGAAACTCTCGTGACCATATGACTACTCATGAAGTAAAACCGAAGCAGCACATCATATCGTTCGGAGGGTCACTTCTCTTTGAAAATCACACGCTCGACTTGGAATTCCTTCGCGCTATACAAACGCTCTTACGAACGCAGGTTGCGGCTGGGAATCGTTTTATCGTTGTAGTTGGCGGTGGGAACGTGTCGCGGCAATATCAACGTGCACTCGCCTCGCTCGGCGGGGTAGACGTTGACCTCGATTGGATAGGTATACACGCCTGCCGATTTAACGCTCAACTCGTGCGTTTGTTACTGCAAGATATTTCCCATCCTGAAGTGCTGTTACGTGCCAAGGAGTATGCACGTGTAACTGCGCCGATGGTGTTTGCTGGCGGTTTTACTCCGGGTTGGAGTAGTGATTATGTTTCGATTGAATTGGCAGAAGTGGCGGGTATTAAAAACGTTATAAACATGACGAACACCTCTTATGTATATGATAAGGACCCGGCACTCTATCCCGATGCAAAAGCTTTCGAAGATCTCACCTGGGATGCATTTAAGAACCTTATTCCAAAAGAATGGTCGCCGGGGTTGCACACGCCGTTTGACCCGCACGCTGCACGAGAAGCTCAAAAGAACGCCATTGAAGTTGCGGTTGTCGGAAAAAACGTGAAGAATTTACAAGATGTGCTTGAAGGGAAACCTTTTATAGGGACAAAACTGCATATATGATAGCCAAAACTGAACATGAAATAGCAGAGCTGCGATATTCAGGAAAAATTTTGGCTGAAGTTCTGCGCGATCTCATGAAGCTGGTGAAGCCCGGCGTCACCACTGCTACGCTTGATTTGGAGGCAGAGCGTATGATTCGCGAAGAAGGGGCGGTGCCCGCTTTTCTTAATTACAAGCCGTCAGGCGCAAAATTTCCTTTCCCTGCGGCCTTGTGTATATCTATCAACGACGAAGTTGTGCACGGTATTCCTTCGGCCCTGCGAGTGCTTAAAGACGGTGACATAGTGTCTTTGGACCTTGGACTTTCGTACAATGGTTTTTTTGTCGACTCAGCACGTACTATGTTTGTAGAAGAGCGCAGTAAGAAGAACGATGTGCAAGGTCAAAAGCTCATGGATGCCACGCGCGAGTCTTTAGCGGCAGGCATAGCGGCGGTAAAAGTGGGTGGAAGAATGGGGGACATAGGTGCAGCTATCGAAGCAGTAGCGCGCCGCTATCGTTTTAACGTTGTCGAAGAGCTGGGAGGCCATGCGGTGGGCAAAAGCGTACATGAAAAGCCATTTATCTCGAATGTGGGCGAGGTAGGTGAAGGTGAAAAAATAATTGATGGCTACGTGTTGGCACTCGAGCCAATCTTCTCTGAGGGGAAAGGGACAATAAGTTTGCTCGAAGACCAATGGACCTACGTCACCCGCGACGGTTCTCGCGCCGCACATTTTGAACAAACCATACTCGTTACCAAAGCAG
>JAYTFN010000051.1:0-6053 GCA_043734325.1 Candidatus Adlerbacteria bacterium
CGTGTGTTGGAATTACCGTCAAACGCTGTGTAGAGCATGTGTATAGTGTCGCCCATAATGGTAACCCGCGGATCCTCACAGCCAGAGTTACCCGGGTGCGACTTTGTTTCAAAATTTTCTCGCGGTACATATATTGGGTCAGTCAAACGCTCGGTAATTTTGATACCGTTTTTAGACGTGGCGTAGCCAATAACGCTGGTGTCGTCGTCTCCCATAGCGCGATAGAGAATGTGCACCATGTCGTTAAGCTCAAACGCTGCGGCATTAAATACTGCCTTAGATTCCCACGAATGTTCGGGAATTGGTTTTAAGATAGGATTTTCCTTAGCACGAACCGCTAATTCGACTCTGCGCTCAGGAAGAATCGCGCTCATAAGGTCATGTACGTTAAGTGATGCTTTGCAAACAGTTGTGTCTGCTGCGCCGTAGTAGAGGTCTATGCGGCCATTTTTTTGCAAGAGTGCGCCCGAAGGGAAGACAATGTTAGGAACAGTGCCGTACCGTTCATAGTTTTCCTCCGGAACCATAATGGGGCCCTTAGTTGTGCCGATAATTTTTTCCGGATTGTCTATATCTAAAAGCATTGCTTCTATGCCAAAGACGCGGTCACTTCCGCCAAAGTAGTTTTGGATGTAGGAATAAAAAACAAGCCAACCTTCTTTCGTTTTAAGAGGGGAAGCGCCAACTTCAACATGGTCCTGAGTGAATCGCACCGGGTTGAGTATGTGTTTGTCTAATTCATTGTGCCATTTTTCCCAAAACGAGAGGTCCCAAAGTTCTTCTATTTTATCGCACTGTGCAATAGCTATATGCGCGGGCGGCTCGTCGGTATGGGCTGTAAACATAACGGTAATCTTGCCGTTAATTCGTTCGGGGAAAAGCGTCATAGCCTTTGCATTAAAGGGTGTGACTAGGTGGCGAGACTCTATCGATTCCAAATCGGAAGAAATAGCAACGGCGACTTTTATATTGTTGGGTCCAAACGGCATGCCACCGAGTGCTGTATAGAAAGTGTAGTACATACCTTCAAAATAGGTGACGCGAGGGTCTTCACAACCAAATTGCTCCCACGGCTCTTGTGGAGTGATAAATTGTCGCCTGGTGTGAAATTTCTCACCATCCTCGGAGATGGCTTTACCTATTGTTGATAGTCCGTGCGGTAGTACAAGTGGGTCAGGACGGCTCAGTGCTCGGTATAAGAGGTGCGTGAGTTTCCCAACTTGAACGGGGCTTCCATTAAAGGTACCTTCGGACTCCCATTGCCTTTCAGTAATGGGGGATATAAGTGGATTTTCTAATGATCGGCGTATTACGTACATATGATTAGATTATACCTTTACATTTCGCAACTCAGTATGTTCGCCGGACATGAGAGTGTGCAGAAACTCTTTATAATTTGCCTTTGCTGCTGCAATATACTTATCTCCACCGCCGTAGTAGAGGATAATATCTTCGCCAAACAAAACAGCGCCCGAAGCGTACACGACACCAGGCTTCCAATCGTTTTCGTACCACTGTGTGGGCTCAAGCACCGGTTGGTTGGAGCGATATAAAATGTGTGTTGGATCATTTAAATCTAAGAGCATGACGCCCACCTTGTAGCCGACACTCGACACATCAGGGTTCATTCCATGATAAAAAAGCAGCCAACCTTCTGGTGTTTTGATAGGTGGCGCAGCAGCTCCACGAACAAAAGCATCCCATGCGCCGGGGCGCCCACCGCGTTTGTTGTTGCTTTTTATAGGGCTAGTGCGCATGTCTTCAAGAGAGTCAAAATATTCTATAAGTGGAGAAGGGGTAAGGGCATGCAATATGGCAAACTTACCGTTTATTTTTTCTGGAAAGAGTACCCAATTTTTGTGTGTCTCTTCTTTAGGAGACATGGGGATATATGGTGTCCATTTCCAAACCCCCGCACGCAGATCTTTAGTTGAAAGCGAGGTAACCGCAAGTCGCATTGACTGCCAGCTTTCAAAAATACCAAACGTCATATACACTTGTGCGTCGATTAGTACCGTTCGTGGGTCCTCGCATCCACCCCAGCCACCTCCTGAAGCGTATAGGTCAGTATCATAGGAGAGTTTTCGGTAGCGCTTGTCGCGCTGAGTAGTTAGAAAATTACTGTCTCGGTCATATACCGGGTGGGCTACTCGGTCATCAAAATGCACACCGTCCGCGCTAGACGCATAGCCTATTCGTGAGATACCGTCAGTCCCCATTGCGCGATACAAAAGATGTACTCGTCCTTCGTCAACAAAAGCTGCGGGGTTAAAGACTGCTTCAGATTCCCACCAATGATCAGCAATAGGACGAAGAACAGGGTTTTCGTCTACGCGCGTAACGGCTATAAGGCGTTTCGAAACAGCCTTAGGCGACCAATAAAATAAACGCAACCAGTAGGCCAGGAGTCCTGCAAAGCCTACACATATAAAAATAAGGAGCACGAACAGCCCAAAAGAAATGGTTAATCCCGCGAGTTCTACGGCCGCGCTTGATTGACTAGTTGCGTCCATATTTGTCCTCTAAGCGGGTAATATCGCTCTCATCAAATTCTCCAATTGCTATTTCAAGAAACTCCAATCCTAAGGGGCCTGCTTCAGCTCGGTGCTCGGTATTGACAGGTATTAAAAACTTGTTACCTTCTTGTGCGTGATGCACTTCTTTTCCGACCGTAACATCACCCGAGCCTTTGAGTATTCGCCAAAATTCTTGACGGTGTGCATGTACCTGCAAACTAAACGCTTCTCCTGGGCTCACTGTAATAATTTTTACTGTGGATTTTTCATTTAGTGTGTAGCGTTCGAAATTACCCCACGGTCGCACATCTTTTGCAAAACTAGATAGATCAGACATGAACATAGTATAAACCCTAAATGCGCCGAAGGGCTACTTTCGGTGTGGAAAGCAGCCCTTCGGCTCAAAGCAGTTCTATTTTCATGTCTACATATTGGCAAAGATTATCGAGTAAGTAGCGATGCAACGGCCTCCTCAGGAGGTTAAAACGTTGTCAATATATTTTTTCACTGCTGAACTGTAGAAGCGAGTCTTATATTTGCCCGCAAGTAAATTCTATAGGAAGAACACTGAAAGTAAGGTGAAATTATGCATTCACTGAGCCGGTGAGTCGATACCCTACACCACGTACTGTTTCAAATACAGTGGATTCGTCGCCGTCTGCAGTAAGCTTCTTTCGAAGATTTTTCATGTGGACATCTAAAACGTTACTCCACGATAAAGAATTAAAATCCCAAACATGGTCAAAAAGTTTTTCGCGTGTAAGCACAACGCCGGGCTCGCGCATAAAGCATTCAAGTAGCGAAAATTCTTTAAGAGTAAGCGGTATTTCCTGCCCCAGCATGCGTACGACGCGAGTTGACGTTTCCATTTCCAAGTTTCCTACTGTAAGGGTAACGGGAGTCGATGTGGCGGGGCGACGTAAAACTGAAGAAATACGTGCCAAAAGCTCCTCGAACGAAAATGGCTTTACTATGTAGTCGTCAGCACCTTTGTTAAGAAGGTCGACTTTGTGTTCGGTTTCGTTACGCGCCGTGAGGATGATGATAGGAGTAGAAACGCCGTCCTTGCGAACCGTTTCGGTAATGGTCGCGCCATCAATGCCGGGCATTAATAAGTCAAGTAAAATAAGGTCGTATTCGTTTCGATAGAGGAGAATACGATTCTGAGCTTTCTCACTGTCTGACAGCCAATCGACCGCAAATCCTTTCGATTCAAGACCTTTTTTGAGAGCTTTAGCAAGCTTTTCTTCATCCTCAACGATGAGTAAATGCATAAATTTAATGAATTAAATGATGAATTAATGTACTTCGACTGATAAAGTATGAAGAAGTCTACATGAAGTTTTACTGAACTTCTTCATGAAGTTAAAATGGGGTTGAAAATTAGGGTTTTTTTCATTATTTTATTTTCCGTGAAAAAGGTCATAATCACTTGGGAAAAGCCACAGCGCTATGTGATAAATAGAATAGGTTATGAAGAATGCTGAAAGAACATCTATGCTGTAGTGCAAATGGCCGAGTAACACGACTACTCCGAATACTGCTGACCAAATAAGGAAGATGGTGCGTAAAGTTGGATGATTCCAAAAAATAAGCGCGAGCAGGAAAGGTGCTCCTGTGTGTGCAGAGAAAAAAAGATCTGCGCCGCCAAACTGCTTGGCGAACAGTCTGCCGTAGTCTAAATTAAGCGGTGCTTGGGTTGGGTAGGGGGCAAGGTGAGTCAATGATACAAAGCATCCTCGAATAAAATAAAAAAGAGAAAGTGAATGCAAAATAAAAGGAATTCGCCTTGGACACGAGAGAGATAATCCTGTGATGAATAAAATAAGCGCTATGGCGCCATAAATAAAAATTCCACCGACATTAAAGACGGGAATGTTTGAAAGAATTATGTCTTCTACGTAATTGCTTGCACGGTTTGTTGCGTATACGCCAGCGTAAAAATTGAAAACAATACTACATAAAAAAATGACACTAGAAACAAGGGTTGATAACTGGATCTGCGGATTTCCACCAAAGATCTTATATTGTCGAAGTAAATCGCGAAACATAATAAAATGATATCATCATTTTATGGACGGCGCCCTCCAGCTTATAATCGAATATCGCTATTGGATTCTTTTTCCGTTGGCCGCTTTTGAAGGGCCGGTAACTGGATTTATTGTCGGTACATTAGTCGCGTTGGGGTATTTTAATGTAATTGCGGCATACTCAATTCTACTTCTGGGGGACATTATTCCTGATGTAACGTATTACTTCGTAGGCCGCTTTGGAGAGAAAAAGAGTTTTGTTAAAAATATATTGAGCAAAATTGGTGTAGCGGAAGAGCATTTCAGCATCATACGCAACCTTTGGTTGAATCATACTGGAAAGACGATGTTTTTTAGCAAACTTGCCTACGGGCTTTCCACCCCATTCCTTATATCAGCCGGGTTCATTAAACTCGACTTTAAAAAATTTATGGCGTACGCACTTCCGGTGACAGTCGCACAATATGCCATACTTATGGCGTTTGGCTATTACTTCGGCGCGTCATATTACGAAACAATCACCAGCTCCTTTAGCGGCATTGGACTCGTTGTGGCTGCGGTCGTTGTGGTAGCGGTAGCCTATGCATTTTTTACCCGCTTCATGCGCCGAAAACTCTTGCAGTCTGAAAAAACGGAAGGGGAAAGAATAATAGAAGAGGAAAACAAAAAATAAAAAACCCACTTAAATGTTGCGGGTGGGCCTTGGTTGTGCAGGGGTAGCGAGTGGACGCCATAATTGCCGATAAAACGGCGGGCTGGTCGTCGACCTTCCCCGACCTGTCCTGTGGAATGGGCCTCACAGGTTTACAATCGCGAGTACTCTCGCCCCAGAAATAAGTATAGGTCCTAAACTCAAAACGCAACAGTAGAGGTCAAAGGTTATAAATTTCAAGAAGTAGCTAGAGCGACCAAGACCATATCAATTAAATCGCGAGCGCGATTTAATTGAGTTGTATTTTTACTTTTTTATACTAGTAATTTTAAAGGTGTTTGTACGCATGGCTTTTTGGTAAATTTCTTCCCATTTGTCGGCTATTTTTTGAGGTGACAAATTTTGTATAAAGTTATAACCTGCTTTGCCCATTTTGATTCTTAGTGGTTCGTCTTGTAGGAGGACTTTACATTTCTCTGTTAGCTCTTCGATGTCGCCGGGTGCTACAAGAAAGCCGCAGTCCAAGGGTACGTAGTCGGGGAGGCCATGTGCACGGGCGGCCACAGCTGGCACACCCGAAGCGTAGGCTTGCATCAGTGCAATAGACTGACTGTCGGCGGTCGACATGATAGAAAAAATGTCTGCTGCTTTATAGTACAGTGCGAGTATGTCGGTCGGTATAAAACCGGTAAAGAGCACATTTTCGCCAATTTGAAGTTCCTGGGCTAGCAGTTGCAGACTTTTTGCTGCGGCGCCATGACCGGTTACAACTAATGTAATTGTAGGGAATAACGGCTGCAACTTTGCGATTGCTTTGATAATAACGTCTATGTGTTTTTCGGCGGCAAGGCGTCC
>JAYTFN010000052.1:0-1215 GCA_043734325.1 Candidatus Adlerbacteria bacterium
CGTGTGTGGTGAGTCACCAAGTAAAATTTTAGCGCGTCCCTCAACTTCCACTATATTTGCTTCCCCTGTCTGATGTATAATTTGATATTTTTCTAAAAGTTGTGGCAGGGCGGCAAGTAGTACGTCGTTTATCGCTACTGACCCTTGTGAACCACCTTCAAAAAAAATTACGGGAACTGTCGGGCTAAGTTTAAAAAATGCGTATGCCCCCTCTCGAGCCGGCAGCAAAAGAGATTTTCGTATCGGATTACCGGTAAATGCAATTTTTTCAGCGGGAAAGTATACAGATGCTTCCGGAAATGAAATTGCAACTTTTGCGGCAAACCGACCAGCCCAAAGATTGACCCGACTCGGTTCCGCGTCTGTAGCATAAATAACGACAGGAATGCGAAGAATGCGAGCAGCTATAAGAGTAGGAAAACTGCCGTAGCCACCGGTCCCAAACACAACGTCCGGATAGAGAAAAAAAACTTGCCAGACAGAAAGCGCTATACCCCATATAGTCTTAAAATAATCAAGAACATTTAATATTGAAAAATATCTCCGCATTTTTCCTGCGGGAGTCTGTATAAACTGAATATTATTTTGAAATAGGAGATCGCGGTCATATGGGTCAGGTGCCGCATAAAACAATTCCGGCTCTACTAATCGTTTATCGCGCACGAGGTCGTGTATCCCTTCTGCAACTGCAATAATAGGATAAAAATGCCCTCCGGACCCGCCTCCTGTAAAAAGTATTTTCATGTGTACTTACTAATGTACCAAAAATTAAACTTTTATGCCTGAGTTTTTAGTAACTACTCACGCCTAAGTATAATTAAACGTTATGTAAAGCCATTACATAGCAATTTAACTTTTCATTCTGCGTGAGACGGAGAGTATGACGCCGACTTCGGCTAGGGACAGAGCAAGTGCAGTGCCGCCGTGCGATACAAATATAAGTGGGACGCCGACCAATGGGACCAGTCCAAGTGTGGAGGCAATGTTAAAAAATGATTGTCCAATTATCAGCACGACTAAACCTACAACAATAAGGCCACCGAAGGGGTCCGGTGCACGGGCTGCAATTCGTAACCCAAGCACGCCAAACATGGCAAATAGTAAAACGAGAAGCGTACTGCCCATAAACCCAAACTCCTCACCTGCTACGGCAAATATAGAGTCACCAATAGGTTCTGGCAAATAAGAAAACTTTTGAATACTTTGACCAAATCC
>JAYTFN010000053.1:0-2455 GCA_043734325.1 Candidatus Adlerbacteria bacterium
ACCACACAGTGGGGCGAAGAATCACTTTTACGCTACACCTTTATCTTATCTAAAAAAGCTTTTGCGGTGAGCGACGGACCACTAAACGCCTTAGTGCAACGCATTGGGCAACAGGGCACCGTTGATGTATGGATTGACCCACAAAGTTTTAAAGTACGACACATGGTATTTGCAAACGCTCCATACTTTTCAACTACAACCATTTCTCACCTCAACACTCCCCTTCCATTTGAAATCCCTGTAGTGCGTATGGTGCAATGATACACTTATAGCACCATGAGTCAGCCACCACAGAGACTAAGCCGCATACGCATCTTCAACTATTGTATTGCCGGTATACTTGCTGTGTTTGTTATATCGCCTTTTGTGATAAACACGGCCGCTATATATGACCTCCTCGCGTCTAGTATTTCCTCTTTTGGAGGAGCAACGACCACTGTTTTTTTTATGTCCTCCAGTGAGGAAAACCTTAAACCGGGAGACACGATACGTGTTGACGTAAACATAAACACCAAGGTTCCAATTAATGCACTTGGGGCTACCATCTCATTTACTAAGGAATCACTTGAGATTGTAAGTATCAGTAAAGAAAAGTCTTTTTTTGATCTCTGGACTGAGGACACAACCATAGCCGAAGACTCGGGAGAAATTCGATTTAGTGGAGGTACCACTAAACAAGGGGGTATCGTCGGAACCGGTACGGTACTGACGCTCACCGTTAAAGCAAAGAGTCCCGGACAAACACAACTGCTATTTAAAAATATACAGGTATATCCCTATAGCGACACGGGAAAACCGGTAGAGACAAAAACACATCCAATCAGCTACACCATAGAAGAATCGAAACCTAAAATTGTTGCGTCTGGAAATGCTGCCCCAAGTCGCGGCGTTAGTGGAGGCACTACAGCACCTAATCCCGATCTAAACGGAGATGGGAAAATAAATTTAATTGACTTGTCGATCTTAACCTTCAAGATGCTCGGGTCATATAATTCTCGCTATGATCTAAACAGTAATGGTTCTGTAGGACTCGATGACCTTTCTATGTTACTTTCAAAAATGTAATTAACGAAGCATTTTGTGGAGGATATAGGCGATACAAAAAGCAATAAGAGTAAGGATTACTAAGAACGGTAGAAGCAAAGGCGCAAACTCTATTCCTGAAAATGCGAGACCTGCAGCTTGTACAGTGACAGGAGGAGTCGCTATAGACTGAGGCACGAGAAGGGGTGTAGCGGTAGGCGTCGAAGTAGGGGTCGCGTCTGCACTTGTTGCCGCTTGAGTAGATTCAGTTTGGAGGGTAGACACAGGTGCTTGGGTTTTTTTTGGTTGAATTTTAAACGAACTCGAGCGCATGCTTGTAATAATGTTGCTTCCCTGTGCCTGCGCCTCAAGCATTGCTCCTGAATTAAAGACGAGACCACTTTGTCCTACATGAAGAGGAAGAAGTGTTATTTTCATAATCAACCCATTACTACCGGTAAAAGAGCGCTCTGCCCATCCGGAAAATTTAATGAGCCCGGTCGCGCCATCATAGGACGGTGGGGTGGCCCATGTGGTCAATTGCGATTGCTCAATTGAGATTTTTTGAACTGAAAAATCATTCGGATTATAAACCAACTCTCCTTCTATTGCATTCACAGACTGTCCGTTCGTATTAGCAAGCACGTGCACCTCAAAAGGCTCCTCGACTGTCTGCACACTACTGCCAGGTGACATGAATAATTCCCCTCCGGCACCGTGCGCAATGGTAGAAGTGAACAAACTGGCAAGTACGAAAGAGACGAAAATAATACTTTTCATACCCCTATATACTAGGTGTGCGACGAGCTTTTTTATGGTCAAAGTATATTTTGATGCCAATAAAAAGTATAGCAACTGCAAGGATAATAAAGGGCAAAAAGTCAGCAAAGGTAAACTGCCGTTTTGGTGTGAGTGCCGGAGAAAATTCTCCCCGACGTATATTCCCGGCCTTGTCTACCGCGTGCACCTGGATATCCCCGACCCCAAGCAAGGACTGGTTTAAGAGCAGGTAGGGAGTTGTAATACGTTTCCAGCCTCCACGTTCAAATATTTCAAAATAATCCAGACCACTTTCTTTGTCCGTTGTAGAGAAAACAATATAGTATCTGCCGTTAAACACCCCAATGGTTGACTCTACTTCGACCCGAAACGGCTGCGGCGGGGTGGTATCTTGCCCCACGAGAGCAAGCCACGGGTTTTTAGACACTGTAGATGTGCCACTGAGATGTACGGTACCGTCTTGTGTAGTTAGTTTTGCCAAAGTACCGGCCCCATCGTTTAGATATACTGCGGAGTCAGGAGTAAAATGTATTATTGCTTCTTTTTTTTCCGCATTAATAACGGTAAATATAACTTTGCCGAGCACATTACTAAGTCCTGCATCCCCCGCTATACGTCCACAGTATCCACCGGGGATACCGCCGGCAAAAAT
>JAYTFN010000054.1:0-2001 GCA_043734325.1 Candidatus Adlerbacteria bacterium
TTAAAAGAAGTGCTTTTTGTGCGAAGTTAGTAAAACTTCTAAACCTCAACCCGCCCCAAAAAGCGGGATTTTTTCTTTTTAAAATTTTACTTTAAAGTGTTGTGTATAGACCTACGTTCATGCATACTTTCTTTTTTGGGATGCCATTTCAGTAAAATGCAATTTCATAAAAAGTATTTTTTAGAACGCTTTTCTTTGTTCTGTGCTTGGTGGTAGCTGTTGCATAGCGCGCACTCCTCGCGCATGATGGGTGTATATATGATAGGTATTTTTGATTCTGGCTCCGGTGGGCTCACTGTGTTGCGGGCTATCCGCGACGTGCTGCCATCTGCGAATGTGCTTTACTTTGGCGATATCAAAAATGCACCGTATGGTGCGCGCTCACGGGAGGAACTGTCAACGCTCACCGTAAACGCTATAAAATTACTACAAGACAGGGGAGCGAGCCGTATTGTAAGTGCATGCAACAGTGTGTCTGCGTCGCTGGCAGTCTCGATATACGATGTCTTCTCGCTTGACTCAGCGCACCTTATAGAGATGGTGGGTCCAACCGTCGCGATTTTTAAAGGCTCTACGGCGCGCATTCTCTTGTGTGCGACACAGGCGACTATCCACTCCGGTATTTACCAAAATGCTTTCACGATGATTGGTAAGGAAATCGTTGCGCTTCCTCTACCGGAGCTCGCTTCTGCTATTGAATGCGACAAACCGAAAGAATATATCGAGCACCTAATAGAGTTATCGTTTGGCGGCGTTGTCTTGGCGGATTTTGATGTGCTTATTTTGGGCTGCACTCATTATCCGCTAGCCATGACCTCTTTTCGTAAGGTTCTCGGTCAAGGGATAGCTATATATGACCCCGCAGTAGTAGTGGCACAGCGGGTAGAAAAACTTTTCTGGCCTCAAGAAGTGGGAGACGGTACGACGCGTTATATTATCTCAAAAGACTCTATGCAATTCCGCGGACTGGTCACGTCTTTGTTTCCGGGTGAGAGTTCGCTCATAGAAGTGCTACAGTAAAACTATGCATTGGAAGGACTATTTTAAAGGCAAAAAGATTACCCTTATGGGGTTAGGGCTTTTGGGTCGCGGTATAGGGGACGCTCGTTTCTTGGCGGAGTGTGGAGCGGAGTTGATTGTGACAGATTTGAAGGGTGAAAGTGAGCTTGAGGTGTCGTTGTCCTTGTTGCGGCAGTTTACCAACATCACTTTTCATCTTGAGTCACATTCGCTGGGTGACTTCGAAAATAGAGACCTTATAATTAAAGCTGCCGGCGTACCGCTCAATTCGTTGTATATAGCGCATGCGAAAAAAAACAACATACCAGTGCGTATGAGTACCGACCTATTTGCAGAGTTGGCCGGCATCCCGGTAGTTGGTATCACCGGTACCCGAGGTAAGTCGACCGTAACGCACATGATTGCGCATATCCTACGAAGCGCAGGGTATGCTGTGCTTTTGGGCGGCAATGTGCGCGGAGTCTCCACGTTAGCGTTATTGTCTGACGTGACCCGTGATTCTATCGCTGTGTTAGAACTTGATTCTTGGCAGCTTCAGGGTTTTGGCGAAGCAAAGATAAGTCCGCACATATCAGTTTTTACTACTTTTCTGCCGGATCATATGAATTATTATAAAAATAGTATGCAGGCTTATTTTGCAGATAAAGCTGCTATTTTTCGTAATCAACAGGAAAGCGATACCTTTATTTTGGGCGAGCAGGCAGCGCCCTTTATAAAAGAGTTTGGATATCAAACACACATACGTGCCCATACAGAAGTCTCGGGAACACGAAATCTTCCAAAAGGAGTAAGGCTGAAACTTCCCGGCGAGCATAATCGCTACAATGCAGGGCTAGCTTCTGCAGCGGCTCGAGCGCTTGATGTGGACGAAGAGTGCATCAAAGACTCGCTCGAATCGTTCGAAAGTATCCCCGGCAGACTGCAATTTTTGCGCGAAGTGAAAGGGGTTAAAATTTATAACGACAATAACGCAACAACGCC
>JAYTFN010000055.1:0-27371 GCA_043734325.1 Candidatus Adlerbacteria bacterium
TTACAGTGACTACTTACGTGCTTTCGATACAGTATAGGTCATACCACCAGTAAGGCTGACCGGTTCAAAATCAATTGATACGAGTGCTGAGCCGTTTGCAGACACTTTTATCACATCCCCCACATATAGTTGCTTGCCCGGATTAGGGAGCTGCGATATCCCTTTTCGAATCAAAAATACATTACCGGCATACGACACTATAGAACCTCGTGAAGGATCCATCAATAAATCTATTTTTTTCATACTAAACGTGCCCCGACAATCATAGGAGTCTGTCCAGTCTCCCTCTCCTTTTATTTTAATTATGTTCCCGGTAATGGAGCCTTCGTTCCCTTGTCCTCTACGCGTCTTACCGCGCAGCACCCCTTCTTCGTCCACGACTCCCACAATTGTTATATATCGATTAAGTGTACTCATCCTTCCTGTTACCTGTCCATCGTGGATAGTAAGTGTGCCTATACTTACTTCACACTGCGCTATTTCAGTTTGGGCTGCGAGTGGGGTAAGGGTCGTCTGCCAGCGCCCTTCAAACTTGGTGAGATATGGATATTGTGATTCTGGAGATGTACCAGCCAGGCTTGTATAGAAAAACAAGTAGACGGGTTGCGGTAAAAGATTTAACGAGAACGCAGCCATAAACCCAACGCCGACAATAATCGCTGAAAAGCACATTATTAAAAAGAGTTTATGTCCCATACAAAAATTATATCAGTAAAATATAGCGCTCGAGCATAAGTGACAGCTCCCCTACCCCGCGGTGTGACTCGTGGTAAAGGGTCACTAACTCTGAGGACATACGGTGTAGCTCTACTTTAGTATATTTTCCTTTTTCATTTTTGCTCAACATGTCTCGAACCTTCCAGGCGAGCATACCTGCAAACGCTTCGGGGACGACACCCTGCCCGAGCGACTCATGGAGCTGGAGCCAAAGTTTTTTTCGGTCACGTAACGCGAAAGCGAACGTAATAGAAAACATATTAAACGCTTCTATTTTTTTAGGCGCGGCGTACACCTTAATTTCTGCACCTGCTTTGGTTACCGAGTCCGTTGCTTTCTTTAAAAGCTTCTCCTCCACTAAAATAAACTGGTGCAACGAGGCTACTATATCTGGAGCAATGGTTAAAAACTCATCCGCTCGATTTCCATTTAGTGCTCCTACCAAACGAAACACCCGGACGTCACCCATAAGCGACATAGTGGTAGCCATCGCGAGCAACTCATCTATTGAAAGTTTTTCCCATTCTAGGTCCTCTATGGGAATAGTTTCAGAAGAAGAGGAAATAGTTTTAAAAGAAGATTTTTGAGGTTGTGTAGCCGGAGGCACTCCAACGAGTACTTTCATCATAAAGGCAGTGCCTGCATATCACCCCAATTGGTGCCTCGCTTTCCTTCAGCTTTAAAGGGTATACCTTTACGTTCCTTGTCAGACAAGTTGTTTTCCATAATTTCCTTAATGCGCTTGGCACACACTTCAACGTTTGCCTCCTTGATCTCAAACACGAGCTCGTCATGCACCTGGAGCAACATCCGCACACTGTCCCCCAGTTTTTCTTTTTGTATCCAATGTGCAATTTCAACCATTGCCAATTTAATAAGGTCTGCTGAAGTGCCCTGTATAGGCGCATTAATAGCCATACGTTCGGCTGAGGCACGCACATAGGGTATCGATGAGGTAATACCTAAGAAGTAGCGACGACGTCCAAAAAAGGTTTCTGTGTAACCTCTGCGGGCAGCATCGCTCTTAGTCTCGTCGAGATACTGTGCTAAACGTGGAAACGCTTCGAAGTATTGATTATAAAATTCTTGCGCGTCAGAGCGCGAGGTACCAAGCGAATCTTTAAGTGCACTCACCCCCATCCCATAGAGAATACCAAAGTTGATAATCTTCGCGCGGCGACGCTGCTCGTAGGTTACATCCTTTGACTCCACACCAAACACGCGCATGGCAACTTCAGTGTGGACATCGCGCCCGGTTTTAAATGTATCCACAAGAGTTGGATCTTCAGAGAGAAAGGCGGCAATACGCAGTTCAATTTGCGAATAGTCAAACGACACCAGTACCATACCCTCTCCTGCAATAAAGCTGTGTCGAATAGCGCGACCCAGTTCGGTCTTAATAGGAATATTTTGTAAGTTCGGGTCGTGCGAGGCGAGGCGCCCCGTAGTTGAGCCTTCCTGGACATACGTGGTGTGCAGCCTGTCTTCAGAATCAACGAGCCCGGGGATGACGTCTATATATGTTGAAAGAAGTTTTTGTAATTCTCTGTAGTTGAGCACCTCCCCAATGATAGGATGTTGGTCGCGCAGCTTCTCCAACTCCGACTCTTTCGTCGAGCGCGCGCCACCAGCCGTCTTCTTTTGATTTTTGACACCTAGTCCCATGGTGTCAAAAAGGATATCGCCGAGCTGCTTGGGCGAGTTGATATTAAACACAGTGCCGGCGGCATCAAAAATTCGCGCTGAGATAGCGTCAAGTTCTGTGCGATATTTTTTCGACAAGTCTTTGAGAAAGTCTTTGTCTATTTTGATGCCGGTCTTTTCCATACCGCGCAACACCGGTGAAAGAGGCAGTTCAATTTTTTCATACACAAAGGTGAGGTCGCGCTCGTGTATTTCCTTAAGGATATTTTTTTTCGCTTCTTCAAACGTGTCCGCCTTCCCTATCCGATATATGTCATCCAAAGTTGGCTGCGTCACATTCGAGTCGATAACCCACACAGCCAAGGCTATTTTTTCAAATTCTTCCGGGTCAACTTGTTCAATTTCAGCAAAAAGAGAACCATCTTTTTCTTGCGCCCCAAGAGAAGAATCCTGAAGAAAATTATCTGGCCCGTTTGACTCGCCTGCAGCCAAGACGGGAGTCCCGAGGATTTTTTCCTGTGGGACCCCGGTTTCAACCCCACCTCCTACCGCCGATTTTATTCTAGGAATAAGCGAGCGAAACTCGTATTGTTGAAGCATATCCAACACACGCTTTATATCCACATGTTCCTTCCACGGAGGAGGAAGCAGGAACTGAATAGGTGCGTCCCGCCTGATAATAGCTAATTCTTTGGAGAACATCGCTTGCGCTTCCTGCTCAGTCAGCTTTTGCATCATCCCCGGCTTGATACCCGCGGCAACTAACTTTTCGGGGTTTTTCTTGAGAATAGCGTACACATTGTCCAGCGAGCCAAATTCCATTATCAGAGTTGTTGCCGTTTTTTCCCCAATCCCTTTCACACCAGGAATGTTATCCGATGGGTCACCACGCAACCCTTTAAAATCGGCGATTTGCTCGGGACCAAAACCATATCGAGTTATTACTTTCTGTGCGTCATATAAAATAGTGTCGGTAAGCCCTTTACGCAGTGTATACGCCTGCACACGGGAGTCGTCAACGAGCTGAAGTGTGTCCATATCCCCTGACGCAATAATTACGTCAACATCTTTGATATTTTTTGTCTCTTCTACGATAGTTCCAATAACATCGTCGGCTTCAAAACCGCTACACTCATATCGGACGACACCGAGCGCATCGAGCACTTCGCGTGAGCGAATAATCTGTGCCACCAAGGCATCGTCGGCTTTCATACGCTGTGCCTTGTATTCTTTAAAAGCGATATGCCGAAATGTTGGCTCCGGCAAGTCGAAAGCGGCAACAATGTAGTCGGGCTTGAGCTCCACGATTAACTTCACTAACATGGAAATGAGCCCATATAACGCACCTGTAGGTTCTCCTTTACTCGAAGAGAATTCAGGCAAGGCGTGGTATGCACGATGTAATATTGCGTGCGTATCAAGCACTATCAGGCGTTTTTTATTTTTTGTTGCCATACTTATTTAATTTCAATGTTTCGCTCATCAGCAGACATCCCTTCAGACGAAAACTGAATCCGTATGTCCGCCGTTGGTAACTCCCCTTGGACTTGCTGGGGCCACTCAAGCAACACAAGCACGTGCGGGTCATATAAAAACTCTTCCGGCTTGAGGGTTTTAAACTCCTCAGGCATCTGTAGCCGATATGCATCTATATGTACAAGTTTAGTAAATCGCCCAACATGTATCGAGTACGACTTCATCAACACATAGGTAGGACTTTGCATCGTGTCCGGTATCGTAAGCACTCGTCCTACAGCCTGCACAAACGTAGTCTTTCCGGCACCTACGTTGCCACACAACTCCACGAGCACCGCTCTCTCTCCTTCTTGTGGCAGACGGGACACAAACTCTTCGGCAAAGCGCCCAAGGTCGGCAAGCTGGATTATTCCCATATCCGTAGTCTATCAAACCTTCTATCAAACTGTACTTACTTTGTACGTTTTAGCCTTTGCAAAAACATATCCTTTCGAACGAGATTCAGTCGGGTTACAATAACCCAAGTGATTATCTTTGGTGACTCAGAACAACAGCGACGAATTGAGTTTTTAAAAAGACGCGAAGAGGAAGAACTCGCACAGATTTTGTCGCACAAGTATGGCGTCCAGTACGTGGATCTTTCGCTCGTTGCAATCAATACTGACGCACTACGGCTCCTTCCCGAAGCCCAAGCAAAAGCCTGCGAGGCTATTACCTTCGGCTTGATAGGTAAAAAACTAAATCTTGCAGTGCGCGCCCCGGAACATCCCAAAATAAAAGAGTTGGTAGAGCAACTCACGCAGCGCGGCTACGTTGTGACTGTGTATATGGCTTCCCAAGAAAGCTTAGGTCGTGGCTATGCTCGCTACGTTGATCTCTCGTTTGCAACCGAAAGTAAGGCGGGAGTGTTTGAAATTTCTCCAGAAGAAATCGAGGCGCTCTTAACTAAGGTCAAGTCACTCACCGACATCGCGTCACTTATCCAAGAATCTTCTGACGCCAAACGCGCGTATCGAATCACCCGCGTTATTGAAGTCATTCTTGCGGGCGGGATGGGGCTTGGTGCGTCAGATGTTCATTTCGAACCTGAGGAAATGAAGGTACAGCTCCGCTATCGCCTGGACGGTTTGCTTATGGACGTACTCACACTAGACCAGGAAACATATCGTCTGGTACTTTCTCGCATGAAGCTTCTTTCGGGCATGAAGTTAAATATAACGGGCGAGGCGCAGGACGGCCGCTTTAGCATCAAAGTGCGTGGTGACGAAGTCGAACTACGTACCTCTGTTCTCCCGGGTAACTATGGCGAAACAGTAGTGCTTCGTATCCTTAATCCAAAAGCAATCGCAGTACCTTTGGAAGAGTTAGGGCTCGAACCGAAACTTCGTGCACGTATTGAGCATGAAATAGCAAGGCCTAACGGAATGATACTCACCACTGGCCCAACGGGCTCCGGTAAAACAACAACACTGTACGCATTCATGCGCAAAGTAAACAACCCGGGCACGAAAATAATTACCATCGAAGACCCGATAGAGTACCACCTTCCTATCGTACAAACTCAGGTAGAAAAGAATTATACTTTTGCACAAGGATTACGCTCTGCACTTCGCGCCGACCCGGACGTTATCATGGTTGGCGAGATCCGGGATAGCGAAGTTGCCGAGACCGCTATAAACGCAGCACTCACCGGCCACTTGGTATTCTCCACCCTTCACACCAACAACGCCGCCGGCACCTTTCCTCGGCTCATGGACCTTGGGGTGAGCGAAAAGATAATGAGTTCAGCTATTAACGTAGCGATGGCGCAACGTCTACTTCGAAAACTATGTGACACATGCAAAAAAGAGCGCGACCCAACCGATACGGAGCGCGAAGTGTTGACGCGTATACTATCCGGCATTATGGACCGTACACTCGTGCCCACCAATCAAACAAAAATTTGGGATGCAAACAAGGATGGGTGCCCCGCCTGCCATGGTCGCGGCTATAAAGGACGCATTGGAATCTTCGAAGCAGTATTTATGGACTCTGCTATTGAAGAAATTTTGCGTTCAAAACCAACCGAAAGAGAGATTGCAGCTGCGGCACGACCCCAAGCAGTACCGACTATGCAGGAAGATGGGGTTATTAAAATTTTTAGAGGAGTCACTTCGCTTGACGAATTATCACGCGTTGTTGATCTGGAGGTTCGTTAGCACTCGAAACAAAAAAACGCTACGGTCAACGTTGCGCAAGACTACATCTGGAGTAGAGTAAAGAAGGAGGAAATATTTCGAACAGGCATATCTCTAAGCAATAAAATATTTGAAAAGTTTCAAATATAGGATACCAGCTCTGAGGATAATCCCCGCAACGTCATACAAGATGACGAACCGGAATGTCCTTGTGTAGGCTCCAAAACCCGTGAAGGTCATATTGCTTAGAGATACGCACGTTCGAACCCCTAAAAAGAGGACCCCACTACTTAACTAGAAAAAGGGGGTGACTGATACAAGGTTAGCATACTATTAATTTTATGTCAAGCACTGCACCCAAGCGTCGCAATAACGAAGATCCATCGCCTGAAGATGTGGGGGTCGCTCCCGTCGAGGCGCATTCAAATACGTTTCTTGACCAAACGCTTCGCCCGTCTTCTTGGGACGACTACGTTGGTCAGGAAAGCATTAAAAACAACCTCCATATTTTAATCACCGCGGCTAAAGAACGGTCGCATCCACCAGAGCATATTCTTTTTTATGGGCCACCAGGCTTAGGCAAGACCACACTCGCCCACCTCATAGCGCATGAGCTCGGGGGAAACATGCGCTCTACTTCAGGGCCCGCTATTGAGCGTGTTGGTGACCTTGCGGCCCTCCTCACTAACCTTCAACCCGGAGACATTCTTTTTATTGACGAAATTCATCGACTCTCGCGCAACATTGAAGAGGTACTGTACCCTGCTATGGAATCGGGAATACTCAACATCATCATCGGCAAAGGCCCGAGCGCGCGCACTATTGAACTTCCACTACCGCCGTTTACTCTCATCGCTGCAACCACGCGTATAGCCGATCTGTCCGCGCCACTACGCTCACGGTTCTCCGGTGGCGTCTTCCGACTCGAGTTTTACTCTGAAAATGACATAGCTAAAATTGTTCAACGCTCGGCATCTATTTTAGGTGTAGAAGTTGAAGAAACCGGGGTTAGGGAAATAGCCAAGCGTAGTCGCTCGACACCACGCACTGCCAACTATCTTTTAAAACGAGCGCGCGATTACGCACAACTCAAACGCACGCCACTCACCAAAACGTCTGTGTCAGAAGCGCTTAAACTTCTGGAAGTCGATGTCCTAGGTCTTACTCCACTTGACCGTAAACTCCTCCTAGCGCTCATAGATCGCTTTGGCGGCGGCCCCGCCGGCGTCTCTGCCCTTGCCGCAGCGCTCTCCGAAGAGCCCGCAACTCTTTCTGAGGTTCACGAACCGTTCCTCCTCCAACTCGGCCTCATCGAACGCACACCCCGCGGCCGCGTCGCCACTAAAAAAGCTTATGAGCATGTCGGCCGCACCGCGCCGGACGATCTACAAGAGAGGTTGCAAATGTAGTTAAAAAATCCTCATGCTGACTTAAACAAAAGGTTACAATAAGAAATGGTAAACATGTATGACAAGTTCTACACCTTTTTCAATACCTTTGTTCTCAGCGACATCATCAACAGGGTTTAATTTTATACTTCTAAAGAGATAATTTTGGCTTAATGCGAATATACTACCCTCATGTCTGGACATAGCAAGTGGAGTAAAATTAAACACAAAGAAGACTTCGAGTGAAGTTTGCAGCACCTATCCTCCAAATAGTTCTGTGTGTGTTCCAATCTTCCGTAGGATAACAAAACGAAGAACTTCATTACGTTCGTACTGTACCAACAAATCTTGCGAGAGATGAAATTCGCGAAAGGTTGCGAGAATACCTTTCAGTTGGTGATCGTCGTACGAAACGGGGAGATTTTCCCCTGCTACAAGATGTGCAAGAGCCTGTTCAAATTTTTTCATAGGAAATTTCCCGCTGTCACTATATTTACGAAAAGATTTTTTGAATCGGGCGGCAAATACCAGCGTATACATTGATTTATTTCATCAAATATTTCATCGCCTCGTTTGCTGAACTAAAGCGTTTACCATGCCTCACCGCCAACTGCGTCTCCTTGATCATTTGTTGCTCTTGTTCGAGCGTATAGCCGTTTTCTGTTCGCACAACAAAAGGAATAGTCTTATCCTGCACGACGCGGTTAAGATACACCTTGATACCGCTCGAGATATCAAGCCCCATCTCAGCAAAAATCTTTTTTGCCTTTGCTTTTGTTTTCGCATCTATACGCACTTGTATAGTAGTCATGCACCAAGCATAGCAGGCGAGTAGGGAGGTGTCAATACATTGTCACTACAACCATATGCAAGTAGATACATTAGTAGTAGGCTCTTTTATTTTTTAGTAGGGCGAGTATAGTCTAGGAATATGTCAGGACACAGCAAGTGGAGCAAAATTAAACACAAGAAGGCTTCGACGGACGCTCGGAGGTCTAAGGTTTTTTCAAAGTTAGTTCGATTTATTACGGTCGAAGCTAAGAAGTCCAAGGGCGACCGCAACTCCCCCGGGCTACGGATGGCTATGGAGAAGGCGCGGGCCGAGAACATGCCTGCGGACAATATTGACCGCGCCATAGACAAAGCCTCGGCCTCGTCTGAAGAACTTGAGGCCGTGGTGTACGAGGCATACGGCCCGGGCGGCGTAGCTCTTATTATTGAAGGCTACACCGACAACAAAAACCGCACTGTGCAAGAGATCAAACACGCGTTAAGTAAAAACGGCGGCTCGCTCGCCAACCAAGGCGCGGCTATGTGGGCATTCAGTAAAATTGATGGCAAATTCGAGGCACTGTCCCCTGTCGACCTTTCTGACGAAGATCTAGAAAAACTTGCGGTCATCGTCGACGAACTTGAAGAACAAGATGACGTAAACGAGGTATACACCAACGCCGCGTAATTCTTAAAATAGCTTTCTGCGAAGAGTACACGATTTTTCTGCTGAAAAATCGCTCAAGTTCTCCGGCCGACGCCGTCGAAAGCCTCTTCTTAGAAACTATTTCAAGAATCATACCCTTTGTAACAATTTCCACACTTCGTATTGCATCCCTCCTGAACCGCTCTATGATAGAGGCATGCGCGTACTTGCTTTCGACCCGGGCTTTGAGCGTTTAGGTGCTGCCATAGTTGAACGCACAAAAAATAAAGAAACATTACTTCACTCCGCATGTATTCAAACGAGCGCAGCGCTTCCTTTCCCTGAGCGTCTCGCTATATTAGGTAAGGCAGCTGAAGCGCTTATTGAATCTTTTGCGCCTACAGCCATGTCTCTTGAAGATGTTTATTTTGCAAATAACGCAAAGACCGCTATGAAAATAGCCGAAGTGAGAGGCATGTTGATTTATATTGCCATGTCTCATGGTCTCGCGCTCTATCAATATACGCCGCTCCAAGTAAAAGTCGCCATAACCGGATACGGACAAAGCGACAAAGCGGCTGTGGCCCTTATGGTAGGCCGTCTTTTAGTTCTACCACCACGAAAAAGGTATGATGACGAGATAGACGCAATAGCGGTGGGGTTGACCTGTTTAGCTTCAGCGAGACTAACGATTCGCTAGATTATCCCCACAAATTTTACAAAGGTGTTGCAAAGATTTACAGGTTTGATACAACACTGATGTTTGACTACATTAATTGCATTATAAAATAAGCTGAATAATACACATGACTGAAGAACATTTTTTACCTACAGAGTTCGCGCTAGATGAAGGTGAAGTCGACCCGACCAATCCCTCAGCTGCTGATGAGGGTGCCGAGGACGAAGAAGATGCTGAAAACAAAACAGACGATACTGACGCAGACGCAGTATAAAATAAAAACTCCCGCCACCTAGGCGGGAGTTTTTATTTAATTTTTACAAACCGGTGTTTGCCAATTCGGTAAACTGCACCTGATGGCGCTGGGGCATCGGCACTAATTATTTTTATATCACCTATAGTTTTATCAATGCGACGAACGGCACCCGCAGTAATAAGACGAGTCCATTCTGAATTCGAAACAATGATTCCATTTTTTACAAGTGTTTCTCTAAGCAGCCCACTTGCCTCAATTTCTTGAATATCTTCCGGCACTCCACCTTCACTAAATGCTGAGGTGAAATTTTCTTCAGCCTTCTGAGCGGCCTCCTTAGAGTGGTATAAGGTTACTATTTCGCGGGCGAGCCGCATTTTTGCTTCCTTAGGATGAAGCGAGCTGTCTAACAGTCCTTGCGTAATATGATTCACCTCGTCCATGGGTACGCGCGTGCACAGTTCAAAGTACGAACCAATTTGTGCGTCATGCATACTCATCACCTTGCCGTACATGTCTGACGGCTCTGCACTCAGTGTAATACCGTTACCCTTACTTGAACTCATTTTAGTTCCATCCAATCCGTCTATAAGCGGACTGAGTACTATATCCTGCGGTTTTTGTTTAAAGTGGATTTGTAGTGGCCGTCCTGCGAGCACATTAAAACGCTGGTCCGTGCCACCTAACTCAACATCAGCTTGCACTGCAACAGAGTCATACCCCTGCATCAATGGATATAAAACTTCGCGCAGTGATACGCGCTTACCTTGGTCGAGCCTGCGTTTAATAACGTCGCGATTTATAAAGTCAGAAACCGAAAATAGGTCTGCATGCTCGCCTATTTCCCGGTACGTCAAATTTTGCAGCCATTCACTATTAAATCGCATCTCTGTTTTAGACAGATCAAGCAGTTTTCCGGCTTGCTCAAAGTATGACTTCTTGTTTTGTTCGATAACGTCTTGTGACAACATAGGTCTCTCAGAGTCTTTATCGGACGTGTCACCTATAACCGCAGTAAAGTCGCCGACAATAAGTACAATGTGATGTCCCATCTCTTGGAAGTCGCGGAGTTTTAAAAGAGAAACAGCTCGGCCGATATGAATATCAGGCGAGGTAGGGTCTATACCGAGCTTTATCCGAAGCTTTTGCCCGCTCATAAGCTTCTTTTTAAGCTCTTCTTTGACGATAACTTCACTGACCCCTCGCGAAAGGAGTTCGTCTATCTTTTTTTCATCTACTGAGATGTTTTGTGTGTCTGTTTCCATACGTATAAAAACTCTATACCGCACACTGTAACACACAGGGCCACGTGGTAGAATGCCCTCATGAGATACACTCGTCCTGCCCCAGAAGGCATACAGAAGGGGGTACTTTTTATTAAACACCACTGGAAAGCTTTTATCGTGTGGATTCTTGCGGCTGGTTTTGCGTGTGCGGGCATCCTTTTTTTATGGGCAGCAACGCTCCAAGTACCGGATCTCGCCTCTATTCAAAATCGCAAAGTGGAGCAGTCAGTCCGACTCTATGATCGTACAGGATCAGTCCTTTTGTATAATCTCAATACCAACGAACAGCGAACTGTAATCCCCTTAACGCAAATTTCTCTCACAATCCAAAACGCGACTTTAGCCATTGAAGATCCAAAATTTTATACTCATAAAGGTATCGAATTAACGGCAATTTTACGCGCGATTCTCGCGGATATTATCCCCGGTGGCCTCACCCAAGGTGGTTCCACACTAACGCAGCAGGTTGTCAAAAACACCCTTTTGAACAACAAAAAAACGCTTACTAGAAAGTTTAAAGAATGGGTACTCGCAATCAAATTAGAGAGAGTACTCACCAAATCTCAAATTCTTGAGCTCTACCTTAATCAAGCACCGTATGGCGGCAATGTGTATGGCGTTGAACAAGCTTCGGAAACTTTCTTTAATAAACACTCATCCGATGTGACCTTGCCGGAAGCAGCGTACCTTGCCGCGGTACTCCCAGCTCCCTCATATTACTCACCGTATGGGCCGCATAAAGTTGATCTTGATAGGCGTAAAAATCTTGTCTTGAATAAAATGTTGGAACACAACTATATAACACAAAAAGAGTATGACGACGCTAAAACCACGCAAGTTACCTTTAACAATCCGCACTTGACCTCTATCACTGCTCCACACTTTGTCTTTTATGTGCAGCAATATTTACAAAAGAAGTACGGCCAAGACGCTTTAGAGCAAAACGGCTGGAGTGTTATCACTTCGCTTGATGCGAATCTCCAGGCAAAAGCTGAAAGTGTGGTACAAGCGCGTGCTGCAAGCAACGAAAAAAACTTTAATGCTTCCAACACTGGACTCATTGCATTGGACCCTACAAATGGTCACATCCTCACTATGGTAGGCTCTCGAAACTATTTTGATAAAACGATAGATGGAAATTTCAACGTGACTCTTGCTGCCCGTCAGCCGGGTTCAGCCTTTAAACCTTTCGCTTTCGCCCAGGCTTTTAAAGAAGGGTATACGCCCGAAACCGTTCTCTATGATGTGCCCACACAATTCTCGACTAACTGCGAGCCAGCAGACTTTACGAGCAAAAATGGTTGCTATTCGCCCGTTAACTACGACAATAACTTTCGTGGTCCAATGACCATGCGCGAAACTTTGGCGCAATCCATTAACGTTCCTTCGGTTAAAACACTGTACCTTGCCGGTATACGGGACACAATTGGTCTAGCTAAAGCTATGGGAATCTCGACCCTGGGCGACCCAAACCTATACGGTTTACCATTAGTCCTTGGAGGTGCCGAAGTAACCCTGCTTGATATGGCGAGTGCCTACGGCACCTTCGCGCAAAACGGCGTCCATTTTACCCCTGTTTCAGTGCTTCAAATAAAAGACCCAAACGGCAACATTATAGAAGACAATACGCAGCTTGAGGGAAGTTCTGTCCTTCCAAGCCTGGTTGCAGAACAAATTAACGATATTCTTTCCGACTCAGTGGCAAGAGCTCCTTTGGGTGAAAATGATTTACTTTCATTCCCCGGTCGGGACGTTGCGGTCAAAACCGGCACCACTAACAATTACAAAGATGCCTGGACCATTGGCTATACGCCTCACCTAGTCGTCGGTATATGGGCGGGTAACAACGACAACACCTCGATGGTTAGAAAGGTCTCAGGCTTCATTGTAGGGCCTATGTGGCACGAATTTATGCAGTACGCCCTGTCTACAACAGAGAACACTACGTTCACCCGTACAGAAACAGACAACACCAACCTTAAACCAGTCTTGCGAGGTGTCTGGCAAAACCCCGGGTCAGACGGACAACTCCACGAAATTCTCTATTGGATAAACAAATCGGACCCAAACGGGCCAGCACCAGCGAATCCTACCGGCGATGTTCAGTTTAAATATTGGGACCCACCAGTACAAAAATGGGCAGCCGAGCACGGTGCCACAAACTTGCCACCTATTCCCCAACAAGATACTTCTAGTGCCTCCACTACCCACTACACCCCAAGTTCAACCATTCCCGTTCAACTTCCTGTTCTAAATCCTTAATTTTTCACGTACATCAGATCAGAATAGTTACCTCTGATTTTACCTGTATTTATCGGTTCATCGGCATGGCGAGGTAAAAGTATGACTCATCGGCAGCATCTTTAATAAGAATTGGCTTGCCGGCGCCGTTTGCGTGAATTCGTACACTTTCGCCTGAGATAGCCTGGAGGCTATCGGCTAAATAGCGACTATTGAAAGACATTACAAAAGCCTCACCGGTAATAGTGGCACGGATTGTGGTTGTTTGTTCCCCTACATCTGGATTTCTGGAGGTAAGAAGTATTGCTTTTTGTTCGGGTGCAAACGTAAGTGTAATTTGAGAAAACTTATCAGCAAAAATAGAGAGTGATTTAAGCGCCGAGGATATATCTTCACGCAGTACGACCGCTTCGGCGGTAAAAGCCTTTGGTAGTATTTGACGGTAGTTTGGAAAAGCGCCATCTATAAGTCGGCTTGTATAGTATGTATTTTCAACTTGTGTCGAAAGCTGGTTATCATTGTAATACATTTCTATTTCTCCTGATGCCGCATCAAGTATACGCATCAATTCCGCAGCATTTCTCGCAGGTAAAAGGAGTTGTGGCACGCTACCTCCAGCACGTAGTGCAATTGTTTTCTCTGCAAGACGAAATGAATCGGTGGCCACTGCTGAGAGTTTTCCCGCCTCTGCATATAATAAAATACTTTGAAGTTCTGGCTTCACTGCTGAGGTAGAAGCACAATACACCACCGAGCGAATTGCTTTTGCGAAATCACTTGTCTTTTCTGTAAATGAACGCTCAGCGGACACTCTGGGTAAAATAGGAAAATCTTCGTGTGGAATTGTTTTAATAGTGGCAGAGGCGCGCTCGGTCTCAATTTTAAATAACTCACCAGTTACTGAACCGGAAATAGATTTACCACGTGCATTACTTACAAAACCAGCAAGAACACCCGCAGGAACGGCTACAATGCCGTTTTCCGTGACTTTAGCGGGAGTTGTAATCTCTACACCACATTCAAGGTTAGTCGCTCGTAGAAGCAGCCTACCGCTTTCTGCAACTATTAGTACACTTGCGAGTACGGGGAGATTTGGTCTTCTCTCAGAGAAGCGTGCTGCTGATGCTACTGCTGCAGCGAACTGGTCTATGCTGGTTTCAAAACGCATATTCTATATATAAAACTATTATTACTATTAGGGGTGTGTATAGCGGGGATAACTTGGAAATAGATTGCTACAGAGCCACGCGGTGGAATTTTATTAAAGGTATTGCCTGTGTATATCCTAGCGCAGCAATGTGAATAAGCAATAGGTATTGTTTTTTGACCCTTAGTTACTCGACTATATCCCCACCCCTCTCCATGTACTTATTCTTCATACTACCCACAGCTTATCCACAACTATTTCAACATGAGTCTAATTTGGTGGAGCTCTTGGCTAAGTACACTATCGCTTGGTAAGTCGTGCCTAATTTTTTCGCATGAGTGGATGACTGTTGTGTGATCGCGACCACCGAGCTTATCCCCGATAGTTGGGAAAGAAATTTTAAAGTCTTCACGTAGTAGGAACATGATCACTTGTCGCGGGCGTACTACCTCTTTACGGCGAGTCTTCTCATAAATACTCGACTCATCAACTCCATAAAAGCTGGCTATTGTTCTCACTACTTCAGGAATAGACACTGTTTTTTTGGCAGTGCTTGAAGCGCCTCTCAGTAACATTTTTGCATCGGCTAATGTGAGCGGCTCACTTCTCATTTCTAAATGTATGAGAAGTAGGTTAAGTGCCCCCTCAAGTTCGCGTACATTCCCTTCTATAGTGCTGGCGAGATATTCGAGCACGTCGTCGGGCAAAATAACATTGTGGTTAGATGCTTTTGTACGCACGATAGCCAGACGTGACTCGTGGTCAGGTGGAGTAACGGAAATTATCATACCCGCGTTAAAGCGACTCTTAAGTCGGTCTTCAAGATTTTGAATAACATTCGGGTGTTGGTCGGAGGTAAAGACAAGTTGCTTGTTACTGTCATACAAATGATTGAACAAGTGGAAGAACTCCTCTTTTATTTTTTCGCGTCCGGCCAAAAATTGTACATCGTCCATAATAAGGAGGTCGTATTGTCTATATTTTTCTTTAAATCCCTGTACCTTCCCCGCTTGCAGTGACGACACATAGTCCATAGAAAATTTCTCTGAGGTAACGTAATACACTTTGCGCTCCGGGGCATTCACTCTGAAATGATTTCCCACCGCTTGGATAAGGTGGGTCTTACCCAATCCTGTTGGGCCGTAGATAAGAAGTGGGTTGTAGGCTATTCCCGGTTTGCGCATGACCGCTTGGGCAGCAGCGTGAGCTAGTTCGTTAAAAGGACCGACAACAAAGGAGTTTAAAGTAAAGCGCGGGTTGAGGTTGGTACGTCCGTGTACCGCTTCCAGAGGTAACTCGGATGGTGCCATAGGTGTCGGGCGAATTTCCTCACTTTGTTTTTTAGGACCGCGAGAGATGATGTACTCGATTGAGCGCACGCTTTCGGATAGTCCGCGCAAGGAGCGTAAAATGTCCTTATGAAATTTCATAGACAGCCAGTCGCGCGCGAATTGGGATGGAACGCCGAGGTAGACGATATTATCCTCAACTCGCACAATGTGTGTATCCTTAAACCAGGTATTAAAATTAGGCTTTGAAATTGATAGTTCCAACTCCACGAGTGCATTTTCCCAAAGTTCTTTTGTAGTAGTCATGTGTGTTGGTACATAGAATACGCGAATGCAGGGTGAGCGTCAAAATATCGCTCTTTTCTCAGACGTTGTGGAGAACGTGTGGATAGGCTATGATTGCCACATGTCAGTTACGTACCAGCCAAAAAAGCGAAAGCGCGCCCGCGCTCACGGTTTCCTTAAGCGTGCCGCTAGTCCAGGAGGTAAAAAAGTCGTTGCACGTCGACGTCAAAAGGGCCGCGCTCGCCTTACCGCCTAACAATATCCTTTCATGCTTCCTAAAAGCAGACGCTTAACCTCGTATGAGGTGGATGATGTGTTAAAATACGGACGGTCCCGCCGAGGTGAGTACCTTAGTGTGAAAATTCATATTCTCTCAACTCCGCTGCGCGTCTCTGTGGTTGTATCTAAGTCGGTAGCCAAAAAAGCAGTGGAGCGAAATCGCCTTCGCCGTGCAGTATACCAGGCACTCTCCTCCCCTCTCTTTCAAAAGTACGGTCTTTTAGCAAAAGGGAATGCAATCGTGTTTGTACAAAAAATACCTAAAACTGATCTTCCTCATATGTTTTTGTACGATGTACAAAAGTTATTTACTTAACAACTAGTTATACGACATGTTTGAAACATACTTAGTCCAACCGATTTACAATATTTTTATTTACCTCATTGGACTCATGCCCTATAGCGACGTCGGATTTGCTATTATCGCTTTAACGCTCCTTGTTCGCGCAGTGTTCTACCCAGCCTTTGCCTCCTCTATTCGTACTCAAATGGGTATGCAAGCTGTTCAAGGTGACATAGACGAGATAAATAAGACCTATAAAGACAATGCCACCGAGCGCGGTAAGCGTACTATGGAGCTTTTGAAAAAGAATAAAATTCGTCCCTTCAGCTCTATTCTAGCGCTCCTTATACAACTCCCTATACTCTTTGCACTCTACGCGGCCTTTTTTCGCGAAGGGCTACCTAAAATTGCAACACAAATCCTTTATCCGTTTGTTCCAGTACCACAAGCGGTTAATATGGAGTTTTTAGGAGTCTTACACTTAGGTGTAAATCATAATATTTTTCTCACCGCAATTGTCGCGGCTCTGCAATATGGAGTGATGTGGTTCTCAGTTGCTCGTATTAAAAAAGGTGCTAAAAATATTGCTCCCGAGAAAGAAATGGTTCAAAAAACCCAACAACAGCTCATGTTGTACTTCTTTCCAATCCTTATGGGAGTCGTTACATACTCACTCCCCGGCGCAGTAGGTCTGTATTTTGCAGCGACTAACCTTGTGTCAATTGGTCAAGAGCTGTACATCAGTCGACAGATGAAGGCGACAGTGTAATTTTGAGTATAAGACCAACATTCCCTTGTCTACTTGGCAGGGGGTTTTCTTTACAGTATCTTGATACATATGAACTCTGTACTCCTTAAAGAATCTGTTATGGCTTTTTTAGAAAAGCTCGACGTACCGTTTGATGAGATAACAGTTACTGTAGGACATCGCACTGTCGTGGCCGTACAGACCCCTTATTTTGAAATGCTCATAGGTCCTGGTGGTGAGCATCTGCGGGCCTTAAATACTATTTTGCGCCGTATAGAAGAGAAAAAACATGGGGTTGAGTCGGCTGCTTTTCTTGTGGATGTAAATAATTACCATGAAGATCAAATGGAAAAAGTGCGGCAAAATGCTCGACTGCTCGCACAACGTGTGCGACTCTTTAAACACGAAATTGAAATGGAACCCATGAGCTCCTACGAACGACTTGTAGTACACGAACTTTTTGCTGAAGATCCACAAATTGAAACCGTCTCAGCGGGTGAAGGAAAATTTCGCCACATTGTAATTAAATCTAAAAACTGAAGCCAGTCGAACGTGCTTCAGTGCTAGTGACCTATTTTGACTCCCCAGAGGGTTCGGTCGCCGCGCGTGATAAAAAGTAGATATTGTTGGTCCGGTGATATAGCGAGTTGGTCAATATCGGCCTGTACTCCGCCTTGGGCACTCCCCGGCTGTGCAACTAATGAGGTAGTGTTTGAGCTTACGTCAAAGAGAAACACACTGTCTGCGGCGCTGATGAGCCCTTGGTGCCATAGGTCGAGGTAGTTGGCAGGAGTCGAAGCGAGTGGTGCAGCGCAGTACATTGAAGTAGTGACTGTTTCGCTCCATATACACTTTTCCGGAAAAGGGTTAAAGGGTAAGAGTTCGTCTTTTCCGTTTTTTACATCATGAACAAACGTTTGACGCAGTTCGTCCGCACTCTGAGTCGATTGGTATACTACTTTCGAAAAAGTACCGTTCGCTGTCGCACTCAAGCTTTTTGCAAACAGTAGTGGACTTATGGAACCTTTCGTTGAAACAGAAAACGCGATACCCGGCACGTCACTGGCTTCTTTCGTCTGTACTAAAAGTGTTTTTTGCGATGGCCAACTGAGCAGCACTTGCGAAAAAGGTATCGAGAAAAGTTGTTTTGCATTCGTGCCGTTCGTGTTCGCTATATAGCCCGTAACCCCGGTGCTAACCGGTACCAGGTACGCAATGAATTTACCGTCCGGAGAGGCGGCGACACCAACAATGTTATTCGGCAAAAAATTAACACTGACAGACGTTGTTGCGGTTACTGAGTTTCCCGATGGAAAGCCTAATACAACACTCTTAATTACGTGATTTTCTTCATATTGCACAATAGTTCCCCTCCCTCCCGAAAGCCATAGGCCCGTCGCGAGGCCGGGAATGGTGGTGTTTGAAACAACACGCGCTATGGCACCCTGTACGTTAACCGGAATATCAAACACGTGCCCGCTATCCTGTTTGGTGTAGCGTATGAGTGTAGTTGTGGGGTTAGAAAATTGAATAAACGTTGCAGCTATAACCGGGCCGTCAGCTATTTTAAATATTTTTTGCTCGGGATTGATCCCCGTTGAGTCTATAGGTTGCGTTGAAATTGGCGTCTCCCCTGTTTGGGTAGTGCCTGTAGTAAACGACTGCGAATTCTTTATCGTCGTCGAGCCAGGTGTGGATGTTGTTGTGTTTGGAGATCGAAAAAACACATACCACAGTGCAAAGAAACCAAAAACAATTAGTGCGACCATGCTCATTCCTACTAAAATTTTTTTAGTTGCTTCCATGTTTATTTAGCGCACGTAAGGCCTGTGGCAACTGGTGTGCAACTATTATAACGAACTCCAGTAGCTTGATTTGTTTGCAACCTAAGACTCGCACACTGTGTTGGTGTTGTTATTCTTCCGTTGTCAGTTACACACTGTGCCATTGCCGCTTTGCGCTCAGCTTGAAAGTCTGCAATTTTAGCAGGATCTACAGGTCGTTGGTTTTGTAGCGCTTGTTGCACATCCTGTGCATTCTTTTGCTGAGTGGAAGGTTGAACGGAAGGTACTCCAGGATTGTAGGTGTAGTTAGGTGCAGGATTTAATCCCCCGGTAAGATTAACAAGCTGTGGATTTATTGTATTAAGGATGAGCCATGAAGCGATAAGGAGAAATAAACCTAAGAGTGTCGCCTGGAGGCGTTTTTTAGCGTTGGCCTTACTTCCGACCACATTGGAGGTCATGTACTCGATACCGGCGTACACGAAACCGCCGATGGCAATAAAACCGCCGATCATAATAAGTAATTTAAAAATAGAACTAAGGAGTTCGCCGAAGTTTGAATTCCCTGTCTGTACCAAGCCCGGTATAGGTTCAAGGGGTACGTACTTTATATTTCCATTTGGAGTAACCGAAAAACCGGGTGGGTTGCTGTCGTTAGCTGGGGTTCTTATACTTGTACACCCTCCTTGTCCACCATTTGCTGTAGGGTCAAAACCTTGTCGAAGGCTCGCACATTGCGATCGTGGTGTTTGAGTAACCGAAGAATCGGGTGGGTTGCTGTACGTTTCAGGAGTTTGTCCTAGTTCAGCAAAAACACTTAGCGGCGCTAGGAGTGCAAAAAGCATAATACTTAGGAAAAGTTTTTTCATAGTCCGAGAAAGGTTGAGAGTGAGTTGCCGGTGGACTCACCAAAAGTAATTTGAAGTGCTTGTCGTGCGGACTGCACCATCTTGTCGTCATCTAAGTTTTGTATAGTGATGCCAACAACCGCAGCGCCAGAGCCTTGTCCGGACTGTCGCAAAGTCAATAACCCGCGCGTACTGTCGGGGCCCGCGGTGTCATGGCCGTTAATGGTCCAACTGTAACTTATGTTACCCGCAGAAACAGAGCGATTAGCAAAAAAGTACGGCTCCGCCTGGAGGGTAACCTCGTTGGTATTAAGATTAAAAGCGGGGGGAAGCGCTCGCTCAAGTAACTCACCGCGCAGAGGATTGCGGGCGTACAGTAGCACTTGTGGAGTAACCGCGGGCACTACTATTTCGGCGTAGCCAACTTTCTGTCCCCCGTACAACACTTCTAAAGATACCCTTTCGTTGCTCTGTAACTGGTCTCCTGATAAGAGTAAAACATTTTTACCTAACCCTGACTTGTTAGGTACCTTGTCGTCGTTATGAGTCCACTGAAACGACAGTCGGTTGGAAGCGACAAGTGATGATCCTGTAACCACAAAAGGTATCGCAACTACTTTAAGTTGTGAACCTGCCGAGTAAAGCGATTTACCTTTATAAAACAGAGGTGTCGATGTGTCCGCTTCCCATGTGAGATACACAACAGAGGGGGCAAAATTAAAATCATGGGTAATAGTACTTTCTCCTGGTGAGCTTATAGTTACTCTAACCCGGGTTGCACTTCCAACACCTGCGGTCGTAAGGGTAAACGAGGTTATCCCCAGTCCCGAACTTATTATTTTTCCGTTTTCTTGCCAAGTGATAGTGGAGTTGCCTAAAAACGACCCAATACCTTTAATTTCAATGTATACCTTTTGATTTGGGCCGGGTATTTCAGGCGAGACACTATATTGCACCGGATCCGGCGCGTTGGAAAATTGTGCATGTGCTACTCCGGCCCACAGGAAAGCCGTAATTAAAGATAGTGTTATATATGCTTTATACTGCATATTTGGTTCGGGAGCGCACCGCGTCACCCGTTTTTGGTCGAGAGGTGACTCCGTCTATATTTTTTAAATTCTGTTTCATCTCTTGGCGCGTTTTGACACGTGCTGTATTAATTTCTGCATCGCTTGCATACCCAGAGCTTCGCACCATAGAAACGTTCTTTTGTTGTATGGACTGTACTCCTTGGTACATGGCGCCAAGTGCACTCTTCGGCGAAAGCATTTTTGCGAATGCTCCGGCGGCCGTTCCTTCCAAAGCCCCGTCCTCCTTCATTTTCTGGAGTACGCAGGTGATAGTCATAGCGGTCCAGCCCGGGATAGTATCGAGCCCTGGAATAACTTCAAAGAAAATTCCACTTAGTAATTTTCCAGGATAAAACATTCCACAGTATGACAGCAATAAAATGAGCATGGTGCCAAATGTAAAGCTAATGCAGACGTTGACTCCCATTCCGATAGCTATACCGAGAGGTGCTCCTATGGGGCTTGCAATTGCTCCAATAAGGGCACCTTTCACGCAATTGGCGGCGGTAGCTAGCACTCCTGTTGAAGTTGTTGCTCCAATGGTGCACCCAATTACTGCCCCGCCCCAAGGGGTTACTGCAGTAAGTGCGCTTCCCATAGCAAAAAAAGCAAAGGTCATCAAAGCCTGCAATCCGTCGATGCATACTGCGAACAAAACAAACGGGAGGTATTTACTCATACAACTCCTCCATTCTCAGCTCGCTGACGTCGCAACGCAAGCACTTGTGATGGGTCAGAAGTGATTATCTGGTCTTCGGTGTAGGAAGCAATGATTTTAATTGCAACGTGTTTAAGTCCGGCAAAGAATATCCCCTCCCCTACATCGCTTTCCAAAAGCAAATACTTTTCCTCATCGGAGAGGTTGAAAGTCTTTTGGAGTTTATCAATTGTGGTTGGTGATTGTTTGAGAAGGATCTGAATAGACGAGTTGGTTATCATAGGCAGTCCGTAGGGCGACTTAAGAAAGTCGTCGACGTCTTGGGTTATAGTAGCCAAGCCTAAATAGTATTTACGACCGCGCTTAGCCATACCGTAGAGGAAGGAGGCGGTGTCGTCGGACTTCATCATCCACCACGCCTCGTCGATAACCAAAAGTCGTTTTTTAAGATTTTTGCGCACGGCGTTCCATATGAAGTGAGTGATGATATACATTGCGACCGGTTTAAGGTCGTCTTCCATGTCGCGCACCGAGAATACTACGAACTTTTTATTGAGGTCGACGTTGGTGGGTCGATTTAAGAAGCCCGACCACGTGCCCTGAGTGTACTTACTGAGACGGGCGACCAAACTATCACTCCCATCCATTCCCGAGAGTACGAGCTCAAAGTCCGACATGAGTGGTGGCTCTACTTCCGCAAAATTACTATCAGGAGTGATGTCTTTTAGCGCGTATGTTTCAGTAATAGCCTTGTCGACTATAGCATCTTCCTCCGGCGTAAGTCCGCCGAGCATAATGCGGAAGAGTCCAACGAGCGCTACTATGTTTGACCGTAGAATGTCTGCAGGACTTTCGTCCTCGCGTGGAGGCGCTAAGTCAAACGGGTTAATGTGGTGCTCTGAATTGAGGCTAATGTTGAAGTATCGCCCCCCCACGGTTTGGGCTAAAAATTCATATTCCCTTTCCGGGTCGATAACGATAACATCCGTATCGAACATGAGTGTACGTAGTATTTCGAGTTTTGTTGCGTATGACTTGCCGGAACCTGACTTAGCAAAAATAACTGAGTTGTAATTTTCTAGTGAAAAACGATCAAATAAAATGAGTGATGCGTTGTGACGGTTCACTCCATATAAAATTCCTTTGTCGGACGTAAGGTCGAATGAAACAAATGGGAAAATAGACGATAGTGGCGAAGAATTAAGTTTTGAGTTTACATTGAGCTCGTCCGTGCCAAGCGGGAGTGTGCTCCTAAAACCTTGTTCCTGTTGAAAAAGTGCCGGTTTAACGTAAATAAGCCGCGACTCGAGCATAGACTTAATTTCCGACTCTACTTTGTCGAGCTCCTCAGTGGTTTTACCATAGATAGTTATGTAAACACCCACATCGAATATTTTTTCTTGTGCTTGCTGAAGTTGGTCGCGCAAAGTTTCGAGGTCTTGGTATGCTGTGTCGAGTATTGGATCGCGTACTAAACCCTTCTCCTCGCGGGTCATTATCTGCGACTGTACCTCGGCCACTTTCTTTTGAAATTTTTTAAGTATATCCGCTGACTCTATAGGGTGAACGAAGATAGAAATGTCGAGCACTCGGTCGAGGTTAATCACGGGTGCAAACCATGAGTCGGTTAGCGTGCGCGGATAGGACATTACGAAGAAGGTTCGCGCAATTTTGTCCCCCAGATTTATTTCGCGCGGTGTAACCTTGAGTGCCGACGGCGCTATGACATCTTGAAGCTCCAGTACACCTTGACGGTAAATTTGCTCTGGCATGATAGATACGATGCCGTCTGGCCTAGTGTCATCTTTTGGTTTTAAAAATCCGAGGAATGTCATAGTTATATGCCGATTTGCGACAGCTGGAGCGGTTTCTCGAGCTCTCCCGGGTTAAACAGTTTATAAAAAAGCTCAATCACCTCTTCAGTTCCAAGAGGGACCACTCGTACGCCTGTTCGCGTTAAACCTTGCTCAATAACTGCCATGCGTTGCTCGAGCTGCGTCCTGTACTGCTCAAACTGCTCGTCGGTGAGTACGTTGGTTCTTGGGTTTTTAGTTGGAAGTAAGTTTGCAAGTGCCCCGGCTATGCCACCACCGCGCGACAGGAGTGCAGGGTCGTAGGGTACGACTATAAAAAAGTTTTTGGTCATAATGTTTGCGCGCTGTGTAAAGTCTTTAATGAACAAAATATACTCGCGTATTTGAATTTTCATAAGATCGTCTAAAGTTGCAGCGTATCGCTCCTCTAGAAGTGCTATATAGGGACGAATGTCGAGGTCACGAGATTCGACAAAGAATTGCACCGTAAACTCAAGAGAGTTTAAAAAATTTTGAAACTGCCCAATGATAGCCTCCTGTTCGTTTTGGGACTTTAGTGCAAGGTTAATAGAAGATGCCATAAGCAAGGCACGAAGCGATCCGTCTTTAAGTACTACAATTCCGTCGCGCACCTCTTTAAGAGGTACGAAGGCTTGTGTTGCGGCAGATATAACTTTTTTAGGTGGCATAGTGATTACATTTTAAACTCCGCGCCAGGATCGGTAACACCCATGTTGGAGCGGTCTTTAATGTTTAAAGACCACGAAAGATCTTTAAGTTTACTTTCCGACAATGTGGGAACAGACAGAATCGCCTCTTTCATATGAAGCGTCGGCATCTGTGTGGTACGTTCCTCGGGTACGCGTTGTTTCCATAAGTAGAGTTTACTACTTAAAGAGTATTTGAAAGCGTGTTCAATAGTATGTATAAAAGGACGGTCGTTTACCTTATAGAAAGCAAGTGCAAGCGACAGTCCGACAAATGGAATGGAAAGCGGAACCATAAGATAAAAAGGCAAGAGAGTGTAGAAGATAAGACACACGCCTCCACCCCCGGCCAGATAAATAAATTGCCGTAAAGTAAATGGGCCAAATATTTTATCTTCAATTTCTATAAACTGAGGAACTTGGTACTGCATTACCTCTCAGTATATCCCACATATACGCCATGACAGAAGTACAGATTCGAATTACCCTACGGGCTCGTGGTATGGGTCGGTCTTGTAGTCCCGTTGGGGTTGGGCAGGAGTGGTCGGTGGTGTGGACGCTGTCGTGAATGGAGTGAGGGGCATCGGTGTAATGGGTGGCATCAGCGTTTTGCCCGTGAGCATCGCGTCCGCTGCACTAAAGCTTGGTCCTGTCGGTGGCATAAGGGGCCTCGGCACGTATGTCGGTGCGGTGAAAGTATGGTCAAGTGGCATAACGGGAATAATTGTAGCGGTATGAGGCGCTTTGGTGAGCGAGGTATTGTGGGTCGATGGGGTCTTGCTTAAAGATTCAGTAAGCGCGGCGTGTACATTTTTTGCAACTCGCTCCTCCATAAATTCCTGCATTGAATGCCTAATAGGCGTGAGGATATCATGCGAAACCTCATCTGCCAGTAGGTTAGCTACGTCTATACTTATGTGCAGCTGCTCTACGAGATTAGGAACAAACTCGTCCGCTTCGCTAAACGCAAGCATAACCAGCAAAACCTCGTCCTCAAGCGTACCTATCTGGTCAATGTGGAGCTGGTGGCGAGCGCCAATAGCCTGGACCTTCCGTCCAAAATCAACAGACAGTATAGCTTGGCGCACATCAAGCGGTAGCTCCTGAATACGGGTTTTTAACTGCGCTTGTAATTCGTTGTCCATATTTTACTATTTTAGCAGATTAATTTACTTGTCGGATGCGGGAGGATGGTTAGGTGGTAGCGGCGCTGCTCTGAGTGTGTGTAATGGTGGAGGCTTAATTGTTTCTCCGTCCAACGGTACCTGAGGAGTTACCTGTTCGTCGACCGTAGGTTTTATCGCAGTGGTAGGAGTTTTGACCGGTTGCTGCCCTTGAGGTGGAATTACTCTAGGAACAGGAGTAGTGCGAGCGGCAGTAGCAGTTGTATTAGCATGTAAATTTGTTGGCGTATGAAGCACATCAGTAGCAGGAGTTCCTCTTAGCACTCCCGTTACACTACCTGAAGAAGCATCAAGGTGTGGGGCCGTTGCGGACGCTTCTCTCATTTCATTGATTGCACTGTGTAAACCTTTCATATCTTTACGAAGACCTTGCACCTCCTCAATGTTTTTCCTACCGATTTTTTCGTTAGACTCCTGTAGGCTGCTAATTGCACCAACAACAGTTTCGTTAGCTTCAGCTGCTGCTTTTGCCTGATTTTTGAACATAGTGTCCTGTACTTTTGAAGTAGTATCGCTAGGTACACTTGCTCTTGAGCTAGGACCACCTCCATTTTGTGGGGTAGGACCGGTACCACTGCCGCCCGATGACCCACCACTACCTCCATCACGAGGATTTGGTTGGTCAGTATTTGGAGTACCTTTACCATCCTTTTTCTTTTTATTTTCTTCGTTCACACTTTCAAGAGCTTTTTTTAGCCGATCCGGATTATTTTTAGCTTCACCTCTAATTTTTCGTGCCGCTTCTTTATCAGTCGAAGAAATAATAAATGGTGTGCCGTTTTTATTTGTCCCGTACCCATTATACCAACTGCGCTTAGTCATAAAATCAGCATACGTTTTATGATTGTTTGCACCAGCAATTTTTTCCGCATCAGCGATAACTCCCGAGTCTTTAACAGCAGCGTCATATTTTTCCTTTGCTGCCTTCACTGCGCCTCGCTCGCCACTACCATCTTTCTGAGCCTCAATTGCGTCAGCATATTCAGCAGAAGCCTGTATAAGTACTTGTTTTTTGCCATCGTCTTTAAGATTTTTTACTGCCTGAGTGTAGGCGTCAGAAAGCTTGCGCTCATTTGGCTTGAGTGTGTTTGCAAAATTAACGCGCGAAGCAACACCTGCGTCGTATGCTTTTTCAAAGCTAGTTGCCGGTGCGTTGCTAAGTTTTGCGCCTGTTGTTTGTAAAATAGCGGTGTTAAGTCCCTTGACTCCACGAACATCATAATTAGCCCCACTTAACTTCCTAGCTCCAACCACAAGCCCTTTACCAAGAAGACTGTGTGCCGCAAGTGCTCTGCCTGTATTACTTTGAGCATAGCTATACCCCAGTCGCCCGAAGGAGTTCCTTCCTCCCCAAGCGACGGCATTGCTGAGCTTATTACCGGTCCAACCTGCTGCGCTTCGCGCGCCCGAGCTTCCTGAGGAGGCTATTTTGTCGGACGCTTTCATTGCAACAAAAAGGAGTATAACGACAAGTCCGAGGCGAATAGAAATGCTTGCAACGGCAGCGGCAATTGGTACTAAAAAGGAACCGGTATCCCCTCCTGCAGTAATAGCGCCTAGGTCAGAAAAAGCCGCATTTAGAATGCCATCCTTGTTTCCATTACCCGATGTGGCCAATTCTATCGCGAACGAATTCACTATCCAAAACATAAAAAGAAACACCGCCGGGTGGAAGGAATACTCAATGAGCGTCGAATACCATAGTTTAAAAAGTTTTTCTGCGCTCCCACTTTTGTTCCTACCCATTGCTCCCGCCACCAACGCAAGTGGTGAAGCGATAATAGCTATCCAAAGCATAACAATACGGATAAGGAATTTAAATCCAACCACTAAAAAAGTAAAAGCCAAAATAGCCAAAATAATACCCACTGCAATGTACATAAAGGAAAAAACAATAAGATTTACCCAGAATCCATGTTTTACAAAAAAAGCCGCCGAAAATGAATTTGGTCCCAAAAGTGTTTGTACCCCTATGAGCTGCATGATGTTGTATGTCA
>JAYTFN010000056.1:0-1975 GCA_043734325.1 Candidatus Adlerbacteria bacterium
CGACTCGGTGAGGTGCCATTGTTTAGATCTTCAGCGAAGCGTTTGATGATACTAATATACGCTGCTGCGGTTGGGTTTTGAACCCCCATCTCTGCCATGAGCTTGACGTCGGGTAGCGCGTCTATTAGGCCGCGTAGGTTTCCATTGAGTATGTCGTTAGCAATCTGGTCTACGCTAGTGACGCTTAGTTGCTGTATGGCTTGGCGCTCGTCGGTTTGTAATATGCTGTGTGCAGTCTTTTCGCAGACCTTATAGTTTAATAGAAAATTTGCAAAGGCTTTGAGTTCTTTAGGCAGCGCTAGAAGTTCTTCATCTGTGGGATAGAATCTCTCGCGTTGATATGCTCCAACATTGAAGCGCCGGTCTCCAATGGGGATATGAACTGGTTGGCGTTTGTTGGAACTGAAAATAAATCCGGTATAATTCGATACCATGTATGGGTCGGTACGCATACGGCGGATCGTGATATTGGGTTCGGTGATGTAGTTACGTAGATCACTCTCTGCTCCTTTCGGGTTTGTAAACATGTCTGCTTCGATCTCATCTACGAATACTATAAGGCTGGTTTCTAACCAGCTGTTGTATTTTTCGTTCAGCTCGCTCGCGCGCATCTGGTGTACATATTTAGGTCCAAACAAAGGCGCGATGATCTTATTGACTAACATGCCCTTACCAGTGCCGAATGTGCCGTGTAGTATCCACGAGGTTAGGGGTTTCTTGCGCGTTTGAAACATGAAGGCTAACCAGTTGAGAAAGTGTGTTTGGATTTCTTTTGTTCCCACAGCGCTATTTATAATACGTTGGATAGCTGGGAAGTTTTGGTATGGCGCCTTTTTCTGACGCATGAAACTGGTGGGTGCGAACAGATTTATAGTGTGGTTTACTTCGTCGAAGATGACTGGGTTCTGCGGGTCGAAGGTTTGTTCCATTCAGGTACGAAGTCACCAAGCGCACGACCGTGACTTAATAAAAAATCAGCAAGTTGGTCGCGGCTCTTTACTGTGTATAGTTCTAGGTTTTGTGTTCCTTCGTTCCATGTGCCTTTGTGATAAGTAGCAGTGACTTTGTCACGGTACGCAAGTAATATATCGCCGCTGGCGTTAGGGGTCGCTTCGAGGGCGCTGCGCGCCCGAAGTAAGTCTGCGTAATATTGCGGTAGAATCTCTTTAATATATACACTTGGTTCACCTTTGAAGTTGTGTAGTAGTATTGGGTCGTCTTTACGATGGTAATAGGCGTTACTATCACCGCCATTTAGATTTAAGCGATTGTATTCTCCGCAGTCTGTGACTTGATATTGCGCGATCTCGCCTACACCAGGTTGCACTTCATATTCCCCCACCATTTTCGTTTTACTTTTGTTTGGGGTGATTCCTGCAGCGGTTTGTAGTTCGTTTAATAGCGTGCGTTGGGCTTTCTTTAGTGTGTCCATTGGGCGCAACGCTATGCGCTCCACAGGAAGTGTGTCTATGGTGCGTTTCACAAATTGAATGCGTTCGTCTGGCGGTATGGGTGATTTCATACCGACGAAGGTAGGTTCTGCTATATAAATGAGTTTGTCGTTCTGACAGCAAGTAATATCGAGCGACCAATGCAAGGCGTGGGTGCTATTAGAGAGTATCAGAGCGTTGCGTAGTACGTCGGTGCTCAGGTTGAGATGCATTAACCATGCTTTAAGCTCTGGCGCCGGGCGTGGTGACGAGAGCAAACAAAAAATGTGGCACGAAAGAGTTTTGTCTTTCTTATTAATTTTGTATGACGCGCTATATTGCACTACGTAGCTGATGTCGTCGATACCGATAGCGTGCATGAACTCATCGGGCGAGTTAAATGGCGCGCGGTCCATATCAAACACTACCATGTTAGTGGGAGTGTTAGTACGTGTGCTGTACTTGCGAGATTCAAAAACAATTAGAAAACGAATCTCGTAAGTACAGCACACGTACTAACACTCCCACTAACATGGTAGTGTTTG
>JAYTFN010000057.1:0-1062 GCA_043734325.1 Candidatus Adlerbacteria bacterium
TACGAGGTATCAGCAGTTTGCGCACGCACTATTAGATTTGATTCATGAAAAAAAATGAAAACAAAAACAAAGACACCGAGCCCACAAAGCGTGCGTTTGCCTATATACATGTATATAGTGTACCAAAAAACCGCCCTGATTGGGCGGTTTGGTTTACTCTTCTGGAGATGCCTCTTCTTCTTTCTTACCGCGTTCAACTGAGTTTTCGATTGCGGAGAGGTCCATCGTTTCCGACTCGACAGGCTCTTCTTCGGTCACCGTAATGAGCGCTACTGCCTCTTCAAGGTCGATAGTGACTTTTGCACTTGCCGGTAGCTTAAGGTCTTTAACTTCAATCTTGTCTTCGAGAGTTTTGAGCTTTGAAATATCTACAACGATACACTGAGGGAGGTCTTTAGGTTCACATTCGATTTCGAGTTCGTGCATTACTTTAACCAAAGTACCACCAAGGTCTTTGACTGCGGGAGATACCCCTTCAAACTCTAGAGGAATGGACACCGTAACGGTCTGACCCTTCTGAATTGCATAGAAGTCGGCGTGCATAGCGACGCCGGTTACCGGGTGGACGGTAACTTCGTGGATAAGTGCATCCTTTCCTACACCTAGTCCCTTGAGGGTAATAACAGTAGACTCCCCCACTTCGCGAAAAAGTTTTTCAAAAATCTTACGGTTAACCGTAATAGGTGTAGACTCTTCGCTTCGGCCATATACGACCGCAGGTAATTTACCCTCAAGACGCAGCGTGTTTGGGTTTGTCTTTATATCTCGCTTTTCTACTGTTAGTTCCATAGCCTCAGCAATATACCTAAAAAATAACAAGGATGCAACTACTCTGCGAACAAAGTCATCTTTTGCGCAACGTACGCTTGCATGGCGCGCACCGCGGGAGTAATAAATTTATAGGGCGCTACTTCTTTCCCTTCATCAATTGCTTTTTTAACTTCATCGCGATAGATAACACGCAGGTCGGTGTTAATGTGGACTATTGTCATGCCGGCTTTGATAGCCGCAGTAAATTCTTCGTCAGGAGAACCAGATCCGCCATGGAGCACGAGCGGGATA
>JAYTFN010000058.1:0-1489 GCA_043734325.1 Candidatus Adlerbacteria bacterium
CTACCTCCCGGAGTTTCTATGACGGACACGGACACAACGCGCACCAAGCTCCAGTCACAGCTAAATGACTTAGAAGCGCAAATAGCGCAGCAACAGATATTATTGGACAATACAAAAGGAAAAGACGTTTCTCTGCAGCGCGATATTAAAATACTCAACGGCCAAATAACGAAAGCAAAGCTTGAGATAAAAGCGCGTGACCTTTCAATACAGCAGCTTGGCGGTGGTATCGCCCAAAAGCTCACGACTATCCAAGGACTGGACTCCCAGCTCCAAAATGAACTTAATTCTCTAGCTTCGATCTTGCGTCAGAAAGACCGACTCGACTCCTCTTCACTTGTAATTGCTGCACTTTCTTCCCAAACGTTGTCAGATTTTTTCTCTGACTCAGGGTCATTTGCGCAAATTAATGCAAAACTCCAGGATTCGTTCGTTAAAATTATCGCCACTAGAACCCTTACGCAGCAGCAAAAACAAGACTTGCAGGGAAAGCTCGACGAAGAAGCAAAACTTCGTTCGGCCCAGCAACAACAGCATCAAAATATAGCGGGACAGCAAAAACAGAAACAAAAAGTACTGGCGGACACAAAAGGTCAAGAAAAATCATATCAAGAACTAATAAAAACGACGCAAAAGTCTGCTTCGCAAATTCGTACGGCACTCTTTTCACTTACCGGTTCTGCTTCTATTCCATTCGGTCGTGCTTTGGATTATGCAAAACTTGCCGAAAAAGAAACGGGCATCCGTCCTGCGTTCTTGCTTGGCATCATTACCGAAGAGTCTAACCTCGGGCAGAATGTTGGGAAAGGGACATATCAAATAGACATGCACCCAACGCGCGACGTGCCAATTTTTAAAGCTATTACGGCAAGTCTTGGACTTAACCCTACCGCGGTTCCTGTTTCCAAAAAGCAGTGGTATGGCTGGGGAGGGGCTATGGGTCCGGCACAGTTTATCCCCTCGACGTGGGCAATGTATGCGGGTTACCGTAAGCCCGACTATCAGTATGACCAATCTAAAGACCGTATAGGGAAGCGCACCGGCAATACTCCACCAAGCCCTTGGAATCCTCAGGATGCTTTTATGGCCTCTGCACTTTTACTGACAGACGATGGAGCAGACGCACAAACTAAATCAGCAGAATTTCGCTCTGCAATGTGTTACTTGGCAGGCTGCGCCAACACAAACACCAAAAGTCTGCAATTTTATGGAGAAGAGGTAGCAAACTACGCCGCCAACTATCAATGTCAGATAAATATTATAGAAGGAAAAGCACTCACTCCGGAGTGTAATTACTAATCGAAACGGCACACTTGCCAAAGTCAACATATCTCTGTATATTGGAGAGCATGAAAACGAAGACACATCCAACGTATTTTCCTGAGGCTAAAGTGCTCTGCGCATGCGGCAGCACCTTTGCTGTGGGTTCGACTAAGGAAAGTCTATCTATCGAAATTTGTTCTGCGTGCCACCCGTTCTATACAGGAAA
>JAYTFN010000059.1:0-1802 GCA_043734325.1 Candidatus Adlerbacteria bacterium
ACTGCGCGAACGTATTTCGTACTTCACGTACAAGGAGTCCTTGCACCTGTGGGAGGAACTCACGATAAAGTACAAGCAGTAAGAAGAAGGAAGAATTGAGGGGCGCTCACGGTTTCGACCGACGGGTGCCCTTTTCTTTTGCGTGTTCACCCGCTAAAAACCCACACATGCGATTTTGTCGTCGGCTTCGGGGAAAATGGATAGATCCTTATTTGTATCATGATCGGGAGTATTGGACTCATTCTTGCAGTCCCTATTACTACCGTAGTCGCCGTGTGGATTATCGTAGGCATGGTCAAGCCAGCGAAAGATCCAGCCGTGCTCATGAAAGAAAATGAAGCTCTGGAGCATGTGGGGCATACGCACTGAATACATAGCATAGTTGCAGGGCAGGACGGTAGGGAGTAGACTCCCGGTAGCTGCATCAGGAGGACTCTGTTAGTGTTAGCACAAAGAAACTATAATTTGGTAACGGGCATCGTCTTTGCCTTAATAGCCTTTGTACAGTTCCTGCGACAGCTTATGGGATGGACAGTAACAATCAACGGATTTTCAATCCCTTGGTGGGTGAGTGTGCTCGTTGTCCTTCTTGCGTGCTTTCTCTCCTATAACGGAGCTCGGCTGTATTGCAGAAAGTAACCTCCTTCTTTCCAAGCCGCCCATGAAAATGAGGCGGTTTTATTTTGTGAGCACAGAATCCTTACTTCACCTACTCTCCTGAAAAATTATTTTTTACATTCTCCTGTGCCAGCTCGTTTACTTCAGGGAGTTCGGTTTCATCTTCAAATACATCTGAAGGGCTGTCAGCAGATATAAAACTGTACGCTTGATTTTCCTCGCCGGGTACTACCATGTCCACATATCGAAAGACCAACCTGTTGGTGTCGATTCTCTAAAAAAATTCTTCCCAGGAAACTTCTCGAAGCTCGCTCACCCGAGGGCCAAAAGCGATATCAATAACCTCTCCACTGTCATGTCTAACAAAAATACATTTTTAGTGGACTCGTTATATAAAACTTCGAACTGCTTGAAAAGCTATCTTTCTCGCTTCTGGGAGTACTATCAAGCCACCCTCTCTCTCCAAACAGCCCTCGCAACTGTATGACTTTCTCCTTCTTCTTAACAACCATCAAAGTATTGAACTATATAGGTAAATAAAAAGAGCCCGCGCCGAAACGCGAGCTCAACTTTCAGTAATTATACTGCCGCTACTTTTTCGTGCATTTATTTTAGGCTTTCCTTGTCGTATTGGACGAACAACTCCAACAAGGTGCAATCCTTTGGGGTTTTGTAAATCATCACATTGGACACACGTCCACGATTGAAGTAGTAGAAGGCGTACTTCACGCGAATTATGTTTTCGGTACCGATGCGACGAAGCGCCTCGTATACCGTTTCCGTTCTGTGCCACCCACCGCCATGAGCGTAGGGCAGATAGGTCCATCCACCTATCTCGCAAACTTCGGTGATTTTGTCGCCGTTCTCATCGAGGAGTAACATCCCTTCGGTCAGGAGCCGGCCCATAATGAGGCGTTCCCACCACCTCTGTTTAGTGATGGATGTACGCATGAAGTTTGTATCCATGCGCTGAACTTTGGGGAAAATCATACCCGAGTCACTGCGAAGAAGTCCCTCATAGTTTTTATTCCCCATACCTCGACGCTCTGCGTCGGTCCTCCAGTGTGCTAGGTTGAATGGGATATGGGGACAGTGAACCGCCCCCCGAAACGTAGACACTGGTAAACATGGGGATCACTGTATGATTAGTAACTAATAATCAGTAGAATCATGAAAGGTTATAC
>JAYTFN010000060.1:0-1054 GCA_043734325.1 Candidatus Adlerbacteria bacterium
AGACTCGCTCGAATCGTTCGAAAGTATCCCCGGCAGACTGCAATTTTTGCGCGAAGTGAAAGGGGTTAAAATTTATAACGACAATAACGCAACAACGCCCGACGCGACTGTAGCGGCACTGCGCTCATTTGGCGAGAAGAAAAATGTAGTGCTTATTATGGGCGGCTCCGACAAGGGCCTCGATATGGGCGCTCTGTTAGGAGAAATTAGTACACACTGCAAAACCGTACTTTTGCTTAAAGGTTCTGGTACTGTGCGCGTACGTCCGCACGTACCTGGGGCGATTGAATATGAGTCGATAGGCGCAGCAACCGAAGCGGCGTTTAAAGCTGCAAAACCAGGAGATGTTCTACTCTTGTCACCAGCCTTTGCTTCGTTTGGTATGTTTACAAACGAGTACGACCGCAACGACCAGTTCATAGAAGCGGTCCAAGGATTGCAATAAAATGGAAAAAGTAGACAAATTTAAGAATATTTCTGATATTGTATTTAAAAATGAAAGGTAAAAAGATATACATAGTGGGTATTGGAGGCATTGGACTGTCAGCACTTGCACAGCTTTTTCACCATGAGGGCGCAGAGGTTATAGGGTCGGATAGGAGCGAATCGCCGACGACCGCGATGCTTCGTGCAGCGGGAATTACGGTACATATGGGGCACAATACTACGCAGGTTCCAGAAGACGCTTCGATGCTTGTGTACAGCGACGCTATTGTTGAAGGGTCTGACGGGTACGCCGAACGGGTCAAGGCGCGCGAACTACATATTCCTGAGCTCAGTTACTTTGAAGCGCTTGGTAAAATAGCGCAGGGAAAGAAGGTGATAGCAATTTCCGGCACGCATGGTAAGACAACGACAACGGCAATGATCGCAAAGATCTTAACTGACGCGGGCGAAGACCCGACTGTGATTGTAGGGAGTATTGCTGTGGATATGAAGAGTAATTTTCGTGCGGGCAAAAGTGATTTTTTTGTTGTGGAAGCTTGTGAATATAAGCGCCACTTCCTTACTTTTCACCCGCGGCTTTTGGTCAAACTCAATGTTTGTAATGACC
>JAYTFN010000061.1:0-4518 GCA_043734325.1 Candidatus Adlerbacteria bacterium
TGCCCACGACATCTGTGAAGCTAACTGCCGCTCAAATGCGTGACGAACAGCGCTTCACAATTGAAACTAGTGTGGATCGTTGGAGAGCTGATGAGCAGGACTGATGAATATCGTAGAATGTGTTGACCTTGACGATGGGGTACACTACTACGCAACAGTCAGAAACAATACCGTTGTCGGTTGGAAGGTGATTGGTGGTATTCCAGTTGACCTTAACGATTGGTCTCAAGTTCCTCCACACTTGCGTGGCGAGTTTATGCAGTCAATTCAGAGTCTGTATAAAGTGCCACCTTGTGCGGTTGCTCTGCGTGATCGAGGCTTACGTCATGCCCATCCGGGTGGATGCGGTAACGGTCGCAATTAATACGCCTACAAGCAACAATTTGTGTTAGATACACCCACGCGGCTGGGTGTATATTTTTTTTATTTTAGATACGTTTTATAAAAAAGGCTGCTGATTATCCTAATTATTCTTAGGAATGTGCAGTAGTGTAATCGCATCAATTCTTATTTCACTAACTCAAAATCTAACGTACGGGCCGAGAGGTCTGCTGCGGTTAGTTTGATGCGTACTTTGTCACCTAGTGTATATTTCTTTTTAGTTCTCTCACCAACTAATGCGTACGCTTTTTGATTGTAGTTGTAAAAATCATCGCCGAGCGCTTTGATGCGCACGAGTCCCTCAGCCGCACTTTCTTCCTCTTCGACATACAAGCCCCAGTCTGTGACGCCGGAAATAACCCCACTAAATTCTTGGCCCACTTTGTCTAACATAAATTCAACAGACTTGTAGCGTATGGAGTCGCGTTCGGCTGACACTGCTTTCGCTTCTTGTTCCGACGCTGCAATACACATTCGTTCGAGTCCACTGAGCTCTTGTTTGCTCATTGGTTTGCCACTTAAGTGAGAGGCTAAGATGCGGTGTACCAGCATGTCGGGGTAGCGCCTGATGGGAGAAGTAAAGTGCGTGTAGTAGTCAAAAGCCAAGCCGAAGTGGCCAATATTTCTGGTGGTGTAAATTGCCTTGGCCATCGAGCGCAGAGTTGCGGTGCGGATGAGATGCTCTTCGGGTTTGCCTTGAATTTGTTGCAACAGGTCGGAGATGTCGCGTGCCGTATATTTTTTGCCTTTTTTAAAATCATATCCAATAGCACGTACGAAGGTCCCCAGTTCGTCTATGCGGTCGGCTTTTGGTTCGTCGTGGATGCGGTATAGGAAGATGGGTGAGTCAGGTGTTTTTTCAGCAAGTTTTGAAACGAAAAATGCAACTTCACGGTTCGCCAAAAGCATGAACTCTTCGATAAGGAGGTTAGTTTCGATTCTTTCTTTTCGCACCACACGAAGCGGCTTACCGGTGTCGTCGAGCACAAATCGCACTTCATTATCGCCGAAGTCTATTGCCCCATCTTTCGCTCGCTCACGGCGAAGTATGCGCGAAAGTGAGCGAAGCGTATTTAGTTCGGCGAGGAATGGCCCTTCTTGTGTGTTGAGTACTTCCTGTGCCTCTTCGTAGGTAAATCGTTTGTCGGAGCGGATAATGGTGCGCTCGAAGCGGCGATCCAACACGTGACCTTTGGAGTTAATTTTGAATATTGCTGAAAAGGCAAGTCGGTCCTCATCCTGGCGAAGACTGCATACATTACCGGACAACTCCAAGGGGAGCATAGGGATAGTTGCGTCTACTAAATACACAGAGGTGCCGCGTTTAATTGCTTCGTCGTCTAGCGCTGAGCCGGGTCGCACAAAAAAAGTAACGTCTGCTATGTGGATGCCTATTTCAAATTCGTCGTTTCCCAAATCTTGCACAGATAATGCGTCGTCATAATCCTTAGCATCGGCTGGGTCAATGGTCATAGTGGTGACCCCGCGGAAGTCGGCACGATTTTTAGATTCTGCAGCAATTGACTCAGCTTGATGTAACTCAACGTTTTTTGCCTCTGCTGACACTGCCTCTGGAAAGTCAGTTCGAAAACCGTGTTCCATAACGATGGCGTTCATCTCAGTGCGATGATCTCCGGCATTTCCAATAACTTCAAGCAATTCGCCCGTTGGGTCCGAGGTGCCGTCAAATGCAACTAGCTTTACCAATATTTTAAGTCCCGACTTCGCGTCGACTGGAGTGTTGACGAGTATTATCGGTCGATAGAAGCGTCCATCATCAGCCAAGGCTACCCACCCACCTCGAATTTCTTTAAGAGTGCATACGAACTCAGTGCGAGCGCGCTCAATTACTTTTAGTACTTTGCCTTTTGGACGGGGAAAGAGTCCGGAGAGCTCTACTTCAACGATATCGTTGTGTAAAGCACCACCTAAATTGTCGGGCTGAACTTCAATGTCATCCTTAGGGGTAATTTGTTTTGTGCTCGAGGTGTCTTGTCCTTCGGTTGGAATTGACCACTTAACGTAGCCTACGCCTTTGCGGCTTACTGAAATAATGCCTGTTATCAGCTTTTTTTCTTGGGGTTTGTGGCCCTGGTATGGAGTCATGAGTGGGCTTAATATACGGCATTTATTGACTTTAGACCAGAACCTGATACAGTCTTTCTAATCCTCCTTCGGAGGCTATTTTCAAAAATGATAACTATACGACTCCAGCGCCGCGGCCGAAAAAACGATCCATCTTTTCGCGTCATTGTCGTTGACTCAAAAAAGAAATCTAAGACTGGAAACTATCTCGAGATGGTTGGTTCCTACGACCCACGTGTTGACCGAGTTGATCTCAAAGGAGACAGAATTTTGCATTGGATGAATCACGGCGCGACTGTGTCTGGCACGGTGCACAACCTGCTTGTTTCAAATAAAATTATAGAAGGAAAAAAGATTAACGTTCTTCCAAAGAAGACAGCACCTAAGAAAGAACCTGTGGCTGAGGTAGCGCCTGCAATTGTACCGGTTGCAGTGGCGGCACCGTCTGAGGATAACGTAGTTGCGTCTACTGAGCCCACAGAGTAATCTTAGGGTACTTATTAAACCCATATAAATATACGGCAATGGCAGAGAAAGATCAGGAATTTTTAGAATTTGTGGTAAAGGGATTGGTAGAGCATGCAGATGATGTAAAGATAGGCCGCTCGGTTGATGAGATGGGTGTCCTCTTGACGCTTGACCTCAACCCGGACGACATGGGTAAAGTGATAGGACGCTCGGGTAATACAGCCAAAGCAATCCGAACATTACTTCGCGTGGTGGGCATGAAGCACAATGCGCGCGTAAACCTCAAAATTAACGAGCCCGTGGGCGGTACTCGTAGCGCTGAATCAACCGGCGGCCCACAAGCAACCGGCTGGGACGGCTCCCACGAGCCAGCCCCGTCACCGACTATGAAGTCCGTAGACGACGCGATGAAAGACCTCGACCTGTAGAGGCTCCTCAAATAAGTTTTCGGGAAAGCGGAAAATTTCCTGCTGATATCAACGATATATGCGTCGCTCGCTCGGAATAGAAATATGATTTCTTTTCTCTCGCTTAGCTAGCCTATAAATTTTCCTACGTACAGCGCCGACGCGCCTCCCTACATTCCCAAAAACTTATTTGCTCCGCTGTGACGAGACAGCACTGAAAATCCACGCTAGAGTACTAGGGTGGATTTTTAATTTTATGCATAAGACAATAGAAGAATCTTTGGAGGAGCTCGCGACGTTTCCTGATCGCGAGGAAGGGCTTCGTGCAATTGGGAGATATTCTTTATACCCTGTCGTTTTTTATCGCTCGTCGGATTTTTCGCACAGCAAGCGAGTTGCGTGGCTTTTAGCGAGTCTTGAAGCGGTTATCACCAAAACCTTTTCAGGTTCTTTTGATATTGACCGCGCGCTCACTATGGCTTTGGTGCATGATGACGCTGAACTTGTAACTGGCGACTATCAGGCTGGTAACAAAAGTAAAATGACACCGGTAGAGCTAGCACAGTTGGATGAAGAAGAGCGACGTGCAATTAAAACGATGGCAACACAATTTCCACTATTAGTTCACGGCCATAGGTACGCAGATATGCTCGAAGACATTCTTGATTACGGTAGTACAGAGGCTCAGGTAGTGAAGTTTGTGGATAGGTTTGATGCTCTTGGAGAAGCGATGCATGAGTTGTATGCAGGTAATAGGGTTTTAAATACAAATGTAATAAATGAATTCGGTACCATTCCGGTACCCGTTGCCTTCTATTACGAAAAGCTACCGATGATGTTTCAGGCCCACCTAGGGTTACAGTCGCTCGAAGGGATGCACGTACTATTTCAAACACCGGAGATATGGGACTGGGCAGCGGTGGTAGCACATGGCTCACCGCATACGCTCGACTCATTCAAAACACCAACAGGTCATCCGCAGTATGACGCATGGAAAAAAGTGGTGCTTGAAGCAGGAGATACTGAAGAAATTCAAAATTTAATAACACAAAAAGAGTTTCTAGTGAACTAAGGGTATAGTAACTGCTCACACCCTTCACTGCACTTTCCTCACCCCTCTGCTAACTTGGACTGATGTCAGCCCCTCTCACACCCAAAGAGATCTATGAGCGCATGC
>JAYTFN010000062.1:0-1580 GCA_043734325.1 Candidatus Adlerbacteria bacterium
CGCCTCGATAGCTCGCGAGACTCCCTTAGCGCAAGCCTACACCCCCGCAACAGACCCTATACCATCTACGGAGAAGTCATTTGGCGAACAATCAGGCGATCGCCTCACTCTACTCCTAGCCGAAGAAGCCTCCCGCAACAAAGGCATGATTAAACCGAAAGTAGAAATAATTGGAGAAACATGTGAGAGCTGTAGTGCATAATATAAAAAAACCCACACCAACTCGTTAGAGTTGTGCGGGCGGTAAATTCATGCGTAGCAAGGCTGCGGCACCCGGGTGGGGCCCAGTTCTGAAGGCCTCGGGTCCTCGATATGAGAAATCCGTGTATTTCGCGACGTACCCATTGGCTTCGGCCCATGCCTTCAGACTGGATTCCACATCTTGGCTACCCAGTTCATCTCGTCTGTGAGTCATTGTGCACTCCATGTTGCGCAGATGCTATGGGCCATCCCATAGGTCATTCTGCGGACACCATCACTAGTTTGTCATTTTTTAGCAATATGTCAACCCCTGTACACTTTTGAAAATGAACGCTTTGTGCTAAAAAATCTTGTTCATTTAATCGCCGAAGGTAGAATATAAATATATGGGAATTATAAATGGGGGCGGAAGTATGGACCCGAACAAAATACTTCCTATGAAGTACAAGTGGGCACGTACGCATTACAAGAAGGGTGTTGCAAACAACTGGACGCCTGAAGAGGTGCCGATGCAACAGGACGTGGAGCTGTGGAAGAAACCGGGCGGGTTGTCTGAGGACGAGCGCCGGATGATTCTTTGGAACCTTGGTTTTTTTTCTACTGCTGAATCTTTGACGGCTAACAACCTCGTCTTGGCAATATACCGCCATATCACGAACCCTGAAGCGCGGCAGTACATACTTCGCCAAGCGTATGAAGAAGCGGTCCATACCGACACGTTTATCTATTGCTGCGACAGTTTAGGACTCAACCCTGATGAGATATACAAAATGTATGAAACTATTCCCTCGATAAAAGAAAAGGATGAGTTCGTTATCAATATGACCAAGAACGTCTTTGATCCGACCTTTACTACTGAAGGTACTGAAAATATCCAACGCTTTGTGCACGACCTCGTCGGATACTACGTCATCATGGAAGGCATCTTCTTTTATGCAGGGTTCGTTATGATGCTTTCCATGCTACGCAAGAACCGCATGGTGGGCATCGGTGAGCAGTTCCAGTTTATTTTGCGCGATGAGTCGGTCCACTTAGCGTTTGGTGCGGACCTCATAAACACCATTGTCCAAGAAAACCCGGAGATATGGACTAAAGAGTTCCGCGACGACCTTACGCAAAAAATTATGAAAGGAGTGGAACTCGAAAAGAAATATTCAGACGACGCACTTCCCCTTGGTATCGTCGGCCTAACTCCAACAACAGTGAAGCAATACATCGAGCACGTTGCCGACCGCCGCCTCGAGCGCATCGGACTTCAGCGCCAGTACCACAAAGACAATCCTTTCCCTTGGATGTCTGAAATTATAGACATGCCAAAAGAGAAAAATTTCTTCGAAACCCGCGTGACCGAGTACAAGACCGGCGAGCTGGACTGGTAA
>JAYTFN010000063.1:0-2818 GCA_043734325.1 Candidatus Adlerbacteria bacterium
CTAATTCGAGCCCGGGGTCGGATACTCCTGGGGTGCCGGCATCGCATATGAGCGCAACATGTTTCCCTTCTTCCAGATAGGCTGTAATTTTTGCGAAACCCTTTTCTCCACTGTGCGTATGGAAAGAGGTTTGCGGAGTATGTATATTAAAATGAGAGAGCAACTTTTTAGAAGTGCGTGTATCTTCGCAAGCGATAACGTCAGCCTCTTTGAGCACACGCAAAGCCCGAAGCGTAATATCTTCAAGGTTACCGATTGGCGTTGCCACGACGGAAAGTTTGCCTGACATAGTGACACATTACAACAGTTTGACAAGATTTGGAAGATACAGTGCTATACGTTTTTGAGAGATGCCGGAGTTCAAATACTTTCCATCGGGGTTATACTAACCCCATGATTTCTGAAGAACAAAAGAAGAAACTAGTTGCTGAAGCAATCGCTGCCATGAAAAATCCGTACCCGAAAGATAGCCCAAGCGTCTATGCTGCTGCGGTCCTGACTGACCAAGGCAATATATATTCAGCAGCAAACTATTGGTCTGATACCGCTTCTCTTTCATTACATGGAGAACAACTCGCTCTCGCTCATGCCGCTGCTCATGGTGAAGGAACAATTCTTGCAATGGCAGCAACGAGCAACAAAACGCTTGATTCCGGAGAGTTCACCGCGCCTTGTCATATGTGCAAACAGTTGCTTTGGGAGAGCAGGCTGCGCTCCGACACACCTTTACTTCTTATTCTTGTAAATGCCCATGAAGAAACAAAAGAGTTCGATATAGACGAACTCATGCCACTTCCCTGGCCCGCTCAAAAAAAATAAGCTTTGATTTTTATTTCAACGCCTCCTCGCCCGCTTTGTAGACGTCACCGGCGCCCATAGTGAAAGCAACGACGTCATTTGAGAGCTCACGGAGTATTTGAGTCGTCTCTTCCATGCCGGAAAGAGCCTGGGCCTTGCCCCCTTGTTTGTTTATAGTCAACGCGAGCACCTCATTTGAGACACTTGAGTCATATTCTTCACGCGCCGCATATACAGGAAGAATATATACTTCGTCCGCATAGGATAGAGCCTGCGCAAAGTCATTGAATAAATCGCGCGTACGGCTGTAGAGGTGCGGGTGAAAAAACACTACAATTTTTTTATGTGGAAACTTTTCTTTTGCAGCGATAATAGTTTTACTAACAGCTGTCGGGTGGTGTGCATAGTCGTCATACAGCGCAGCGCCCTTTGGAAGTAGGCCTTTATATTCGAAACGTCGCCAGGTACCGCGAAACGTCGCAAGGGACTCGTCTATGAGACTTTCTGTGATATGCGGCGCAATGGTGTGCACTGTAGCTTTAGCGGCTCGCGCATTTTCCTTATTAAAATCGCCCGGTTGTAGAAGGTCCGGCACCTCTTCTTTCGTAAAATCAACGACACTTCTTTCTTGTCCGATAAGCGCCTTTGCAATTGATGCATTGTGTGGGTTTGTCACAATGTCCCCCGCCCCTTCCACTACCGCTACCGACTCGGCAAATGCAGCAACAACATCGTCGAGGTCATGAAAGTAATCCGTATGATCAAACTCAATATTTGTTATGACGAGCAGACGCGGGCGGAAGGTCAAGAAATGTCGTTTATACTCACACGCCTCAACGACAAAGAGATCACTTTTGCCTGCGCGAAAATTACTTTTCATATCGGCCGAAATGCTTCCCACCACGACCGTTGGGTCCTCTCCCGCATCTATTAAAATTTTTGCTATCATCGCGGTCGTGGTTGTTTTACCGTGCGTTCCTGAGATAGCTATTACTTTTTTCCCTTGCGCCATATTACCAAGCGCTTCAAAGTAACTGAGCTCCGGTATATGTAGTTCGCGCGCCTTGACCCGCTCGACGAACCCGTCAGACCCTTCAACAATAGCGTCACTGTATACAAGCATCGAAGCATCTTCAGGAACCTGCGAAGCTGCGTGGCCAATATGCACCGTAACTCCCGCAGCACGAAGCATTGCGGTCGTCGGCGATTCGCTCCTATCCGACCCTATAACCACCGCGCCCTCATGGTGAAAAAGCTGTGCTAACGCCGACAGTCCGATGCCTCCAATGCCCACTATGTATATCTTTTTACCTTTCATATCCGGCTAGTTCTTCACAAGGTACTTAGTGTACCCAAGTTCGACAAGCTTTTCATAGGCGCTCCAAACTTCGGCTGGAATTTCTTGTGGAATTTGGAAACCTTTTGCAGGATATACTTTGATCCGTTGCAAATCTCCCACAAGCAGATTGATGAGCCTTTCTTTGAACAAATTATCTGTGGAATACTCCTCAAATGAAATTTCTGGAGAGGTTACGACAATTTCCGGCTCTGGCCAAAAGTTTTTGAATGTCGCATAGGTGCGTCGCTCCATATATGGTTTATGCACCACAATGAATGTGCACAGATTTAGTCCTTTCTCCTCTAAGAGTTTTCGGGTAAATGTGACGTTGTGTTCGCTGTTCTCTGCGGCCGTTTCTCTCAAGATTTTTTCCGGTGGAACGCCTCTTTTAATAGCAATATCTGCAAAAACTTCTGCTTCAGGCATGTCCCAATTTTCAGTACTCAATCGACTCCCAAATCCGCCGGAAAAAACAAGAAGCGGAGCCCAGTCCTCAAGAAATAACTCTGCTCCTCTCTCAGCAGGGAGCACATCATGACTGCCGAACACCAGAATAGCGTCGGCTTTCTTGAGCTCCTGATGCATAAGCATGTACTCCCAAATTATTTTTGCGTTTGTATCTACTTCGTTCATGCGATTTAGTCGAAATCGTGCCGCACAGTGTCGATTGAAGCGCGGCTT
>JAYTFN010000064.1:0-2112 GCA_043734325.1 Candidatus Adlerbacteria bacterium
GTGAACCTTCAGTGGCCTCTGCAATAGCAAGTTTTGGAAAACCTATTTCTGAAATAGTGACTATGGCTTCGCTTTTGGAAAAAGAGGCGAATGACCTTAAGAGTAAAAAAGTTATAGCTGGGATTTTATGGAGGCGTTTGGAAGTACGTATGCCTCTGCAGGTTGATGCGGTCTTCCCATACATTATTGGTAAAAATTCTTTGCAACTTACCCGCACTGATCTTAAAGTAAATTCTCCCTACAATACCTACATACATAAAGGTTTGCCTCCTGGACCAATTACCAACCCGGGTATAGATTCAATCCTTGCGGCGGTGACCCCTGTCCCTACCACATACGTATTTTACTTATCAGACCTTAATGGTGATTTTCACTATAGCGCTACCTATACTGAACACCTGGCGAAACAAAAGCACTATCTTAAATAATGTTTGCACATAAAACTAAAAACCAAAAAAAAGTCTTTGTAGGACTTTCCGGTGGAGTCGACTCTGCGGTATCTGCAGCGCTCCTTAAACGTGCCCATTTTGACGTTACCGGTGTTTTTATACGAATTGCGCTCCCCGGGTACCCGTGCCCTGCTATTGCCGATCGGCAAGACGCAATGCGCGTTGCAGCGCACCTTAGAATTCCGTTTCAAGAAATTGATTTATCTCATGAGTACGAACAACGTGTTTTTGCATACATGCTTGAAGAGTTTAGAAAGGGCAATACACCTAACCCAGATACACTGTGCAATCGAGAAATTAAATTTGGCCTTTTTTATGAGTATTCTATGAAGAATGGCGCTGATTTTGTTGCGACGGGCCACTACGCCCAAATAAAGCAACATGAAAAAAAAAGTACTGAGTTATATAAAGGACGTGATGAAAATAAAGATCAAAGTTATTTTTTATGGATGGTAGGCGAGGAGCAATTATCCCGCACACTGTTCCCTGTAGGACACATGGATAAAACTGAAGTGCGCGTACTGGCTAAAAAATTTGATTTACCCAACGCAAGACGCAAGGATAGCCAGGGTATATGTTTTTTAGGAGATATTTCTATGCAGGACATGTTAATAAAAGAACTGCGGCCAAAAACGGGACCCGTTATTTCAGAAAGTGGAGAGAAAGTGGGTTCACATAAGGGAGTGGAGTTGTACACGCTCGGTCAACGACACGGTTTCTCTATTGATGAACAAAAAGGGGAACAGGTGCCGCAGTATGTTATTGCAAAGGATATTCAAGCGAACACAATTACGATTTCTAAAGATCAATTTCCAAAAGATGCATCCGCAACAGAGGTAGTACTCACTTCTGTACACTGGATAGGGAAAGTCATGAACGGCGAATATCATGCGCGGTATAGATATCGTCAAAAACTAATACGTACATACCTGGATATATCCGGTACCCACGTGCGCGTTGTGTTGCTTGAGCCACATTACATACCTATAGGGCAATCACTTGTTTTATATAAAGGAGAACGGTGTATTGGTGGGGGTATTGTTGATAAGTCGACACTTGTTTTAATATAACAACGTATACTTCGTATACTGTATGTTAAAAGATACGAGCGCTTTCTCTATAATAATTTTCCTATTTATTATCCTTGTGGCGTGGTGGACTGTTACTTCGTATAAAATTCCAGTACGCACCCTGCCAGTGATACAACACACCACACTCGACACCACCTTCCATGCACCACAACCAATTCCTGTCTTCCATAACATACTCAATGGAGTCCACATATACAGCGGAGCTTTTGTAATTCCAAAATGCGATACTTTGTCGAGCAAGATCTCAGTAGCACAGGGAGCTCCTACTCGTCTTGAACTTTCCGTAACAATTTCTAGACCTTCTACAGGATGCGACAGTACGGTGAGCGTACCATCTGTACCTTTTTCAGTTACGTACCCTTCGATGCAAGTAGCTAGCACTTCAATTTTAGACAGCGTAAAAATAAACAACGAAGCTGTAACCTTCACTGTTGTCGAGGCGCACATACAATAATGACTGTGTTGGTTTCAAAAACTGATAGAACGGTTGAATCATTTGATTCGTCTAAACTACAAAATTCGCTTATACGAGCAGGAGCAGGAGAAGATGTTGTTGAGGCAATTCAAAAAGA
>JAYTFN010000065.1:0-1178 GCA_043734325.1 Candidatus Adlerbacteria bacterium
TGACTTGGGAATTCTATAAAACTATATGATTACCCGATCTTTGACTCATGTTCGTGTACAAGGGCGTCTCCAGCGAGAGGAGGGCGGCTATGTACATGAGCAGCAGTCAGAGAAGACAGCTGAGGCAAAGTATGATCACTCAACGCATACCACTGTATTACTTGAAGAAGTACTCGCAAACTTGGATATTCAGCCAACAGATATAGTGTTTGATGCGACGGCAGGGCGCGGTGGACACAGTTTCCTAGTGTTAGACAAGACTGAAGCGCGCGTACTGGCAGTAGACGCCGACCCAGATGCTGTGCTGGCCACGCGCGGACGACTTGAAAAATTTAAAGAACGTGTTGAGGTGGTTGAAGGCAACTTTAGTGATGCGGAAAAAATAATAAAAAAGCACACGCGCGGCGAAGTACAAAAAGCAATATTTGATCTTGGATGGAATTTAAGTCAGCTCGCATCAGGCAGGGGATTCTCATTTCTACACGATGAGCCGTTGTCCATGAGCTACGGCCCGACACCGGCAAGTGGCTTTAATGCTCAAGAAATTCTTAATGAGTGGGACGAGACAACGCTTGCAGACGTTTTCTACGGTTACGGTGAAGAGCAATACTCACGTCGTATAGCAAGAGCGATTATAGAGCGAAGGGTAGTCAAACCCATCGAAACAACGCTCGAACTTGCAGAGTTAATACGAGATGCGGTACCACCCGGATACCGCAGAGGACGACTCCATCCTGCAACTAAGACCTTTCAAGCCCTGCGCATTGCGGTTAACGACGAACTGGGAGTCATAGAAAGAGGGGTAACAGGAGTTTGGAATCATCTCGGGTGCGGCGGGCGAATCGCAGTTATAAGCTTCCACAGTATAGAAGACAGGGTAGTCAAACACCTGTTTCAAGACTTTGTTAAAAATGGAGGAGTGCTTATAAACAAAAAGCCACTCGTTCCAAGTAGAAATGAAATTATAAGTAATCCTCGCGCTCGTAGCGCCAAACTGCGAGTCATTGAAAAAATATGCACAAAATAACTCTGTACAACATATATTTGAACCGAACAATAGCTGTACTTGGGGTATTGTGCACGTTGTCCGTCTTTCTCTATGGTATATTTTTACTTATGGCTGTTACACACACTGCGTCGAGGACCGGAGCCGAGCGTCAAATAAATAAAATTTCGGC